>JBMTZC010000220.1:0-7487 GCA_049455215.1 Prochlorotrichaceae cyanobacterium
CCCCCCCCCCCCCCCCCCCCCCCCCCCCCCCCCCCCCCCCCCCCCCCCCCCCGAGGTGCAATCGGAGGATTAGGATGCCCTACGGCTCAGAGTACCTGGACGGTCTATCAGTGCCGTTGGACACTATACAAGCGCCCCATTACGCTGCCGGAGTCTGCTTGGGTGGCACATAAGCACCAATTACGACGGTGTACTGGCGATGCCGGATTGGATCGGTATTCTTATCGCCCCGATCCCGTGATTGCCAGGGCTCAGGACAATGTTGAATATACCTGGCAATATAATGGCGTGGCTCGTCGTTCTCAATTTTTCGCTCGATCGGGAGAAAATGGTGCTCCTGGAGATCACGGTAGGGATGGTCAACCCGGTAGGACGGGCGAGGTCTCGATTATCCTAGGCGATCGTATTCCCTCGGAAAAGTTGCAAGATGAGCAGCGCTTTTCTCAACAGAATAAGCAACCCTACCGGATCCAAATTGAGCAAATTACCCGATCGGGCCAGGCTTATCCATCGGGTATGACCCTGGAGCAGGTAGCGGATCGAATCACGCCCAATCCTTCCCTAGAGTACTTTTAGGTCGTTCCCCTCAAGGTTTAACTTCTTCCAAGAATGCCAAGAACCATAAAAGAATACGAGGATCGGTATCCCAAACCACTTTACTACCCAAAATTCTCTGACCGTACTATTCCAGAAGAGGGATTTCACCTTACTCCAATACAAAATCCCTCGGATTAATAGTCCAAAAACCCACTAAAGTCCCTGTAGCGGTTGCACCTTTAGGTTTAGTTAACGTTACATAGTAAGTCGTGGGGGCTCCCGTCCCCTTGTTCACCAGATGATAGAGGTTTCCCTGGGCATACCCTTCAGAAATTTCCTCAAACGCTAAATTGGCCAGAAAATTTTGCTCTTTCAGAAGCCTTAACATATTGCGAGGAGTTTCTAGTGGTTGCCACCAACAATAGATCATCAAGGGCAGACAATCATCTTGGCTAGCAATCTCTGCCGAGGACACATCTGCCCCAAAAAAAGCACTGGGTTGATCCAGTAAAGCTGGATAAACTTGGTCACTGTCTGATTCCCGCAGTTTGAGGCGGAACTCCGCAAATTGAGCCCGTACTTCCGCCCGGGAAAGCCCCGCCGTGGGATCTTCCAATCCAACGGGTGGCGGGGGTGGGGTTTCAGGGGATGAGGGTGGTGTGGGAACGGGAACCTGAGGGGGAACTGTTGCTGCAGTAGGCGGGGTTTCTGATGGGGTTTCTACAACTGCTTCTGGAGTGGTGGGTGGTGGGGTTGGAGTTGGAGTTGGTTTAAGAGTGGCTGTGGCCCTAGGGGTAGGGGTGGGGGTGAATTTTTTGGGGGGGCGGGGGGCCTGAGAGACATCAGGAGTACTCGTGGGTGTAGCGGTGGGGGTGGGATCTAGGGTGGGAACTGCGAGGGGAGTCTCTTCTACCAAGGGAGAACTCGCTAAGGTGATTTGAGAAAGATTCGCAGCCATCTCTTCAGGAATATCCTCAGCCGCCGATTCGGTTTTCTCCGGTAACGGAATAGAGAGCAGGCCAATGTGTATTAAAACAGATAACGCCAACATCGGACGGTTGATCAGCACTAGCAAGATCGAGAAGGAGGTTCGTTTCTGTTGTTGCACCGCTTTAAGAGGCTCCCAGGTTAATGACGCTATTTTGTTACCACGATACGTCTGAACCAGACAATCTGGACAGACGTATCCGAAACATGATGTGCAGCTATCCTCAAATTCCCCAGTTCTAGGGAATCGCAACGGGATTATTTGCAGTAATTATTGGGCTTCTAATTCGAGGATGTCCTCAATTTTGACTCCAACGGTTTCGCGACCGACAAAACGACTACCGGTACGGCCCAGGTTGAAGTTCCGAAAGCCAAGGCTATAAGCTTTCTCGGGCAGGGGGATATAGCCCACTTCTTCTACAAACTGAGATCCTTCGTTCATATAGTAGTTCACGAAACTGCGAATGTTCCGGCCCAATGGGGTACTGCGGAAGGAGGCTGCATCCGCATTCACATAAATGAAAATGGGACGAGAGAGGGGAACATAGCGATTGGATTCCACGTTTTCGCTAGAGGGAGGAACCGCTTCACCCGTGGAGGGGTTAATAATTTCAACGGAGTTGATGCGGTCTTTGTTGCCCAAATAGTACGCAAAACCGAAATAACCCAAAGCGCCTTTGGAGTTTGCAATCCCTTGCACCAAAATATTGTCATCTTCACTAGCGGTGTAGTCAGCGCGGGGATCTCCACCAACGATCGCTTCGTTGAAGTAGTCGAAGGTACCGGAATCCGTACCGGGGCCAAACAGAGACAAGGGTTCAGAGGGCCATTCAGGACGCACATCATCCCAGCTATCAATTTTGCCTTCCGCCGCTGCTTCCCAAATTTTCTTGAGATCGTCTACGGTCATGATGTCGGCCCAGGTGTTTTCTGGGTTAACCGCTACGGTTAGGGCATCAAAGGCAACCGGGAGTTCGATGTAACGAATACCGTTGGCGGCACAAGCGTCAATCTCTGATTGTTTGATGGGTCGAGATGCGTTAGAAATGTAGGTTTCGCCGGTACAAAATTTCTTAAAGCCACCACCAGTCCCGGATACACCTACTGCAACATTCACTTGAGGAGTATCGTTCTGAAACTCTTCTGCTACTGCTTCAGTGATGGGGAATACCGTACTCGATCCATCAATCAAAATCAGGTTGGGATCACGGGAGCCATAATCAATACTTTGGGACTGAGCGGGAGCAGTGGATAGACCCATCGCAGCTAAAAGCCCAGCTACAGCACAAGAAATTTTAAAAGCAACGGAATTTTTCTTGAAGGTTTTGCCGCTAATGAACATAAAAGTTACTCCAATTACA
Source organism: Prochlorotrichaceae cyanobacterium (assembly GCA_049455215.1). Classification (GTDB taxonomy): domain Bacteria; phylum Cyanobacteriota; class Cyanobacteriia; order Prochlorotrichales; family Prochlorotrichaceae; genus JBEAPM01. The sequence goes on from JBMTZC010000220.1 coordinate 2,886, forward strand.
TCAAATAATGGATACGACAAGGGCTTGGCTACAGGGCGAACAACCATTAGGTGGGTGGTTATTGCTGCACCGCGCCCTGTTGTCCCGTTTATCCTGAAGCAAAAAACCTTTATTACAGTAGGAGGTGAATATTAAGGAAACGGAATCCTCACGTTAAGGTTTTACTAACTTAAGGGCTTAAGGGCGAATGGCGGCGCTATAAAACGTGCTATATGATGCTGATGGGCAAAAATGCTATAGGTTCTGACCGATGACCGACTCGATTGATCCGCCTGCTTTGGAGCTTGAGGCTACTGTTCAGAAGCCTGTTGCCAAGGGTTCCCCCGTGGCTGCTGTGGCGACTAATGCGGCCTTTCCCCTGACTCCGCTGCTGCTGTTGAGTATTGTCGTCACCCTGTTGGGTATGCTCTACCGCATTTTTTTGATTGGTATGGCGGGGGCGCTGGTGACCTTGATTTTGGCGCTGCGCTTGCTCTGGCCAGAGGTGCGGTTTTGGGCTCAGGAACTCTTGGTCGATCGCTGGGGAAAGCCCTTGGTGGGGAGTCTAGGGCTAATCTGTGCCTTGGCGGCCCTCATTGAATTTACGGGCTTTGGGGACGAAACCATTCGGGCCATTCGTCAAATTGACTGGGATATTGTGGGGGCTTTAGGGGAAGTGTTGGGGGCGGCGGGACAAGTGCTGATTGCCATTTTGGCGGTGTACATTGCCTGGCGACAGTATGTGATCTCTAAGGATCTAACGATTCAGCAAAATTTATTGACGGCTCAGCAGAATTTAATTACCCAACAACAAACGATCGATTCTTACTTTCAAGGTATTTCCGATCTGGTCTTAGATGAAGAGGGGCTTTTAGAAGATTGGCCCCAGGAAAGGGCGATCGCGGAGGGACGAACGGCGGCTATTTTGAGCAGTGTAGATGGGGAAGGTAAAGCGAAAATTATTCGTTTTCTCTCCCGATCGAGGCTGTTAACGCCGCTAAAGCGAGACCAACATTTAGGGCGGGCTATTTTAGATGGGATTGGCGGGTATGCGGAAGATCGGGCCCAAGGGGTGAAGGTGATTGATCTGGGGGTGATGTTAGCTAAAAGTAACCTATCGGGAACGGATTTGCGCCGCACGGATCTCAGTGATTTAAACCTCGTGAATGCAGATTTAAGCAACTGTGATTTAGTGAAAGCCAATTTGACCCGCACCATTTTATATGGGGCAAATCTTGCGGGGGCCGATCTGCTCGGAGTTGAGTTTTTCTACGGATCTGCAGAAACTGCGAGTCCTCGTAACCGTACCGATCGTCCTAACTTTGAAACGGGAGAATTTACCGGAACGGTGGTGGAAAATGCCGATTTTAGTGGTGTCTTACGGCTCTCAGAGGAGCAGCGCTATTACTGTTGTGCGTGGTGTGGTGAGGCCTCTCGTGCCACTATTCCGGGCGGTTGCGAAGGGATTCCCAATAAATTAGAGAGTTAATACTTCAGCATCCGGCGATCTACCGGACAACAAATCTACCAGGGAAATAATTGTGCAAAAACTTCGGTACTGAGACTACTGGCTAAAATATTATGGAGTTTTGCATGGGATAAGTGTTGAATTTGCTGAAAAATCTGATCCAATTTAGGAACATCTGCACTCCAATAGAGTTGTTGTTGATTTAACGGATCCTCCTCTGGGATTCCCGTTAGAAACTCACAATTTAATAAGGTTAAACAAAAATTATGCCACTCTTCGATCGTAAATTGAGACCATTGCTGGGCTAAACGATCGATCCAAACGTCTAAAGATTTAGGTTGATCCCGATCGCTCCAGAAGAGATGTAAAATTTGGGCAAAGAGTAAGCGATCGTTAAAAATAGCATTAATAACGATGCGGGGTTTGCCACTAGATAATAGGTTTTGATACCGCTCCAGACAATGGAGATCGGCGGCGGCTAAGTCGGGTAAAGGTTCGACCGTATCGGGGATATGCTCACGGGAGAGTAAAAGGAGATTGGAAGGGGGTTGTAAGGCAATACAAAAGGGACGATCGGTACAGACAAATTGCAAGAGTTCGGCAAACTTGCCAAACCCAATACGCTCCGGCTTAAAGCCTGGAATACCATACTTAAAGGCTTCTCGAATTACAGATAGATGAATTCCTTCTGTTTCTAACTGTTGACGAGCCTCCGTATCATGATAAAACCAGTTGAGGAGATCTTCACTGTAGCGCAGGATTTCGGCAAAGTTCTGCTCTTCTAAAATGCCAATGCTTTGAGCTAAGCGCACCACGAGGGGATGGGTAATGCCAACCCCATAACCTTTATCGTTATAGACGATCGTTTTGCTTGGTTCAATGGTTTCACTGGGCGGATCTAATTCAATAAAGTAATCACACACTGATTTGAAGATTTCATTGGCAGCGGTTTCGTAAGCACATCCAATGACCTGACGGCCGTATTCATGAAGTTTTTTGGCCAGTGCAGCAAACCCACCATCTCCGGATACCACAACATACACATCAATGTGGGGACGGGTTAAGGTAATGTCCATTGCATCCACAACCAGTTGAATATCAGCAGCATTTTTAATGGGATGACGGGTAAATCCAAAAATTTGAATAGGATCAATACCGAGGTGATTAATTTCGTTTTTTAAGACACTTAAACGCGGATCGCTCCAGTTAGCATAGGCCCTTTGTAGGGAAACTTGTTCAACAATTTCAAGTTCGCTAATCTTCTCGTAAATGGGGCGCAACGAAAAATTCTGAATAAAATCCTTAGAGAAATTACTTCCCTGAGTCAAGTTTTCAAGATCATAGAAAATAGCGGTATTGAATCGTCGTACCAAGGTGCGCTCCTTAGAGGGCATTCCCATCATCATTCTGTCGTAAAAACTCTATGCTATCCCGGCCCAAGCGGATAGTAATATCCGATTCGATCGCTCCGGTGGAAGTGGCAGCCACTACCCCTAAATTGAGTTGAGCTTGCACCAGTTCAGCGGATTCCCGATCGCCCCGTTGGGCAATAATTTCGGTATTTCTGAGGGGACTGGGCCAATCCTCCACAATATAGAGATTATGAAATCCTTGCTGAGCAAGATAGTCTGCCATTAACTGAGCCTGATCCGGCATTCCCGATGCATTTTGAATAGCAATTAACGGTTGTGCCTCCGCCAGATCACTGCGAGCATAAACATTGGCATCCGCCAATAAGGTGGATTGGTTAAACTGGGTCGCCAAAATCTTATCCTGAGCTTCTAAATCCGGCAGCCAATAACTGGCTCCAAATTCCCCCGGATAGCTGGCCCGACCAGGTAACATCACCAAGTTTAAATTATCGCCCTGGAGGTTCAGGGTAAACCCCGCTAAGGCCAAGAGTTCCTCGGAACTTAAATTAGTATCGACGTAGCTCTCCAAGAGTTTGAGGAGTTGGGGAACTTTGGTGAGCAGGGTTGGACTATTCAGCTTTTGGCGTAGGGCGGTGAGGAGGATTTGCTGACGCTGAACTCGACCAATATCTCCATATTCATCGTAGCGAAAGCGGGCAAATTGTTCTGCCTGATCCCCATTTAAAGTTTGTAATCCAGGTTGTAAATCAATATGTAATCCCTGGGTATAGTCGTCGTATTTCATGGCTTTGGGTACATTCACTTCTACCCCGCCAATGGCATCAATAATTTCTCGAAAAATTCCGGTATCTACTCGAACATAGCGATCGAGTTCGAGGTTATTAAAATTATGGGTGAGGACAGACTGTACTAATTTTGGCCCGCCAAACCAATTGGCATGATTAATCTTTGTGAAGCCATAGTTGGGAATTTCGACCCGAGTATCGCGGGGAATGGAAAGCACATTCACCTGATCTTTCTCTGGGTTAAAACGCACCACTAACAAGGTATCACTGCGTCCCGAAAAACTGTCCGGGGTTCCCGGCTCCGTCCCTTCAACCCGATCGATCCCCATCACCACGATATTGACGGGTCGAGAGAGGGTATAGGGGATGACTCCCTGAGTCAAACGCAGACCAAAGCTCTCCATCGGACTGGATTGAGCATGGGGTTCAGCGGCAAAAGGATTGGAGATTAAAAAAGCTCCTCCCAGACCCAAGCTCCCCGAAACGATCGCTAGAGCCCCATAAACACATCCCCAAGCAAACCGCTGGAACCAGGGTCTCTTTGTCTGCGGTGGGTGGGGGAGAGAAACAGAGGGTTGAGAGAGGATCGGACGTTCCAATTGCCGCACAGATTCACCTTAAAAGATGTATTTAGGGTATCACACCGCTGAAAATCCGGTGGTATTCCTATTGGCGTAAGTCCCGTAGCCTGAGAGCGTCTGCTTGCTCAGCACCACAGATCTGCACGCCTGAAGAAATTGCGATTTAATTTTCAGTACTTCCCTGACCAGCCTCTCTGGTCAGGACGTTGAGAGGTCTCTGACCCACTCGTCTGCAAGCGTCCTATACCAGCATTGAGTATATTGACCTGGAAGTGGAAAAGCTACCCTCTAACCTGGGCGAAATTGTGAGACGCTGGAATCTGCTGACCCAGCTAGAGACTGAGTGAAGGCATTATAAGTATTAATCAGTCTGTAGCTACTTTCTCCTTTGTGGAGTCATGCAAAAACCAGAAAAA
>JBMTZC010000221.1:0-7427 GCA_049455215.1 Prochlorotrichaceae cyanobacterium
AATTCCCCTCCTTTGGAGGGGTGCCCCGAAGGGGCGGGGTGGTTCAGCGTTCCACTCCGAGGTTTACCACCCCGTCAGGCTATGCCTGCCACCCCTCCACGGGAGGGGAATTTTAAACGATCGCTCTTCCCATCAATTCCCCTCCTTTGGAGGGGTGCCCCGAAGGGGCGGGGTGGTTCAGCGTTCCACGACGAGGTTAACCACCCCGTCAGGCTGCGCCTGCCACCCCTCCACGGGAGGGGAATTTTAAACGATCGCTCTCCCCTCATCAATTCCCCTCCTCTGGAGGGGTGCCCCGCAGGGGCGGGGTGGTTCAGCTGTCCGCTGAGCAACCTGCCGGAAGTTAGAGATAATGAGTGGAACGATGCCGCTTTGCCTTATTTCATCGCCCTGGGCTCAGGCAAGGTAGATTGCGCCGATCACCCGCATTCCTTTAACCGCAGTATGCTTACGCTTCTCTCGTCGGTTCTGCCTGCCATGGCCATTGTCTTCGTCGGAGCGATCGCTGAGCGATCGTTACAACTCGACATCCGGACACTCTCCCGCCTCATTCTCTACATCCTCTCCCCCGCCCTGATCACCGATGTGCTCTACCGCACAGAGTTATCCGGTCAAAGCGCCTTGGCCCTGACGATCGGATTTACGCTGATTTATCTGACCCTCTGGGGAGTGGGCTGGGGGCTGGGACGACTCCTGAAGTTACCGCCAGCCACCTGCACCAGCTTAATCGCCACCACTACTTTTCCCAACACCGGCAATATGGGGCTTTCCGTCAGTTTATTCGCCCTTGGAGATCTGGGGTTAGAGCGGGCAACGATCGTTTTGTTGGTTTCTGCGGTACTGGTGTTTAGTACGGGGCCGGCGTTGCTGCGGGGAGAGGGATGGCGATCGGGACTGCTGCTGACCCTGCGTTTGCCTTTAATTTGGGCGGTATTGCTGGGGCTGAGTTTGCGGCTACTAGTGTCTCAGTGGGGGGCTGGGGTGGGAACTGCCTTACCGCTGGATCTGGATCGGGGCATCCATCTCTTAGCCCAAGCCACCATTCCCGTGGCCCTGTTAACCCTGGGAATGCAAATCTCACGCTGTCCGATTCGTTGCTCAGGCTATACCCTGGGGGCTAGTGTGCTGAGACTTTTAGGGGGCTGTGCGATCGCCACGGCGATCACAGTGCTGTTGGGGATTCACGGACTAGATCAAAAAATCTTAATTTTGCAATGCTCCATGCCCGCCGCCGTCACTTCTTTTGTGATGGCCAATGAAGTGGGGGGAGATGGAACCCGCACGGGACAAGTGGTGGCCCTCTCGACGCTGTTTTCCTTTGTCTCCTTGCCCCTCATTCTCTGGGGACTGGGACAATCGTGAGGGCAGATCTTAAGAACCCTCAGCCCCCTAAGAACCGTCAGCTTCCGCAGGGATGGGTTGACCAATACGGGGCTCTGTTCCCGCCAGTAACCGTTTAATATTCCCTTTGTGCCGCCAGATCACGTAACTGCCCCCCAACAGGGCAAACACTTTATAGGCTAACGGTTGACCTAACCCCCACATCAAACCGTTGACCGACAGCGCCGCAACGATCGACCCCAGGGAAACAATCCGAAACACCGCCAACATCAGCCCAAAACAACCAAAGGCACTCAGACCAATCACCCAATTGAGGGCAAAAAGAATGCCTAAGCCCGTTGCGACCGACTTTCCCCCCTGAAAATTCAGCCATACAGGGCGGCTATGTCCCACTAACGCCATCGCCCCCGCCAAACATTGCAGCGCCGGAAGCCAAGGGAGCAAATTTAGACCATAGTGAACGATCGCTCCTGCGGCCCAAACTGCAAGCACCCCTTTGCCAATATCAACGATAAAAACGATCGCCGCGGGACCTTTGCCGGTGTTTCGCAAGACATTCGTTGCGCCGGTAGAGCCCGAACCCAGGGTGCGAATATCAACCCCCTTCAGGAGCTTGACCAGCAGGTAGCCCGTAGGAAAAGAACCCAGGAGATAGGCCAAAACGCCCAGGCCAACGATCAAAACAACATCTTGCATAACCTTAAAGGGGAGGGTCAATCAGAATAGTGAAACTTAAATCCTAGAATAATAGAAGCCAGGGTCAGGGTCACCACATTGGCTAAAATTACGGGCAAATCACCATTAAACGCCCCATAAACAATCCAGAGGATCACCCCCAGACAAAACATCAAAAACATCGCCAGAGAAATGTCCTTGGCGGATCGGGACTTCCAGGTTTTCAACACCTGGGGCAGAAAGGAAAGGGTGGTGAGGGTACCGGCAGCGTATCCAATCAAATCAACGAGATGCATGGAAGAACCGACGAAAAGGATGCCCTAAGCATACCGCGATCGTTTAGATGCAATATCATCGGCGCTCAGAACTTTCCCTGGAAAACCACTGCTTAAAATCGCTTAAAACCGATTAGGCACAAAGGTCTGAACCGATCGGGGGGGGCGAGTATAACCAATCCCGGTCTGACGCTCTGGGAGTTCAATCTGCGGGAGACTCACTTCTTCGTAGGGAATCTGACGCAAAAAATGGCTGATGCAGTTGAGACGGGCCCGACGCTTGTCGTCCGCTTCCACCACATACCAGGGAGAGCGCGTGGTATCGGTGGCCGCAAACATATCATCCTTGGCTTTGGAATATTCAACCCAGCGGGCCCGAGATTCTAAGTCCATGGGGCTAATTTTCCAGCGTTTGACCGGATCATCAATGCGGGCTTGAAACCGTCGTTCCTGCTCTTCGTCACTCACGGAGAACCAATACTTAATGAGGATAATCCCCGATCGCTGGAGGAGGTGTTCAAATTCCGGGCAAGACCGAATAAACTCCACATACTCCTCATGGTTACAAAAGCCCATCACCCGCTCCACTCCAGCCCGGTTGTACCAACTGCGATCGAACAGGACAATTTCGCCAGCGGAGGGCAAATGAACCACATAGCGTTGAAAATACCATTGGTGGCGTTCCCGTTCCGTGGGAGTCCCCAAGGCAACAATGCGGCAGCCTCGAGGATTTAAGCATTCGGCAATCCGTTTAATGGCTCCACCTTTACCGGCGGCATCCCGCCCTTCAAAAATGACCACCACCCGAAGCCCTTGGTGTTTCACCCAGGTTTGGAGTTTCACTAACTCAACTTGCAAGCGACGCAATTCTCGCTCATACACTTTTTTCTTGAGGGGGGGAAGTTGAATCGGATCGCTCTCTTCGCTGGCCACTGGAATCTGATGAGCATTGGGGATCGGGCTCACCTCATCATTTTTTTTGGACTTTTTGCGAGTCATTTAAAACTTCCTGCCTAAAGAATCAGGCTATCAACTTCAGGGGCAGAGGCTGCTCTGCGTCTACCGTTAACGGGGGGTGGGGAGAGGACAGTACTGATCCCTCTGCCCCAAGCTCAGTCTATAACCGGAGCCTAAACCTTTAGTAGCCGTAATAAACTCGAGCATTCCCAAATCCCGCTTCCTTGATGTTAGCAACCATCACCTCAGCACTGAGGCGATCGCTATAGGGACCCACGGCAATAAAAGCTCCGCGCCGGGCCGATTTAGCCACAATGTTACTGGAATTAATACCGACAGCCGCTAGTTGTGCCGAGAGATCCGCTAATTCCCCAGGTCTACTGGGAATGGCGACATAGTAAGCTTGACTTTGGCCAAAGGCTAAATCTGGGGAAAGTAAATTCAGATTGGAGTCAATGCTGGGAGCCGAAAAATCTAAGGTGGTGTTAATGGGCAGTGGTGCCGTATCGAGGGCGATCGGGTTTAGGGTACTGGTGCCGCCAATACTGCTTCCCGGGGTCACACTCGAAACGATCGGTGCCGCCGCTTCTAAGGTGACAATTTCCGATAAAATGCCACGATTTTCCAGTTCCGTCACCCGTTCTTGAGCATTATTGAAGGCTAAAAAACGTCCGGCTTGAATAACCTGGCGATTGTTGTAACTGCGGCGAAAAGCCCCGGGTTCTATTCGGCGCACCTGTTGCAACAGCAAATCACTATCACCATTGACGTAAACAATATATTGACCCAAGCCAGGGGAGACCCCCAGGGTCGATAGATCAGCCGGAGTCCCGAGACTTTGTACCGTCAGAGGAACCGGTGAATCGAGACTATTTAAGGCGGGGGGATTGGCAAAGTTAGATGAACCGGGTAAACGCTGGCCAAAATTGATGGACGTTTGAGCCGTCGCAGCCCCCGCCCAAAGCCCCGCTAACGCGACAATACTGACCCAGCCAAACCGGTAGAATGGAGGCGAAATCGTAGTTTTAGGAATTAAGGAAGACATAGCCATATCCATTGCGCTGTCAGTGAACTTCAAAAAGTGCCTCAACTTTAAGTCCCTTTGTCAAGGATGGCAACTTTTGAGCTACGAGCAAAGCAGTGATGACTCCCAACATTTTTGACTGCAAGGGCTGAAGCCTTTACGACCAGGAGATTAGATCCATAAGCGTAGATCAATAACCGGGCACCTCGAACAATTAAAACTTTGCCCCATTACCCTAATCAGAATAGGGATTGCGGCGGGCGGAACATTCGCCCAACACTTATTCCCCGGTACCCTGCAATGCGATCAGATCTGCCAGAACCTCCTCCCCATGATTTGCCGGTTTCACTTTGGGGTAAATCTTCGCAATTTTGCCGCTGGGATCAATAATGAAGCTTTTGCGAAAAATGCCCATAAACTCTTTGCCCATAAATTTTTTGAGTCCATAACTCTCGTAGCGCGTGGCTACCGCTGCATCACTATCACAGAGCAACGGAAAGGGCAGATTGTACTTACTGATAAATTTCTGGTGGGATTTTTCATTGTCTGTGTTGATCCCCAGGAGGGCCACCCCAGCTTCTTGTAAACGATCGTAGTGATCTCGAAAGCCACAGGCTTCGGTGGTACAGCCAGGGGTATTGTCACGGGGATAGAAAAAGATCACGAGCCATTGACCTTGAAAATCGGCTAAAGAAACGGGATTTCCTTCGCTATTGGGCAGGGAAAAGGACGGTGCGGGATCACCAATATTTAGGGACATATTAGGGACATATATTTAGGGACATAGGGCGGATTAGGGGGCGCAGGCGTAAGAGCGCAGTGCTTCCCACTGTACTCTTCTCTACTATCATCTCTTTCTTAAACTTTTCAGGCTACCAACTTAAGGCGGAAGAGTGCGGCGCTCCGCGCCGCACTCTTCCATTAAATGTTTTCGCTTTCAGTGGAAAGCCACTTTTCAACTTTGCCGCTGATCCTCATGCCCGTTGTACAGGGCGGGGCACGGCATATTTTAAGCTGCCACGAAAGGCCTGGGGAACCCCTTCATCCCCGATCGTAAATTGCATTGCATAGTATAGCCACTGGGGGGTGCTCCGGCGAGCAACCAGGTTCAGGACAAAGCGGATATTCTCTTGTTGCTGAATCATTCGAGGGGTTTCGATGTGCAAATCGCGCAGATAAACATCTCCAGGTTTTTCGGGCCATTGGTTTTCCCAACAGGCATGGAGAATCACAAATTGATAGAGCAGCGGGATGGCGTGAATGGTTGAAAAGTAGTAGGCCGTTTTAGGGTAATAGGAGTGGAGCACATCCACCGCTACTACGATCGTCTCTGGGGTTAGGTCAATGGATTTAATGTAATGCCGATCGCTTTTCCAGCCGTTTTGCAAATAGGAGGAAAGGTAGGGTTTGTAACGATCTTCCAGCCATTCTGCAAATTCCATTAGGGGTATTTTTTCAGATCCTTCAGACCCATTTAAGAAATTTATCTATTCTAGAATAAAAACCTATTAATGCAACTCATCTAAAGGGGCTATAAATTCTAATTTTAGGGGCTGTAATCCTTTGGGGAAAGCAATCGTGGCGGAAATCCCCCCTGGGGAAGAGTTGCCAGTAGCTTCACAATTTGTTACAAGAATGTAAAGGAAACCGGTATGATTGAGAAAAGTTACAACGGTTATGCTGTTGAGCGTTTCATTTATGTCCAGGTTTTCGTCCGAAAGTATTGTTATTCAGAGAGAACTGGATGCTAGGTAGCTTCACAGGTCTACAGGGCCCCAAGACTGACATGGGAGAGCAGCTTCTCAATGCTGCTGCCAGTCAGTCCATTCGCCATCTCTTTACCCGAAGCGAGTCTGTTGAGGTTGCGATCCGGTGTTACCCCTCTAGCAAGTTGCTTCAGGGCAGTATTGACAGTTTTCAGATGCGGGGTAAGGGACTGGTCATCCGCAAAGACTTTTGGGTAGAAGAAATGATGTTTGAAACGGATGCCGTGAGTTTAGATCCGGCTTCCATTTTTCGAGGACAAATTCGCCTTAAGCAGCCCACCCAGGCGGTGGCTCAAGTAACCTTGACGGAAAAAGGGATCAATGATGCCTTTGAATCTGAATTGGTCAAGCGGCGAATGCAGAATCTGACGTTGGCCCCCTTGGTGAATCTTTCGGGAGGAGAGCCGGTCTCTTTTCGGGAAGTTCAGGTGGTGTTACAGCCCAACAATGGGGTGCAGTTGATGGCCAAGACGGATTTGCCCAATTGCCAAGATGTGGTGGTTGCCCTCAGCGCAACCCTCGGCATTGAACGTCGTCGCCGTGTCCTCTTCCAAAATCCTCAATTTGACCGCGATCGTGTCCCGGAGTCCATGCAGGGGATTTCCCAGATTTTGACGGAAGCCTTTGCGGAAGTGCTGAACGATATGGTCGATCTCGATCGCTTTGACCTAGATGGTATTTCCCTGCGTATGAATCGGTTGGAAACAGAGGGGAAGTTCTTGCACTTTAGTGGTTACGCCGAAATTCAGCACTTCCCCCGGATTTAGGGCATAGCTCCTTCCGGAAACTCCCTGCTCACCGCTTGTAAGCTCATCACCCTTTAGACGGCTCTTTTTTAGGGCTCAAGCCTTCACGAGCAGCGCATCCAGCTTGAAATTGAATGTCGAGACCGTAGGGGCTGGATTAAATGGATGACGCGCTCTAATTTCTACTGGAAAATTGGATTTCTCCCCTTTCCCCGTCCAATGGGAGAACCTAGCCCCTCTACCCGCCTCCCTCCTCCCCGAACCCCTAGCCAGTCGCAAAGGTTATGTGCTTATCTAGAGCAGACCCGGTGAGAGGAGCACGCATGATTATTATTGAGATCACAAACGTTGAAGATCTAGTTCGGCAACAGTTAGGGGGTCTTGGCTCCCGCTTGCTTCATGCCATGGATATGGATGAGCGATTTGTCGAAAATGCTATTATTACCCAAATCCAAGAGACGTTTGTGCAGAATGGCGTAAAGGCAAACCTGTTCAGCGTTTCTGGCCCCGATATGTTGGGCAATGGCAAACTGGAAGTCCCTCTAGACTTTAAATCTAAAGATCTGCGTTTAAATAATTGTCGGCTAGAAGTTCCCATCAAGGTACGATCGTCTCAGTTTATGTCTTGATAGACTAAGACCCA
>JBMTZC010000222.1:0-7387 GCA_049455215.1 Prochlorotrichaceae cyanobacterium
GCTGGATCCCCCTAAATCCCCCTTAGTAAGGGGGACTTTCGAGCCGTTTCTTCCGCTTCCCCCCTTCTTCAAGCTCTGGAGGGGGCAGGCGCAGCCTGACACGATCGTAAATTCCCCTCCCCTGGAGGGGTGGCAGGCGCAGCCTGACGGGTTGGTCAACCCTGGCAACTTCAACTCAATTATCTGAATAGGGGTTTATCCCAGTAACGTTTTATGATACGGTCTTAATCTTGCGGTTATCATGAATTCAACAGAGAGTCCCCCCAGCATGAAAGTCACCCAGGAGAAGCTTCCCGGCAGTCAAGTCAATCTATCAATTGAGCTTCCCGCTAACCTTACTCAGTCCGCCTACGAGAAAGCCCTTCAGAAATTATCTAAGCAGGTCAGAGTTAGTGGTTTTCGTCCCGGAAAAGTACCCCGCAAAGTTTTGATTCAGCAGTTGGGAATGCCGAGGATTAAGGCCTACGCGATCGAAACGCTACTGGAAGGTAATGTTTCTAAAGCCTTCAAAGAAGCTGATGTTCGCCCCATTGGTCAGTACGATATTCGTCCTACTTTTGATGTTTTGGTGGAAGAATTTGAACCCAATCAACCCCTCAGCTTTGCGGTAGTGGTGGATGTAGTGCCGACTGTAACCTTGAATGAGTATCAAGGCATGACTGTACAGGCAGAGACTGTACCCTATGATCCCACCAAAGTAGATAACGTCATTACCCACTACCGGAAGCAGGCTTCAACCTTGTTACCCGTAGAGGAGAGTCGTCCTGCCCAGGCTGGTGATGTTGCGGTCTTAGACTATGAAGGCTTCTTTGTCTTACCCCAAGATGCCCCCGAAGGCTCAGAACCGGAACCCATTCCCCAGGCCAAAGGAAATGATGCTCAGGTAGATTTGCAGGAGGGCAATTTCATCCCAGGGTTCATTGATGGTGTCATTGGGATGAACCCCGGAGAAAGCCGTGATGTTTCTGCCACCTTCCCCGATGATTATCCAGCGGAGGATCTAGCGGGTAAAGCGGCGGTGTTTCAGGTGACCTTAAAAGAATTGAAGGTGCGGGAATTACCGGATTTAGATGATGATTTCGCCCAACGGATTAGTCAGTATGCCAGCTACGAAGAACTGGTGGCAGGCTTAGAAACTCGTTATAAGCAAGAAGCAGAGGATCAGGAATATAACAATAAAGTTCAGGCTTGTGTGCAAAAACTGGTGGAAAATGTGGAAGCCGAGTTTCCCAAAACCCTGGTTGATGAGCAGTGCAATATTTTAATGCAACAAATGCTCAATCAGTTCTCCCAGCAAGGTATTGATTTACGACAATTAGACGCCAGTTTTGCGGATAAGCTTCGTCAAGCGGTGGAGCCGGAAGCCATTGACGAATTAAAGAAACGCTTTGGCTTACTGCAGTTAGCGAAGCTAGAGAAAATTGACGTAGATGCGGCTGCTGTGACAAAGCGTATGGGCGAAATTCTCTCTGCGATCGAGAATCCTAAAAAGGTGGACATCAACCGCCTCCAGACGATCGCTGAAGATGAACTGATGCAAGATGCTTGTATGGAGTGGCTTCTAGAGCACAATACGATCGAGATGGTACCCCCGGGAACTTTAACGCCGGAGGAAGATCTCGAAGAGGATCTGGCGGAAGAAACCGAGGACGCAGCGGAGGCCACCGTAGAGGTTACCGCTACTGAGTCGGAAGAAGCATAAAAACACTTCGCTGAATCTCGATTGATGTCCTAAGGCGAAAGAGTGCGGCCCAAAGCGCCGCACTCTTTCATTTAATGCTTTCCGTGAAAAGTCCTGGATTATGGAACAGGGGTAACAAGATCCGCATTCAAGTTTAGGCGTAATGGGGTGCTGTTGTTGACTTTGACCACTTCAAAAGATTTCCGTCCTAAGAAATGATCTGCGATCGTCCCGGCGAGGGCTCCCGCCGCACCTCCCGCTAACACCTCACTGGCATTAATGGTGCGTTTGCCGGTCAAGCCTTCAATCGCAGCGGCGGCACCTGCCCCAAAGACGGCACTCCCCGCAATGATGGCTGGATTAACCCCTTCCCGAATCGTTTCTGTTTCTGTGATCAACGGAGAAGTAGCATTGAGGGGGAACCGCTGTCCATTGGTGAGCACAATTTCTTGGGCAATAAACTGAGAGGTCTCACCGGCGGGACGAAATTCACCGATCACTTGGCTGCCTTGGGGAATGACCACTTGACCACTACTATTCACCATATTTTGTTGAACCGTTAAGGTGAGCGGTAAGGTTTCTTCCGGTAAAAAGACCACCTCTGCGGCATCGGCATAGACGACAGGAATGCTACTGCCAGCCGGTAAGACGGCCTGGCTGTTGGACACCGGTTGACTGGGTGCTTGCCCCACAATATAGGGGGAGTTGATGGCGGCTACCTGACCTTGGCTGGAAAGGGCTTGGTAAATAAAGGCTGCAACATCGGCCCGAGTAGCCGCTTGATTAGGACTTAAAAACTGGACATTGGGATAGTTGACCACAATTCTATTTTCAGTGGCGGCGGCAATACTATTAACCGCATAGGAAGGGATCAAACTAACATCATTAAAGGTTTGTAACACCGAGGGATTAGTGGCATTAAAATTTAAACCATTGGCGAGGGAAACTAACACCTGAGCCCGGGGAATATTTTGGTTGGGATTAAAGACATTGCCGGGATAACCTGCTAGAAATCCCATCGTATAGGCTTGATTAATCGCAGGGGTAGCCCAATAATTTGCGGGTACATCAACAAAGGAAACTGAACTGCGAACCTGTGCCCGGTTAAAGGCATTGCGAACCATGGCGGCGTACTGGGCACGGGTTACAGGCGCATTGGGATTAAAACTACCATCAGGAAATCCGGCAATAATGCCCCGAGTTGCTAAGGCTTCAATAAAGTTTTCAGCCCAATAGCCTGCGGGAACATCCGTAAAACGAGTCTGTGCAAATGCGGCTTTAGCACCTAGAATTGGCGCAAAAAGACTTGTAATCAGACTGGCGATCGTGACGATCGTTGTGCCGGTTTTCCAGCGTTTGAAGTGAGTTGTAGCAGTAACCATCTTGAGAACCCTAACACAATAAATTTGATTGCTCTCCATGACCATTACCTAGGGAATAAGGTTCCACACCGAAAAAACGATCGCTTGTCGCGGACTTCCTGAACGCCTAATCTCAGATCTAGACCTGAGCCAGGTAACTTGCATTCCGACATTTGGGTGCATTCAGGTCAATGGAGATGTACCCTAGGGGCTGTCATCATTTAGCGCTGAAGTGTTTATACGGCAATCGTTTCAGCCCCTAGTTATGTTTGCTGGAGCGGGCGCGGTAACCTTGATGTCGCAAGGCTTCTAGACCTAATTGATGACGCGACCTAGACCCTGATCACTGCCGCCAGACCAATGCTGACTGCCAATTCAACACCACCCGTTGTGTTCCATGTGGAGCAGTTAACGAAGACCTATCGTATGGGAGAGGTAGACGTACAGGCGCTACGATCTATTGATCTTGACCTGTATGAAGGGGAATTTGTGGTGCTCTTGGGGCCCTCCGGCAGTGGCAAATCCACCCTCCTCAATATTCTCGGGGGGCTGGATCTCCCTAGCAGTGGTCAGGTCATCTTTCGGACTGAGAACTTAAGCCAGATGAGCGATCGTTCCCTGACCCAGTTTCGCCGCCGGTTTGTTGGGTTTATTTTTCAGTTTTATAATCTGATCCCCAGTCTTACCGCCCGAGAGAACGTGGCCCTCGTGACGGAAATTGCCCCCCATCCGATGCCCCCGGAAGCGGCACTGGAGATTGTCGGGCTCAGCGATCGTCTTAATCACTTTCCGGCTCAACTCTCGGGGGGGGAACAACAACGGGTTGCCATTGCCCGAGCGATCGCTAAACGTCCTGAGGTGCTGCTCTGTGATGAACCCACCGGGGCGCTAGACTGCCAGACGGGGAAACTGGTGCTGAAGGCCCTGCAACAGGTCAACCAGGAATTTGGAACTACTACCGCCGTCATTACCCACAATGCGGGGATTGCCGCCATGGCCAATCGCGTCATCTCCATTAACAGTGGCGCAATTGCAGGCATTCAAACGAACCCAACCCAAACGGATCCGGAACAATTGCAGTGGTGAGGCTTAAGCCTTGGCATCCATCCAATTTTGGCCAACGTGAATATCGACATTGAGGGGAACCTGGAGGGAGACGGCCTGACTCATGGCCTGTTGAATTTTGGGCTTAAGGTCTGCGAGTTCTTCTGGGGGAATTTCAAAGACGAGCTCATCGTGAACTTGCAGCATCAAATGGGCTCGATAGGGTTGCAGGAGTTGATCAATATTGACCATGGCAATTTTAATAATGTCCGCACTAGAGCCTTGGATGGGAGCATTGGCGGCAGCTCGGAGTAAGCCGGCATCCGCTTTGCTGAGGGATTTCAAGGTGCTTAAATCAAGACTATCGGGATCACTGCCCCGCAATTGACGAAGCCGATCGCTACTAAACTTAAAATACCGCCGTCGCCCTAAAATGGTCTGAACATAACCCTTGGTGATGGCTTCCTTTTCCATTCGTTGGAGATAGTTAAAAACCTGGGCATAGCGATCGTGAAAACGCTGTAGAAACAGCTTGGCATCACTGAGGCTTACCCCCGTTTCCCGCGCAAAACGCTGGGCACCCATGCCGTAAATTACGCCAAAGTTAATAACTTTTCCCAGCCGTCGCTCTTCGGCACTAATTTCTTCCTTCTCTAATAAAAGCTGGGCCGTGAGGCGGTGAACATCCTGTCCCGTTTTATAGGCTTCGAGGAGTACCGGTTCCTCACTTAAATGGGCTAGAATTCTTAATTCAATTTGAGAATAGTCGGCGGCAAGAATCTGCCAGCCGCTCTCAGGCAAAAAAGCCTGGCGAATTTGACGACTAAAGGCGGTGCGGATGGGAATATTTTGTAAATTCGGATTGGAAGAGGAAAGCCGCCCCGTGACGGTCACCGCTTGGTTAAAGTCGGTATGCACTCGGCCCGTAGACGATCGCACTAGAGCCGGTAGGGCATCAACATAGGTTGATTTTAACTTGGCTAAGGTGCGATGTTCCAAAAGGGCATCTACCACGGGATGATCCCCCTGGAGCCGTTCTAACACCACGGCATCCGTGGAATAGCCCGTCTTCATTTTACGGGATTTCCGTTTATTCAAGCCTAGGGTTTCAAAGAGTAACTCCCCCAGTTGTTTAGGAGAAGCGAGGTTAAAAGTCTGACCGGCTGCCGCATAGGCTCTCGACTCGATCGCGTTTAAATCCGCTTCTAGCTTTTGGGAAAATTGCTGGAGGTATTCTACATCAATGCAAACGCCCCGATCTTCCATATTCGCTAAAACCCTTTCCAGCGGAAATTCAACCTTCTCTAATAAAGTTTTAAGCTCAGGAATTTCCTCTAATTGAGCTTGCAAAAGACTCACTAAACGATAGGTGACATGGACATCCATACCGCAATATTGAGCCACCTCTGCAATACTAATACTGGCGATCGTTTTCCCTTTGGGTACGAGATCGTTATAGCTTTTGGGAATTAGTTTAAGATAGCGATCCGCCAGACTCCCTAAATCGTGATCCGCTTCCGGTTCTAAGACATAACTGGCCAGTAAAGTATCAAAAACCACCCCTCGTAACTCAACCCCTTGATGCTTGAGAATTAAGCGATCGAACTTGGTATTTTGAAAAACCTTGGGATAGCGATCGTCCTCTAAAATCGGCCGCAATAAATCCAGGGTCTCCGCCAAGGGTAAATTGGTTCCCCCCTCATGGCCCAGGGGCAAATAGGCTAGCTCATTTTTAGCTGCCCCCCAACAACAGCCAATCCCCACCAGTTGCGCTCGATCCGCATCCAGATCCGTGGTTTCCGTATCCCAGGCAACGGGCTGACGGGGATCTTGATGCAGTTGCAGGTGCTGTACCAGAATTTGTACCTCCGCGAGAGAGTCCAAAATCCAGGGGCTCAATTGGGTTGCCTTCAACTTTTCCTGATAGACCTGGGTTTCCTCCCAAGTCCAAAAATCCGGATCTCCCTCGTCCTCCTCCAGGGCAGAGCGCTGCTCCGCTTCCGGCACGCCCCCCAGAGCTACCTGCAACTGATCCAGCTTGCGGACAAATTCCCGTAATTCCAAACGATCAAAGGCTTCCATCACGGCCCCAGAGGCAAAGCCCTTTAACTTCAAGTCAGTTAAGGATCGCTCCAGGGGCACATCAACAATAATCCGGGAGAGGCGCTGGGAGAGGTAGGCCTCATCCCGGAAAGTCTCCAACTTGGAGCGCAGGGTCGGTTTAAGCTGATCCAACACTTCATAAATGCGATCGAGGCTGCCATAGTCTGACAACAACTGCACCGCCGTCTTTGGCCCAATGCCCTTCACTCCGGGAATATTGTCCGACGCATCGCCACATAGGGCCTTGTAGTCCACCACTTGTTCCGGAGGGACTCCCAGCTTGGCAATCACCTGATCCCGCCCATATTCCTCTGTGCCGCCCCCCTTAAAGCCGCGACCGTACATCGTACTCATGTACAGGATGCTGATGGCTGGCCCAGAGAATTCCCGCGTCACCAACTGAAATAAATCCCGATCCCCCGTTAGGATCTTGACCTGATAGCCCGCCGCCTTTCCTTCTGTGGCCAGGGTTCCCAACACATCATCCGCCTCATATCCCGGTGCGGTGACGATCGGTAAGCTCAAGGTCTGCAATAAGGTCTGCAAATTTTCCACATCGGGAATAAAATCATCCGGTGTTTCCGATCGATTGGCCTTATAGCGAACATCCGCCTCATGGCGAAAGGTCGGTTGGGGCAAATCAAAGGCCACCGCTAGCGCTCCCGGCCGCTCCGCCGTCACCACATCCACCAAGGTGCGCATAAAGCCAAAACAGACACTGGTGGGAATTCCCGTAGAAGTGCGGAGCCCCCCCTCCCGACTTTTGGCAAAGGCATAGTAAGACCGAAAAGCCAGGGAATGTCCATCCACTAACAGCAATAAGCGATCGTTTGGAGGGGGAGTCATAGAGGATGCGGGAAAGACAGCAGGTTTTTAGTATAGTTCTAAGCTTCCCCGTCTTCCTGCGATTCAACTTTTTCTCGGATCTGGGTTTCATACCAACGATCGCCCCGTTGGGCAAACTCTTCTTTGCTATAGCGAGGCTGACGAACTACCCTATTGCCAATTTCTCCTCGATCGCTTTTCTGCTGTAATTATAACCTCCAAAAACGATCGCTTCGTGGTCAAGATTAATAGCTTAAAACGATCGTTTTTCTAAACCATAATAAGCTTCAGCTTTTTGGGTTTCGTGCCTCAACCCAACCTACTGGTACGACACAGCTAAAATGAGGCATTAGATTTGACTATGCCGCTTCCT
>JBMTZC010000223.1:0-7331 GCA_049455215.1 Prochlorotrichaceae cyanobacterium
GGATTCGAACCTAGGAATGGCGGGACCAAAACCCGCTGCCTTACCGCTTGGCGACACCCCATCATTTTAGGCTCCCATAGTATAGCAAATCGCTCTGGGAATTTGTCAACTCTCCTGTAAGATAATCGAGGCTTCGGTCAACTCCTCTCCCTATATCAGTTCTAGGGAAATAAGACAATCCGCCAATTGACTGATTTTAAGTCCCTACATTTGGCGGACGTAGTTCATAAAATTTTTGGGTATAGTAATCCAAATTTAGTCAAAATGACTTTTCCCTTAGGCTAAATTCCCCTAAGTGAATCTCAGGAGATCCGCCGGGGCGAAGGCAAGCTGGCCCTGTCCTGCAAGACTGACCCCGTTGTCCACATGATACTCATGACTCTCCCCCATTTCTCCTGAAAACAGAGGGAGAAGTGAGAGGTTGGCGCTCTACCTCAAGAGGTTCCACTCACGATGCGGCACAGATCCCTGTCCTGATGGAGGGCGAAAAGTGCTAGGAACTTTTACCGGAGTACTTCCTATGAATCATTCTGTCGGAGTTTATGATGTTGAAATTAACCTTCGGGTGCGTCTCATTGAAGAGGACACCACGGTTAATGGGGATCCCGATGGCTTGCTGGATATGGTCTTAAATATGCTCTGCTCTGGTGGGGATGACGATGTAGAAACCACTGCCGCCGAGATTAAGACGAAATTGGTCTCGGAAATTGAAGCTTCACCGAAAATGCGTAAGCAGCTCCTGTTGGCTCGTAACCTTCCCGCTTAGGTTTTTTCCTGTCCGATCAGATCCCAGACGGCAAATAAACTTCCCAACAGACCAACGCTTCCCCCTAGACCCAGTAAGAGAATCAGGAGAATAAATCCTTCTCCGGGGAGTATGGTTGGTGTCCGCCACAAAAACTGGATAAACTCGGGTTGTTGCACGAGAACCCCTTTTAAAACCTGTTGCAGGGCCAGTAACGTGACCCAAGCGACAACCCCGCCACTGAGCCCAAACCCAATGCCTTGCAGGACAAAGGGCCCACAAATCCACAGGCGGGTCGCTCCCACCAGTTGCATAATCTCAATTTCGGGACGGCAGGCGACGAGAATCAGGCGAATTGTGGTGTTGATTACGGCGATCGTTGTGATAAATAGGGCGGTAATAATCACACTGCCAATATTCATGAGCCCTTGTTGAAGTTGCCGTAATTGCTCCACCAAGTCCACTTGATATTGCACAGATTCAACCCCTTTCAGGTTTTGCAAGCGATCTGCCAAAGCGGCCACAACCTCTGGGGTTTTGGCTCTGACCCGCAGTTCGTCTACGAGGGGATTGCCATTGAGTTGCTGGCGAATATCCGCCAGATCCGGTAAGCCTAATTCCCCCTGTAAGGTTTGCCAGGCTTCATCTTTGGTTATGGATTGAACCGAGGTCACTTCGGGAAACTGGGCAACGATCGTTTCTAAGCTACTGGACGACACACCGGGATTGAGAAAAACCGCAACTTCTACTTGATTGCCAAAACGACTTACGAGTTGTTCGAGTTGCCAACTACTGCGGACACTCACCCCAAAGAGAAAGAGAAGGAGCGCGATCGTACACACGGTGGCTCCATTCATCCAGCCTCCCCGTTGAATGCCGCGTCCCGTTTCTTGCAACAAATATCTGAGGCGAGTCCACATCGTTCGTTTTAAGGGGCGATGAACTTCAGGTAGAAAACCTGGATGCGGCCGTTAAACCTTTTGGCTTGCTCGGAAAAGCCAAGCTTTGAGTTTAACAATGCGCTTAAGGAGCAGCGGAGGATTCTACTGAAAAGTCTAAATATTGCCATAGTTGCTCAAGCCGATCGGGATTGGTGAGATAGAGATACCCTACTAAGGTTTCTAAACCCGTTGCTTTACGGTATTGCTGAGGATTGGCCTTGCGACTCGCCCCAACGGCGGAGTTGCGGCCCCGACGCACCATTTCTTTTTCCGATTCATCTAAGTGGTTTAACCAACGGGACAATTGTTCCACCTGCCCCGCCGCACAGACTTGCTTTACAACCTGACGATGATAGCGATCGATCGGCTTAACTGGGAATAACAGGGTTGAGCGAACATAGAGTTCATAAACTGCATCTCCAATATAGGCCAACACCCCAGGAGACAACTGCAACACTTGATCCACCGTTAATGCTCCAGGGGCGATCCACTGCAGATCCCTCACCGCCGTTGCACCGCACTGATTCATTGCGTCATGCTGATCAATCGCATTTGACATTCTCTAACGCTACATCCACTGAAGGCTGTAGAGATAAGAACTTTTCGAGGCGTACCAGCTTCACGGTTTGCGTCACCCGCGGATTGGTGACAATTTGGAAGGTTCCTTCAATGCCTTGGGTCTGTTTGGCTAGCTGCACTAAGGCTCCTAAGCCTGAACTATCAATAAAGTCAATCTTAGATAAGTCCAAGATCAGGTTCGGGTGAGATGCACCTTCCTCAATACATTTCCCCAGAACCTTACGAAACGTGGGTTCAGAGAAAGCATCCAATAGTCCTGTTAGGCGAAACAACTGATAGTTGCTTTTAACCTCGCGGGTGCCTCTCAAGCTTACGGTTAGGGTTAACTGCTCAGGAATAATACTTCCTCCTCTGCCCATGAATCTATATGTCTATGATTTTAGATATTGTCGATTGAGAAACAGTCTTAGCGGAAAGCAAGGCAATCATGCCCTCTTTACCATGGATTTTTATGCTGTGCAAATACGGCAAAACCCATCTAAACCAATAACTGACGGTCAAGTATAGGTCACGATCGCTTTTCCTGCAACTTTCAATTCAGTTCCTTAGGGCTTCTCTGGGCAAAAGGGGCTTTAGCCCGCCTGAGGTTGGTGCTGAAAAGCGATTGAGCCGGAAGAACAGGATTGTGCCTCTACGACTCATAGCTTATATTGGTTGGGGCTGAATTGAGTGCAGCAGTGTCAAATTTTCTCAAATTTTTTATCCAGCAAATCGGAGTGGAATTATGGCAAGAATAGCAGATGAATGGGCCGTTCACCTTCTCTTTGAAGGGGGGCATCGGGAAGAAGTGCGGTTTCCTAGCCTAGAAGAGTTTCAAAAGTGGTACAGTGGCGTGCTCATGCCCAAAAGTGATTCCAAAGAATTGATCAATATCCCCATTAAAAACCTACAAGGGGAATACATGGTTGCCCGTCCCTCCGCAATCATTGCGATTCGGGTGGAGCCGATTTTCCTGTCCAGCGTGGAGCGCTTCTAGTCCTGGCGAGCTTGAGCCAGGCTTGCCAAGTGAATTGAATACATTTATACTATAGAAAATTCTGCTCTTGCGCTTAGGGAGTCTTTGACATGCCGAGTGAAACGTCCAAAGAGGCCTCCAATAAAGAAAAGGCACTCAAGAATACCCTCACCCTTATTGAACGAAATTTTGGAAAAGGCTCCATCATGCGCTTGGGGGATGCGACCCGCATGAGGGTAGAAACCTTTCCCAGTGGGTCTTTAACTTTAGATTTGGCGTTGGGTGGCGGGTTTCCCAAGGGACGAATTGTAGAAGTGTACGGCCCCGAAAGTTCGGGTAAAACAACGGTAGCCCTGCATGCGATCGCGGAGGTTCAGAAAGCGGGAGGGATTGCTGCCTTTGTGGATGCAGAGCACGCCTTAGATCCCAGCTATGCCGGGGTATTAGGGGTAGATATTGAAAATTTGTTAGTGTCTCAACCCGATACAGGGGAAATGGCCTTAGAGGTGGTGGATCAATTGGTGCGATCCGCTGCGGTCGATATTATTGTGGTGGACTCTGTGGCCGCTTTAGTCCCCCGCGCCGAGATTGAGGGCGAAATGGGAGATACCCAGGTGGGGGGGCAGGCCCGTTTGATGAGCCAGGCGATGCGCAAAATTACGGGTAACATCGGTAAATCGGGATGTACCGTACTCTTCCTGAACCAGTTGCGCCAAAAAATTGGGGTCAGCTATGGTAATCCGGAGGTGACTTCGGGGGGGAACGCTCTGAAATTTTATGCCTCGGTGCGTTTAGACATTCGCCGCATCCAAACCCTGAAGCGCGGCAATCAGGAATTTGGGATTCGGGCCAAGGTCAAAGTGGCTAAAAATAAGGTAGCTCCTCCTTTTCGGATTGCTGAGTTTGATATTCTCTTTGGCAAGGGAGTGTCTACCCTCGGCTGTATTATCGATTTAGCGGAAGAAACGGGAGTCATTAATCGCAAAGGGGCTTGGTATAGCTATAACGGCGATAATATTGCTCAAGGGCGGGATAATGCCATTAAGTTCCTGGAAGAGAATCCAGAAGTAGCGGTACAGGTGGATCAGTTAGTTCGGGAAAAACTCTCTATGGGAGCGATCGTTTCTGCCAACTCTGTGCGATCGGGCAAAGATATAGATGAGGATAGTTTGGATGAAGATGAAGATGATGTTGTAGAAGAAGATTTTTAAGCACGGTCTATGCCTCTATGCCTCTAGGTTCCACTAGACCTAGGGGTACCCCCAATCTGTAAACTGGGATAGGCGAGACTCATATTGATACCGTCAGATTCCTAGACTTAGGTAATGATGCTCCCTCGCCGCCTGGTTTGAAATTCACTGTTTTCCTGATTCCTTACGATGACTGAGCCTTCGCCGCCTCTTTTACGCCCAGAGCAACGTCAGAAGTTAGATGAAACCCGTGATGCCTTTTTCTATGGGGTTCCCCGTTTTGTTTTTCATGTTGATGATGGTTTTCTGCAGCATTTGACTCAGATCTATCGAACTCAGCTTAAACCCCAGAGCCGCATTCTAGACCTGATGAGTAGTTGGGTGTCTCACCTACCGGATGAGATGCACTTTGAGCATGTGGAGGGTCATGGTTTGAACTTGGAGGAGTTGGCCAAGAATCCCCGCTTGGATCATTATTTTGTTCAGGATTTGAATGAGGATCCCCAACTGCCTTTGGAGTCTGGCAGTTTTGATGCGGTGCTCAATGCGGTATCCATTCAATATCTGCAACAGCCGGAACAGGTTTTTGCGGAAGTGGCGCGAATTTTGAAACCGGGGGGCTTGTTTATCATTAGCTTTTCCAACCGGATGTTTTATCAGAAGGCGATTCAAGTTTGGCGGGATGGTTCGGAGCGGGAGCGGGTACAGTTGGTGAAGCGCTATTTTGAGGCTACGCCAGGGTTTGAAATGCCTCACTTGCACTCTGTCCCCGGCCAAGTGATCCCGTTTTTACAGATGCTGGGTTTGGGGGGCACGGATCCCTTCTATGCCCTAGTGGGACGTAAACAGGATTCACCCTCCATAGACGAATAGACTGACGGACAGCCGCGTCCCCTGAGATCCCCTTAGGATGGCGAGAGCCAAAATGAGATTAAATGGTTGGCAATGCGTTGAGCGGCTCCCGGTTCCCCCATGCGTTGGCGGCCGTTTTGGGCAATCAGTTGCAAACGATCGGGGTCACTCATCAGTTTTTTCACTTCAGTACCAATCTCAGCCGGATGACGACATAGGGTTAAAGATGCCCCTAAAAGTCGGGTTTGGGCTTCGGCAAAGGCCGGTGTAAATTGGGGCCCCCGTCCCAGGATGGAGAGAACCGGTTTTCCTAAACCGGCAAATTGTTCAGTGGCGGTTCCGGCCATTGCGATCGCAATATCGGCGAGGTGGAGGTATTCCGGGAAAGCGGTCTGGCTGATTTGGAGGATGGTGTTGTTGCGGCTAAAGCTCTCGGAACAGGGTGTGACGGGATAGGTTGGGGGCAGGGCATTACGCCAGCCTTGGGCGACAAGACCTTGCAAAAAGGATTCTCGGTCTAACCCTGGGGTGAGGGCCGCTAAGAGGAGTAAGCGTCGCCCTGGGTAGAAATCCTGCAGGGACTCCACGGATTGTAAAATGCGCTCCCAGTTGCGTTGTGCTTCGGGATGGCGGGATCCAGCTAGAAGGATCACTTTGAGGCTGTTGTCCCAGGAACTCAGGTTTTCCTCAAGGAGCGATCGGGGTTCTAAACCATCCATCATGGGATTCCCTGCACTCCATGCTGGAATTTTGTAGGTTTTGAGGAGGTCAGTGGTAATGTGATCCCGAGGAAAAACAGCGTGACACCGCGATCGTTTCATCAACCAGCGTTCCCAGGGAAAGTAGACTGATTTTGGATCGCCAAATAACTTTAGCCAAAATGCTTGGGCTTTAGGTTTGGGGAGTCGCCCTACTTCATCCCGGAGATAATACTCAGATTTAGCTGTGCCTACAAAAGCGTAAGGTTTACCACTCCACCAGGCAAACGCTAAGGGAAGGATATCCCCCACCGCCAAAATTAAGGGACGATTGGGAGTACTATTCTGGCCGTCTCGAATCCAGCGTCGAATACTTTGTCCCTGTTGCCAGGTGAGTTGCAATAACCCTTTGCGCACATCTTTGACCAATTCCCGGCTGTCCATGTAAATAAACCCCCCGGAAGGCATGGGTTGTACAGGCCCAATCAAGGGAATGTTGGCATCGGTGTAAGCTTGTCCCAGCCCCACTAAGGGCAAGGCATCACAATGTAATTGGGGTAAACGGTGCTGAAGGGACTGAAGAATTTTAACGGCAATGGAATCTTCGCCATGACCGTTACTGAGACAAAGTAGACGCATACAGTTGGTGACTGAGAAGAACCCATGAAGCGATCGGTTTACGTAGAGAGATCCACCGGAGAGGTTAAGCGATCTTCCTCATCGGTTTCCCGTAATTCTGGAGATGGCGCACCAATAATATAGGGTAAATTGGCACCTTTGAGACCGCGAATGATCCGACGGGGCGTGTTTTCAAAAATAACAAAGAGCGGGAAGAGATTGCCTTCCCCTTCGCTAAACAGATCCTTATATTGCCGAGGCATGACCCATTCATAAATATGACTGAGGAGGACTTGAGTTTTGCGCCAACGGGACAACAGGTCGGAAAAATCCTCTTCGGGACGATAGATATAAATACAGATTTCCATATCTAGCTTCACTTGCCATTCTGGATCACACATCAAGATGGCAATATCACAGGGAAGGTGAATCATTTCACTCGGGGCATATCCCTGGATGGGATCCACGTCACGACGGATTCTGGCTAGGGGTAACGGCAGGCTAATGAGACTATTCTGGGGGCGGCGCATACTGGGCACCATTTCCAGGTAAGGCCGGTAGTGCTTTAAAAGTTCAGGAATTACGCCCGGATCGGTGTATTCGGCCAGAAGTGCTTCATAGTCCTTTTTGTGAATGCCCATAGAAAAAAATTAAAATGCGAGACTAGGAGTCCTAGTGCTGAAGTTGCACAGACCATAACGATGGCCATAACTATTCTCATTGTAAGGGGTTCGTCTCTATTTTTGGCTTGTG
>JBMTZC010000224.1:0-7282 GCA_049455215.1 Prochlorotrichaceae cyanobacterium
TGATTCACTCTTTCCGTCCTGTACTTCAGCCCCCCCCTAAACTTGCTATGCGCCCGATGACACGCCCTAGATTGATTTACGGCAGTTACGGTTATGAAAGTTTTACTCCCGCCTCATAAAATCTTAGATAACTCTCTAGAGCAACAACTCCAAAGAACGTTAGAAGCCTCCAAATTAGAGGGCTACACTTTAATGAGTTTCTCATTTTGTAATGAAAAGGGCATACAACGGTTACAACAGTATCTGGATCAACAGATAATTTCGAGCAACGTACTGAAGTGGTTAGGGGGGCAAGATGTGGCCGTTACCCTCCAAGCCTCCCCCAGCCATTTGCCGAATCCTTATCCCGAAGCGATCGCAAAGATTCGTCACTACGAATGGGATGTGGTCTTTTCCTATTCCCCCGTCATAGCGATCGAAGCGGAAGATCAGGGGTATCAGTTTATTGCCCAAATGTTTCCGGGCACAACGGGCTATCAATCCACTTTCTTTGTTCGAGAAAACAGTGATATTACGTTCAATCAATTATCCACCCAATACACGATCGCTTTAGGGGACTTTTTCTCGGCTTCAAAATTTTATATGCCGGTATACGACCTATACGGCGCAAGTCTACAGGTCATGGCAAATCTGAACTCCACAGATATTTATAGAGTCGTTCAGGAGGGCAAAGCCGATATTGGAGTAGGAGTTGCCAACGAACAGCTACCGGAGGGATTAAAGGTGATTAAAACTACCCGAAATCTTCCCAGTTCTGGCGTTTACCTTTCACCCCAATTATCACCACAGGATGCCCGCAGACTCACTCAATTAATTTTAAATGCCCCCGCAACTGTTAAACAGTCCGCCAACTACGATCGGGGTTCTCCGCCCAACTATGAATATTTTCGAGGCATTGTCAGCCGAGTTCGGGAAGTTTCCGCCTGTAGCAACTTTGCCAAAAGTCCAGTGCCTTTCACCTGCGGCAATCAAGTCATTACCACCATTGAAGGAACCATTAGCAACGTTGAAATCTCTGGTGAATTTCAACACCTGAGTGTGGAGCAGCCTTCCGGTAAAATCTGTAAAGTAGCTATCAAAAATCCCATTTTGAAAATGGTGCTGCGCTATCATAGTGTCTTTGAACTCAAGGGTCAGAAATTCCGTTTTTATGTCGGTTTTCCCCAGGGACAAAGCTGTTCTGCCCAGTTTCCAAAGGAAATCTATCAGCCGAATCAAATTGAAATTTTAGAGTAACGGAGTAGATTAAGAACAATGACAACTCAACACCCACGCCCGCTATCTGACCTCCCTCTTGATCACTACATTTCCCTACGCTTCCGCCTGAAGTTGGCCGATCAAATTGCTAAACAAAAATTAAGAAAAATTTACAATGCTAAACACTTCTTTACTCGACTGGAAGATTTAGCCACCAAGGCAACATAACTTTCTAAAGAATCCCTGTAAGCTAGGAGGAATCTGATAGAGTGGTGCAGTGAACTGAGCAGTAGTGCAGTAGCTATTTAACTCAATAAACCTTCGTTTTCTCACAGGTTGTAAGTTATGCAAGATAAAGTGTGGAAGGTTCTGCAATCCGCAGGATTAAAAACGCGCAGAGTCGCAAACACAGTTGTTTCCATTGTTGGGGTTTCTACGATTGGAGCGCTGGGGATGAGCTTAGAAGCTCGGGCCCAGGAGTCTAGAGAGAAACAGTCGGGAGGGGAAGACGATCGCCCCAACATTGTGCTCCTGATTGTGGATGATATGGGCTACAACGATGTTGAAGCCTTCGGTGGCGATGTGGATACACCGAATGTGACGGCTTTAGCAGAGGAAGGGATTCAATTTACCAACTACCACGTTGGCCCGTCCTGTTCTCCGACCCGCTCCATGCTGCTCACCGGGCTTGATAACCACCTGGCTGGACTCGGGCAAATGTTAGAAAACCTCGCCCCCAATCAGGTTGGACAACCGGGCTATGAAGGGGTGCTAAACGATCGTGTTCTAACCATTCCCCAACTGTTACAAGACAATGGCTATCACACCTATATGGTGGGTAAATGGCACTTGGGAGGAGCAGAGGAAAATGAAGAGGACGGTGGCTATATTGGCAAGCCTCCTGCAGAACAAGGTTTTTCCCGTAGCTTTGCCCTTTTGGAAGGCGGTGGCGATCACTACAGCACCCGCGGATTTTCTCCCATTCGGCCCCGCAACCACTTTAGCGATGATGGCCGCCGCATCAGCGAATTGCCCCCTGAGTTTCAATACTCTACGGATTTTTACACCGACAAGATGATGGAATACATCGAGTCGAATCGTAAGGATGGCAAGCCTTTCTATGCCTATATGGCCTACACGGCTGCCCACACCCCGTTACAGGTTCCCGATAAAGATCTCATTGATAAGTACGCAGAGATGTACTCCCAAGGTTGGGATGTCATTCGTGCCCAACGGTTTGAGCGGATGAAGGAACTGGGCATTATCCCGGAAGATGCAGAATATCCAGAGCGTTTTGAAGAGGCTCCGGCCTGGGATGAGTTAACACCGCAGCGCCAAGCTCGGGAGGCTCGCCGCATGGGCGTTTATTCTGCCATGATTGAATACCTGGATGGGGCGATCGGTCGTTTCATGGACTACCTCAAGGAAACCGGCGAGTACGACAACACCATCTTTGTCTTTATGTCTGACAACGGTGCTGACGGTCACGATCGGGCCCGTCAACAAATTTATAAAGACTGGTTCCTGCAGGAAGGGATTGACAACAGCCTCGAAAATCTAGGGCTGCCCAACTCCTTTGCAACCCGAGGGATTGAATGGGCTCAGGTTTCAGGTACTCCCTTCTGGGCAGAAAAAGCCACCACCGCTGAAGGCGGAACCCGTGCGCCGTTGATTCTCTACTATCCCGGCATGATTGAAGGGGGAGAGATGACGGATGTGTTCGCTACAGTGAAGGATTTGTCTCCCACATTGTTAGATTATGCAGGGGTTGAACACCCCGGTACCAGCTACAAAGGTCGTGAAATTCATGCCTTGAGTGGCCGCTCTATGCGTCCTGTCCTGGAAGGGGAAGCGGATTACGTTTATGCTCCTGATGAACCCGTTGCCATTGAATTGGGTGGAACCATCAATGATTCTCTCTTCATGGGCGACTGGAAAATCGTGCGGATTGGCGATGAAGCATGGGGCGATGGCGAGTGGAAACTCTATAATCTTGCAGAGGATCCCAGTGAAATGTACGATCTCTCTAAAGAAGAGCCTGAAATTTTCCTACAGATGCGGGAAGCCTACCAGGAATTCCTCATTGATGTGAATTGGGTTCCGGCGGTTCGTTCCCGTCGATAAGTGCATACTCCAGTCTTAAGTGAGTGCTGAAGACTCGACTTTGACTGCTGAAATGGTTGTATGGTTTGCAGATCACAGGACGCACACCATACAACTATTTTATTTATGGGTTAGATCCAAAGGTCTAACTTGAGATCATAAGTTCCTCCTTGTCCTGGGGGATAATTTCCTTCTTCAATGCGGTTAATAATGGTGGGTAAGGCTTGAAAAAACTCAGGTGTACGACAGTTAGGATGCAGTGTCCACGCGGTAGGGTTAGATAACATTCCTCGGTAATACTGAGTTTGTTTCAATTTTTCAGAGAGTAAAACTTCCCAAGACTCCAGCTTACCTTTATTTAGCCAGGCATTGAGTACGGTTTTAGCTGAGTTGGGAATCTGATTCATAATTTTTTTGCGATAGGGTTTCCAAATGATAGGAAAAGGTACTAATTGATCAAATCTTTTGCGATTTATTAAATAGGCTCGGCTACCAAAACCTTTAAATCGGTAATATTCCCCATCTCCCTTATAGGCCGATATCTCTTGCGGAGGTGTTCTATCCTCACGAGGAGGACCAGCGAAGGGACGAGTTGATATTAACTCCGCATGTTTCTCTATGATTTGTATACCCTCTTCTATCCAATTATAATTAGGGGGTTGATGAAGCATCATATCGCTATCAAAATGTAAAACATAATCACTCTTACACATTTCGATTTTAAAAATACTTCCATAAACTGGATATCCTTTATAATTATGAGTTTGTTTTATTTTTGCATTGAAATGTTTTTGATGTATTTTATCGATTAAAACAGGATTGTAGTCAATATCAATAACACGATCGACAATGCCTCTTTTGAGCAACTCTTCACAGTTTTGTCTGAGCTGTTCCATTGTGCCAATATGAGGACGAAGAACCTTATCTCCTGTCAAAGGTTTAGTATCAATGCACAATACGGTCTCCTCAAAGGGAAAATTGCACATCTTAATTAGGTGAGGAATAGTGTGCATCATAAAAGAGACATCTGTTCGAGCAACAAACATCCAGAGAGAACAAGATGGTAGAGTCATAAAGTCACCTTTCATTATTGGTCTTGCCCTAATGAGGTCACCTCGATTAATTGCCTTATTGAGAAGAAGGTTGGTCTAAAAGCTATAATTGCTTGTCATTCTCAATAATTTTTGATTTTTCGAGAGTTCCCAATTTTTGCCTTTTTAGTACAGAAGTCCTAGGTGGTATCGTATGGTACTGGTACACAACGGTTTCAGCAGTCTAGTCTTCTGGATTAGGACTACTGTATAGTAAATGATTATACGTAAGAATGGTTATCCGCATTTTGCGGTGAAACAGTTTGATCGTGATCTAAAAACGAATCGTTCAAAATCTAATTTTTGTCTAGTTGATCTTCAAACACTCCAGCCTAGACTTAGGATGGAGGAACGCCTTCTATACATAAGAATGAAGTAGCTTTTTGTCGAATGACCCATTTCTTTGTCGATCGGGGTGGAACCTTTACGGACTTAGTGGCCCTCACCTCAGATCCCCAAGTGGTGCAGCGGTGTGAGGCGGATGCCCAGTTTACGGTGTTTCGCCTGGTTTCTGGGAAAACGGTAATTTTGCATAAGTTGCTCTCAGAAAATCCCGATCGCTATCCCGATGCTGTGATCCAGGGCATTCGCAATATTTTGGGATTAAGTCCGGAAGCTGCGATTCCTCCGGAGCGGGTCAGCAATGTCAAAATTGGCACAACGGTGGCCACCAATGCCCTCCTGGAGCGTAAAGGGGATCCAGTGGTGTTGGTGATGACCCAGGGGTTAGGGGATGCTTTAGCCATTGGCTACCAGAATCGTCCAGATTTATTTGCCCTGCACATTACTAAGCCCAGTTTGCTCTACACCCAGGTGATTGAAGCCCGGGAACGGATTGACGCAGCCGGAACGATCGTTACCCCCCTCGATCGTCTCCACATTCAAACTGAATTACAACACGCTTACGATCGGGGCATTCGTAGTTGTGCGATCGTTTTAATGCACAGTTATCGCTATCCCCAACACGAAATCACGATCGCTGAAATCGCTAGAGAAATAGGGTTTGAGCAGATCTCTCGCTCTTCAGAAGTCAGTCCCCTCATTAAATACATCTACCGAGGTGATACCACCGTGGTGGATGCCTACCTCTCTCCCTTACTGCGGCGCTATGTAGAGCAGGTTCAAAGCCAACTGCCGGGAGTTCCCCTCGCCTTTATGCAGTCCCACGGTGGTTTAGGGGCGGCGGAAAAATTCCAGGGAAGAGACAGCATTCTCTCGGGGCCTGCGGGGGGCATTGTGGGAGCCGTTAAAACCTCTCAGCAGGCGGGGTTTCATAAAATTATTACCTTTGATATGGGGGGCACCTCCACCGATGTAGCCCATTTTGCTGGGGAGTATGAACGGCTTTGGGAAACGGAAATTGCTGGGGTACGGATGCGCGTGCCCAGCCTAGCCATTCACACCGTTGCGGCAGGAGGGGGGTCAATCCTCCAGTTTGATGGCCAGCGTTTCCAAGTCGGGCCCGCTTCAGCGGGGGCAAATCCCGGCCCCGCCTGTTATCGGCGCGGTGGCCCCCTCACCGTTACCGATGCCAATCTTCTCCTGGGGCGCTTGCAAGCAGACTACTTTCCCGCTGTCTTTGGTCCAGAGAGCAATTTACCCCTAGATCTCCCGATCGTTCGGCAACGGTTTGAGGAATTGATTGCTCTACATTCTGATTTACCCGGGGAACGGTCAAGCCCGATCGCTTCCTCCCTCAAAGAATCCAGCATAGAGACGATCGCTGAAGGATTTTTAACGATCGCCGTGGAAAATATGGCCAATGCCATCCAAAAAATCAGTTTACAACGGGGCTACGACCTAGAACATTACACCCTCTGTTGTTTTGGGGGGGCGGGAGGACAGATCGCTTGTCGCTTGGCGGAACGTTTGGGCATGGGGCGCATTTTGCTGCATCCCTACGCCGGGGTATTGTCCGCCTATGGCATGGGCTTGGCAGAGCAACGGCTATTGCGAGGCTTAACCATTGAAGAACCCTTAACGATCGCTGCCTTAGACAACTTACCGCAAGCCTACGATCGGCTGTGGGCAGAAATGAGGGCAACGGTAGATCCTGTCACTAGCACAGAGTCCACGCCTGATTGCTCTCCTCACGGGAGAGCGGAATTAGAGGCAAAGATCCAAAGAAAAATTGATTTGAAATATGAAGGAACCGATACCAGTTTAAGCTTTGAGTTCTCCACCAACCTAGAGGCATTACAACAGCAATTTGACCAACAACATCAGCAACGCTACGGTTTTTTACAACCGGAAAAAGCCTTGCAAATTGCCTCCATTTCCCTAGAGTATATTGAACCCGTAACACTTCCCGCAGAACCGCAGCAACCCGGAGGAGGCGAAACAGCACCGATCGCTTGGGTCAAACTCTACAGTAACGGTCACTGGCACCCCACCCCCGTATACGATCGTCGCGCCCTAGCCCCCCAGCAAACCCTAACCGGCCCAGCCCTGATCCTAGAAGGCACCGGAACGATCGTTTTGGAACCCGGTTGGCAAGCCTGTTTTGGTCACCTCACCGATCCAGAAACCTTAGCCCCAAAGCGATCGGCAAACTTGATCCTAGAGCGTATCCCTTCTCCTCCCCCTCTCGGGAGGGGGCAGGGGGGTGGGTCAGATCTTGCGGACAACAGCCAACCCACCTCTAACTCCTCCCCGGAGGAGAACCAAACCCTCTTTACACCCCCTCTTGGGAGGGGGCTGGGGGGTGGGTCAAACCTCGCGGGCAGCAGCCAACCCACCTCTAACTCCTCCCAGGAGCAAAACCAAACTATCCTCACTCCCCCTCTCGGGAGGGGGCTGGGGGGTGGGTCAGATCTACCGGCAAACAGCCAACCCTCCTCTAACTCCTCCCCGGAGGAGAACCAAACCGTCCTCACTCCCCCTCTTGGGAG
>JBMTZC010000225.1:0-7276 GCA_049455215.1 Prochlorotrichaceae cyanobacterium
CAGGAGCTATTGGGGCACAAGGATATAAAAACGACCATGATTTATACCCATGTGTTGAACAAAGGTGGCTTAGGGGTGCGGAGTCCATTGGATCTCTAACTCGGCACATCTTCATCCGCTTGCCCCCTTGCCCAGAAAAGCCCCATTCGGGACAAAGTGTGTTATAAGTAGCGCGACGATACCCTCTATTCCATCGCCTGCCCTTGTCTTTTCCTTGTTTAAGGAGTCTTGCTCTATGAAGTTATTTCTCTCCCTGCTTTCAGGTCTAACCCTAGGGGCTGTGTTCGCCACGGAACTGGGTCTACGGGTTGAACCCGCCCAAGCACAACCTGCCTACGGTAGCTATATTGGTGCTGCGGTGGGGGTTGGACAGCGAAACGAAGCCAATAATAATCTGGATTTTACTGCCGTTGCAGCGGGGCGCTACAAGTTATTAGAATTGCCGATTTCCCTCCGCAGTCAGGTGTTTGTGGATGCGGAAAGTTTGGCTTGGATTCCCACGGTTTCCTATGATTTACCCCTCACTTGGCAGTTGGAACCCTACATTGGGGCTGGGGTTGCCTTTACGTCTGATGGCAGCATTGTGGGGGATAAGACCTCTTTTGTGCTGCAGCCAGGGGTAGACTATGCCATTCCCAATAGCCGTATGGTGCTGTTTGGTAATGCGGTGATTGCCATTGATGCCTTTGATGATGGCGATCGTTCTGGAGAAACGGCGGTGTCGGTACAAACGGGGATTGGCTATCGGTTTTAGTATTTACAGTTCAGGACATTGACGGTGCCCCCTTCTTCCCCATTGGCCGCGACGATCGTCAAATCCTTCGATCGCTCCCGGTTTGATCAAAACCTCCAAGATCTCGAAGCAGAGTTGGAGAACTTTAAGCTGCGTTATCAAGGGTTCCTGGACAATTGGGAGGCCTATCAGGCCCTACAAGGACAGATCCAGAGCCAAACTCAGACCGCTGAGGCGATCGTCCCGGAGGATTCTCCGCAAGCTCAAGACAAGGGGACGGCATTGGAGCAGGAGCAGCGAGAACTGCAACAGGAGTACGATCGTTTACGGCAGTGCTTGCAAGACATTGAAACACAGTGGGAAGCCCAGTTTTTTTCCTGGGCTGGATTTGGGACGGTTTTTTGGCAAGTGGTGCGTTTTTTAGGCTTGGGACTGGTATTGGGCTGGTGGTTGCGGGGCTGCGCCGGGTAAGGGCTAGGGAGAAAGGCGATCGATTTGCCAGGCGGTACCCGTTGGTTGGGTCTGGGGAGAATGATAGAGGAAACGATCGTGTAAGCGATTAGAGCGGCCTTGCCAAAATTCAAAGCTCTGGGGAGTGACCCGATAGCCCCCCCAAAAGGGAGGCAGGGGGACTTCTCCCTGGGCAAACTTTTCGTGCATCTTGGCAAATTGCAGTTCTAGCAACTGGCGAGAGGAAATGACCTGACTTTGCTGGGAACACCAGGCCCCAAGCTGACTGCCTCGGGGGCGGGAGAGAAAGTATTTTAAGGATTCGGCGCTGGAAACCGTTGTGGCAGTGCCCGTAATAATCACCTGGCGTTCTAACCCCCACCAGGGAAAGAGTAGACAAACCTGGGGATTTTGGCGAATGTGCTCCGCTTTGCGACTCTCGTAGTTAGTAAAGAAAACAAACCCTTGACGATCGAAATACTTCAGTAATACAGTGCGCTGCATGGGCATCCCCTGGGCATCCACGGTAGATAAAATCATGCCGTTCGGTTCCAGTAATTCTGCCTGAGTCGCTTGTTGAAACCACTGTTCAAATTGGGCAAAGGGATCGGAATCCAGCAGCGATCGGCTTAACCCCTGAGTACTATACTCTCGACGCAATGTACTTAAATCCATCTTGGTTGGGAGCCCTTTTTTTACGGTATGTTAAGTTGTGATTTTAATCTGCCTGAGGAACGATCGTGACCGAAAAACAGCGCCGCCTGATCACCAATATTTTTCTGATTATTTCCCTTTTATCCTTCGTTGGCTTATCGATCGCGCCCTTGCTGGGCACGGCGCTGCTCCGGGAAACCCCCATCACCAGCAGTCAGCCCACCCCCACCTCCGGGGTTTCTCAGGATCAAAAAGCGGTTTTGGAAGAACAGGCCAAGGGCTATGAATTAGTCTTGCAACGGGAGCCAGAGAACCAAACGGCACTGCGGGGCTTATTAGAGTTGCGGCTGCAATTAGGTGACATTCCTGGCGCGATCGTTCCCCTCGAAAAATTATCTGTCCTCAATCCGGAAGAACCCACCTATGGTCTTCTCCTAGCCCAGGCCAAGCAACAGGTCAACGATCGGGAAGGGGCGGCGGAAGCCTACCGCAAATTATTAACTAATGATCCAGGGAATTTAGATGCGCTACAGGGTTTAGTGGGGTTGTTACTACAGCAAGAGCGCCCTGAAGCGGCTCTGGGGCTTTTGCAAGATACCCTCAAACTGGCGGAGCAAACCAATGCCGATACCCCCAATACGATCGATGTGGTTGCGGTGCAACTTATTTTAGGGCAAGTCTATGCCGAGCAAAGTCGCTTTGATGAAGCCATTGGTGTTTATGATGAAATCATTGCTCAGGATGCCGAAGACTTTCGCCCCCTCTTGGCTAAAGCGATCGTCTTCAAAACCCAGGGCAAAGAGGAAGAGGCCCGTCCTTTATTAGAATCTGCTGCCACCCTAGCCCCCAGTCAATACAAAGATCAAATTAATCAACTCCTCCAAGAGGCGGCTCCAACGCCCCAAGGCAGTGCTGCACCCCTGCCTCCGGATACGGAGAATACCGATCCTCCTGATACCGATGTTCCGCCAACCAGTCCAGAAGATGCACCTGAATAGACTATATGCACCTGATCAATAGCGTTCTCGTTTATCACGTTAGTCTGGTCAGCCCAGCGGCGGAGCTTAGTCTATTCGGGAGCGACAGCGATAGTCTCAAATCTTCTGTCCCGCCCCTATTTCTGGCCTCCACCGCCCTAGGGCAACCCCAGACCATTCCCCCGTTGTTGTTTGCCTTTTTGGATGTACCTCAAGGGTATTGGGCCCGAGACTTTATTGCGCCGTTAGTTAATCGTGGAATTTTGCAGGGTTTCCCGGATGGGAGCTTCCGTCCGAATCAGACCATGACCCGAGCAGAGTTTGCCGTTTTGCTGAGTCAGTTTCCCTGGTCAGACTGGATGACTCCCTCAAAGCCTATTGCAGGCACTCAGTTTGCTGATGTGTCACATGGCCACTGGGCCGCCACCGCCATTGCCCGGGTGACCCAATGGGGTCTTATGCAGGGGGATCCCGATGGTCGTTTTCGTCCCCAGCAATCGATTTCCCGGCTAGAGGCACTCCTGACCCTCAGTAAGGGGATCCGTAAAGCACCCCTAGATCTCGCGGTGTTAAGCGCCTATCACGATCGCTTTGTCATTCCCCCCCAGGCCCAAGAAGCGATCGCCTTGGCGGCCCAGCACCAGTTGGTGGTGACCTATCCCGATCCCCACTTTTTGAATCCTAAGCGCTTGGCGACCCGAGCTGAAATTTGTGCCTTTCTCCATCAGTTTCTGACCTATCGCGGCGAAATTGCCCCCATTCAGTCACCCTATATCAGTATTGTCCATAGTCCCTAGGGGTGGGGAATGAGAGCAGATCTTGAAACTTCTAGAATTTAGGGATCGGGGCGCAACAATTCCACCCCATCCCGGCCGTCTACTTCCTTCAGATACACCTTGACCTGTTCCAAAGTGGAGGTGGGCAGTTGTTTACCAATAAAGTCAGGATGAATCGGGACTTCTCGATGTCCCCGATCCACTAAAACCGCTAGGCGAATTAACTGAGGACGGCCATAATCATTAATGGCTTCTAGGGCGGCCCGGACGGTTCGTCCCTTATAAATGACATCATCAACTAAAACCACAATTTTTCCCGTTAAATCAAAGCCAATCTTTGTTTTTGCGGGGGTACGCAGGCCAATTTTATCCAAATCATCCCGGTAAAAGGTAATATCCAATTCTCCCACCGGAATCGATCGGCCTTCCAAGGTTTCAATCTGTTGGGCCAGCAAATAGGCGAAGGGAACCCCCCGGCTATAGATACCCAATAAAACGATCTTCGATAAATCCGCAACCCGTTCTACAATTTCAGACGCTAAACGGTTACAGGTTCGTCGAACTTCTTCTGATGTGAGGATTTCAACCGTGTTAGCCATGGCAACGGCAGTGAGGTAAGGGGAAGAGACCTACTTTGTCAGGTACACTGATCCTAGCATTCTCGAGGGGTGTCATCAATGAGAAAGTGACATTCTGACAGTCCCTAGAATGACGAGAAGAGATTGAGGGTGCCGCTGTTGTTGATGCGCCACCGGATCGAAAAGACGGAGCAGGTCGTCTGTTTTGATTCTCCGGCTAGGGGTAAAGCTGCCAAAAGGAAGGATCAACTTGCGATCAATGGAAGTACTGTAATATAAACAACAAAAATTAGTAATCTTAATTATATGATGGAAGCTTAGATTATTTCACCTAAGTGCTTACAGCGGGAATCAGACTGACCCTGAGTGCCTGTGCAAGTTTCTGTAGAAGTCCGGAACAATTAGTACTACTCTTTTCTTACTCCTCAATCTATGGTGGTTTTGCCTGAAAAATCGATTTTAGAAATTTTCCAAAGCATTTCTGGCAACCACTCTTCGCCAGTGCTAGAGCCGTTTGAACGGGGCAAGACGATCTTTTTCCCAGGGGATCCTGCCGAAAAGGTGTATTTTTTGGTGAAAGGGGCTGTGAAGTTGTCTCGGGTCTATGAGGCGGGGGATGAAATTACCGTGGCACTCCTCCGGGAAAATAGTGTCTTTGGGGTTTTGTCTCTAATTACGGGTCATCGTTCCGATCGTTTCTACCATGCCGTTGCCTTTACGCCGGTGGAGTTACTCTCCGCCCCGGTAGAGCAGATGCAAATTGCCCTCAAGGAAAAACCTGAACTGGCGCTAATGATGTTGCAAGGGTTGTCTTCCCGGATTTTACAGACGGAAATGATGATCGAAACCTTAGCGCACCGCGACATGGGATCCCGATTGGTGAGTTTTCTCCTGATTCTCTGCCGCAATTTTGGTGTACCGGATCCCCAGGGGGTCACCATTGATCTCAAGTTATCTCACCAAGCGATCGCTGAGGCGATCGGCTCTACTCGGGTGACGGTAACCCGGCTCCTTGGAGATTTACGAGACGATCGGATGATCTCCATTCAAAAGAAAAAAATCACCGTCCACAATCCTGTTGCCCTCAGTCAGCAATTTACCTAACCTTCCCTAGGGCGAGTCATCTAGCGTCATCTAATCGAGTTGCCCTCTAGGCTTAAATTCGTTTGAGTAAGTTTAGACCGTGGGTATCGGTGCCACAGGTTTTTAAGAGTTGATATTTCTCCGCTAAAGCAAGTCCCTTTTCCGTCTGTTCTGGGCTCGATCGCCACGGGGAAGGGTTGTCGTAGGCGTAGTAGGCTTCTATGCCATCTATACCATAATGGGCTGCTTCGCGGACGAGGACTTCTGCGGGTAGGCGATAGCGAGCCGGGTGAGCGAGGACAACTAAGCCTCCGGCTTCCTGAATGGCTTCGATTACGGCGGCCGCCTTAAAGGCAGATCCCTTGACGGAGCGCCCTTGCAGATAGGGGCGTAGCCGGGTATGTTCCGGATCAAAGCCATAGCCTAGAATATGAACTTCGGTGTCTAACAATGCGGCTGTAATTTCAACCCCAGACCAAATGCGGGGCATTTTCAGGGCATTCCCGCCTTGCCAGCGTTGGGCTTGCATCCACTCTCGAACGGCCCAATATCCCCCTACACTATGATGATCAGTAATGGCAAAGCCCTTGAGTCCAATCTCGATGGCCTGCTGAATTAGGTTCAGAGGAGACAATTGTCCATCAGAATGG
Source organism: Prochlorotrichaceae cyanobacterium (assembly GCA_049455215.1). Classification (GTDB taxonomy): domain Bacteria; phylum Cyanobacteriota; class Cyanobacteriia; order Prochlorotrichales; family Prochlorotrichaceae; genus JBEAPM01. Next base: position 5,902 of record JBMTZC010000225.1, read on the forward strand.
GTGGTATGCATGTGAAAGTTGTAATGGTAAGGACAACTCTCACGATGCAACTCTTGAAAAATCCGGAGCAATTGCTTGGCATCCGGGGACATCTCTTTCTGAGATACACGGGTCTGCGGGCTAAAGCGAGTTAACATGATTTTGCGCCGAATTTTCTGCGCTAGGCTGACAGCAATTCAATAAACCTGAGTTATCTTAAGTGGGTGCTCTGAAGGAAAATCCATGTCCTCAAAGGGGCTAAATTTCAATGAAAAAGTTAAAAAGCAATAATTCGTAATAATTCTTTATTATTCTGTTATAAAACCTGATTACCGGAAATGGCTACCCCAAATCCGTAATTTAAAATACATACCCCTGAAACTCAGGGGCTAAACCCCTACTGTAGCGTTGTTCTAGGGGCGATTCAAGCAAAAATCTGAAATTTCTCAATGTCTGCAATAGATAACCTGTGGCTTTGCCCTTGCTGAGACCGAAGGTTATATCGAAAAAAAATCCTAAAGTCTCGGTTTCTCGGGCGCGTCATCAATTAAGCCCAGACCCTTTATGTTTAGGAGATCGACCTGAGCCGTGCCCACCCCGGTTTTACCGCTAGGGGAGTTCCTAGCAATTGTTTGAGATGGGCAATTCTGGCGGGCGCAATACTTGCAGATTGCCTTGATGACGCGCCTGAAAGGTTTTCTAGCCTAGGTTGGCTAGCACTTTTTCGAGGGCTTTTGCCGTCAAACTGAGGGCTTCCTCCACTTCTGCCGCTGAGACAATGAGGGGGGGGACATAACGCAACACCTGAGTTCCGGCGGGTACCAGCAGTAATCCCACTTCCATGGCAGCTTTAACCACATCGATCGCTTTGATGGGGGAGCTTTCCGCAATGACTAACCCATTGATCAACCCCCAGCCTCGAGCGGTGACAAAATGTTCGGGATAGTTTTGGATCAACTGTTGCAAGCCTGCGCGTAGCTGTTCACCCCGTTGCTGCACATTATCCAGGAGGTTCTCTTTGTCGATCGTTTCGCAGACCGTTAACCCGGCCCGACAGGCAAAGGGATTGCCCCCAAAGGTACTGGCGTGTTCCCCAGGCTTGAATAAGTCACACCAAGCTTTGGTCATCAGCGCGCCGATGGGAATCCCGCCCCCGAGTCCTTTGGCGGAGGTAAAGACATCCGGTTCAATACCTAGGTTCTCGTAGCCCCAGACGTGCCCCGATCGGCCCATGCCCACTTGAACTTCGTCTAACATGAGGAGAATTTTCTTCTCGTCACAGATCTCGCGCACCCGTTTGAAGTAGGCCCGATCGCCAGGATTTACCCCCCCCTCTCCTTGTAAGGGTTCGAGGAGAATCGCCGCAATACGTGGGCCGTTGGCTTCCACCTGGGCG
>JBMTZC010000226.1:0-7272 GCA_049455215.1 Prochlorotrichaceae cyanobacterium
CGCGCCGCACTCTTCCGCCTTAAGTTGGCAGCCTTTCAGTTGATACCTTTTGCATAGATCAGAAAATTATGAACGTAATGGTGGTTGGCAGTGGTGGTCGAGAACATGCTTTGGTGCGATCGCTTCTGCAATCTCAAGACCTTGAGCAGATTTGGGTGGCTCCAGGCAATGGCGGTACCGCAACTTTAGACCGTTGCCAAAATCTGCCGGTGGCAGCGGAAGATTTAGATGGACTGGTTCAAGTTTGTCAAGAAAAGCCGATTGATTTGGTGGTGGTGGGGCCAGAGGTTCCCCTCGCCCTCGGGCTGGTCGATCGTCTCCAGGCTATCGGGATTCCGGCCTTTGGCCCCACTCAAGAGGGAGCGCAATTAGAAGCCAGTAAGGCCTGGGCAAAAACCTTGATGGTGGAGCAGGGGATTCCCACGGCCCGCTCTGCCACGTTTACCGATCGGGATGCGGCCCTAGCCTACTTACACGATCAGGGTGCCCCCATTGTCATTAAGGCTGATGGTTTAGCGGCGGGCAAAGGGGTGACGGTGGCCCTGACCTTGGCGGAAGCGGAAGCGGCGATCGAGGCGGCCTTCGGGGGAAAATTTGGGGCAGCGGGTCACTGCTTGGTCATCGAAGAATACTTAAGCGGTGCAGAGGTGTCCATTTTGGCCTTCACCGATGGCCAAACAGTTCGTCCCTTGCTGCCCGCCCAGGATCACAAGCGCATTGGCGAAGGGGACACGGGTGAGAATACGGGGGGCATGGGAGCCTATGCTCCAGCCCCACTGGTGACACCGGAACTTTTCAGCCGCATTCAGCGCGAAGTCTTAGAGCCGGCGTTGGCGGGGCTTCAGGCAAGAGGCATTGACTATCGAGGCATTCTCTATGCGGGGCTGATGATTACCCCGGAGCAGGAACCGAAAGTGATTGAGTTTAACTGTCGCTTTGGGGATCCGGAAACCCAGGTTGTTCTCCCCCTGTTGGAAACCCCTCTACTGGATTTGATTAGGGCTTGTCTGGAGCAACGCTTAGCGGAACAACCGCCCCTACAGTGGCGATCGGGAACGGCGGCAACGGTGGTGGTGGCGGCACCGGGCTATCCCGGGGCTTATCCCAAAGGATCTGCCATTACGGGTCTTGCAGCGGCGGAAGCTCAGGGGGCGATCGTTTTCCATGCGGGAACCACACTGGAGGCAGAAACCCTGCGAACCAATGGCGGCCGCGTCCTAGTAGTCACCGCCTGCGGTGATGACTTTGATCACGCCTTTGCGGAAGCCTACCAAGGGATAAAAGCGATCGACTTTGAGGGGATGTACTATCGACGGGATATTGGCTACCAAGTCCGTTCTCAAGCCTAATCCCAGCGCCTTAATCCTCCTCTACCTCAGACTTCATCCGCTCCAAGGTGAGTTCCATTTGCTGAAACATTTGTTGCGGCGTAAGGCCAAACTGTCCTAAGTGGGTTTTTAACTGCTCCACCGTCATTTTGGCCATGAAGTCTTCTGAAAGTTCAAACCGCTTCATAAAAATGCGATAGCGATCCATCATGGCTTCCATTTGATCGATAAAGAGTTTTTTGCCCTCCCGATCAAACTTGCCATAACGACTTCCCAGTTGCATGAGCGCTTGGTAATCTTCAAACAACTGGCGTGCTTCCTGCTGTACGATTTCCGAATCAAAAAATCCCATGATTTTCCCCAAATGGTCTACAGCCCAGAGAAGACAGGGCTAAGCTAACGTTCAGTGTAAGGGAGAAGTTGATCCTCTGACGATCGGGTTAACGTTCGGTTTTTCACACTAGGGGGCAGCCATCTCCCACTGCTACCTTAAGGTTGTCTTAAATAAGTCTAGCGTTAGAAAACAGGGCTTTCCCCTGAACGCGAAAAAAATTTAAGGGTAGAGGATGCCCTCTCCCGCCTTTAGCTGATAGTCAACAACAGATCAGGGTGACTTGATTAAGGCAAATTAGCCCTTTTTAGGCTTTAACGCCCGCTATGCATTAATCCGCAGGGAGGACAACACGGTGAATACAGACTTTAAAACGAGCCCTAACTTTTTTAATGATGATTCAGCCCCGTCTCTGATCTCCTATGTCCAATCCATGAACCCGGACTTGGTGGCACAACTGTCCAAGCCCCAATCTCAAGAAGTGCTTCAGGTCATGGAACATAACATTGCTGGACTTTTGGGCAATCTTCCCGCAGAGCATTTTAATATTGTGGTCACCACCAGCAAGGAGAATCTCGGACGGCTCTTAGCCTCTGCCATGGTCAGTGGCTATTTCCTCAGAAATGCAGAACTTCGCCACTCCTTTGAACGATCGCTGGGGGAAGCTAGCTTAGAGGGTGTCGATCAAGCCCAGGACTAGTGTGGATACCGTAAGTGGATACCGTAAAAGGCTGGACTGCATTGATCACCCGCCCTAGGTTAAGATTAAGCCGCCCATTAGCTTTTGATAGCGATCGTTTAAGCTCTGCTGGAGTCCTGGCCAACGGTCTAAGGTACTATCCTGCTCTAAGAGGGCGGCGGCGGCTTGGCGGGCAATTTCCAGCACCTCTTGATCCAGAACTAAATTGGCCAGGGCAAAATCCGGTAAGCCAGATTGTCGAGTACCCAAGACTTGACCGGGCCCCCGCAGGCGCAAATCCATTTCCGCAATAAAAAAGCCGTCTTGAGATTGTTCTAATACCCTCAGTCGTTCTGTGGCCGTATCCGATCGAGAGTCCGAGAGGAGTAAGCAGAAGGACTGGGCGGAGCCTCGTCCCACCCGCCCCCGCAGTTGGTGCAGTTGAGAGAGACCAAACCGCTCGGCGTGTTCAATTAACATGACCGTAGCATTGGGAATATCGACCCCCACTTCCACCACGGTGGTGGAGACCAAAATTTGGGTTTTGGCGGCGCGAAAGGCTTGGATCGCTTCGTCCTTTTCCGCTGAACTCATCCGCCCGTGCAGTAACCCCACTTCAAATTCTGGAAAAATCTGTTCCTTGAGTTGTTTGTGTTCTTCGATCGCGGATTTGAGATCGATTTTTTCCGATTCTTCCACCAGGGGCAACACCACATAGACCTGCTGACCCTTAGCAATTTCCCGTCGGATCAGATCGTAGGCATGGGGACGATCGCTGGGGGTGAGGAGGGTTGTTTGAATCGCCTGTCGCCCCGGTGGCAACTCATCAATTTGGCTGACCTCTAAATCCCCGTGTAAGGTCAGGGCTAGGGTGCGGGGAATGGGGGTTGCGGTCATGCTGAGAATGTGGGGATTATTGCCCTTGGCTTGAAGCTTGGCTCGTTGCTCCACCCCAAAGCGATGTTGTTCATCAATCACCACCAGCCCCAACTTCTGAAAATTAACCCCCGGCTGAATCAGGGCATGGGTTCCCACCAGTAGGGGCAGTTGTCCCGTTTCCAGATGTTCTAAAATTTCTCGCCGTTTCGCGGCCCGGGTGGATCCCGTCAGCAGTTCCACCGATAGGCAGAGGGGATTGAGCCAGGTCACCAGTTTGCGATAGTGTTGCTCCGCTAAGACCTCCGTGGGAGCCATCAGCGCCCCCTGGAACCCACACTGCATGGACACGAGCAAGGCAATCACCGCCACGATCGTTTTTCCGGCTCCCACATCCCCCTGCACCAGACGATTCATAGGGCTAGGCTTTTCCAAATCCTGGAGAATTTCGCTCACGACCCGCTGCTGGGCTCCCGTCAGTTGAAACGGCAGTTGTTGGTAAAACTGATCCACTAAACTTCCCGATTGAGGGGTAAAAACCTGAGCGGGTAACTGCCTGCGTTCCCGTTGCCGCCGCAGTAACCCCAGTTGTAAGTAGAAAAATTCATCAAAGACTAGGCGATGCCGGGCCTGATCCAGCAGGGCTTGGGACTCGGGGAAGTGGATTTGGGCAATTGCCGTCCTAAAGTCCATTAATGCATAGGTTTGGCGCAGAGACTCCGGCAGGGGGTCTACCATCGTCTGTGCCGAGGGCAGGGCCGCAATCACCGTGCGCCGCACCACATCCCCACTCACCCCTTCCGTCAAGCCATAGACCGGCACAATCCGCCCAATGTCGCTGGACTCGATTGTACTGGCCCCGTGATCCAGCACCTCAATCTGGGGATTATCCAAGGTTTTGCCCCGTTTGCCCCGCTTTACTAACCCCGAAGCGGCGATCGTTGCTCCCGGAGGATAGAGCTTTTTCTGGGCTTCCTGCCAACCTTTGTTGGTATAGCGCGTACCGGCCCAAAAGCGACTGAGGCGCAGTTCCCCACTGCGATCGGTCATGATCAGTTCAAAAATACTTAACTTTTTATTTTTAGGGCTCGTAAAACAGTTACAGCGCTTCACCGTACCAATCACGGTAGCGGTTTCCCCTTCCTTGAGATCCCGGATAGGCAGTTGCCGCGCATAGTCCAGATAATCCCTGGGGTAGTAGAAGAGAATATCTTGGATGGTGTGCAGGTCGAGACGTTGCAATAATGCCGCCGTGCGGGGCCCCACCCCATTGACCTGGGACAAAGCAGTGGTAACAGGTAAAACCTGGGACGTATGGTGACTGGGGCTATTGAGGGGAGCCGTTTTAGGGGTTTTAACGCTGGGAGAGGAAGTCGGTGCAGCAGAGGATGCCACATCAGTCTTAACCTCTACGGTTTGGTAAGTAGAGCGTAATTGATGTAACGTGCGTCGGGTTTCCGCCACCAAATGTTGACGATCGGCATAACTCAGGTCTGCATAACCTTGAAACCGATCGCTCAAGTCCCGTAATTTTTCTCGATCGCCAGCTTGCCAAGATTCCGGCGGTGCTTGGAGTTGCAGAGACAGAAACTCACTAAACCGGTATTGCTTACCCTGAACATCATTAAAATGACGATCGACTTCAAAAGTTAGGGCCTGCTGTAAACGGCTCCAATCGAGTTGAGAAGACGGGGGGAGCGGATTGGCACTCATCACGCTAAACCTACAGGGCAAGATTGACGTTACGTTAGCTTATCGTGGTCTAAATCATATCGGTATATCAGCCAATCTCCTCTCCATTCCTCCGTGCCTTTGTGCCTTCGTGGTTTCAATCAGTGGATCCTGCAATCGTCACTGCAAATAGCCTCTCCTAGGCGATCGCCATTACACTAGTCTCAATCCGACTCCCAAAGCTTATGTCTATCGATCCTCGTCCTCAAGACTACAGCCGACGCAAAATTCTTAAACTCGCCGGTCTAGCCGCCAGTACTGCCGCCATCTCCGTCGCCTGCAAAGCCACCACCTCTTCACCACCTGCACCCCAAGCGGGGGCCATTGCCGCCACTCCCCACACCAATCCCGCCTCTGATCCGTCTGCATCCACCCCAGGGGTTAGCCGGGTTGTGCTCATTCGCAGTGAAGATCGGGTGGCCGGTATGCGTCAAGCCCTCGATCTGCTCCAGCCCCAGGGACTCCAAGCCCAAACCGTATTTCTCAAGCCCAACTACAACACAGCGGATCCCGCCCCCGCCGCCACCGATACCCCACTGCTAGAAGCCTTGATTCAAGACCTGCAAAATGCTGGAGCGGGCCAGATTACGATTGGCGATCGTTCCGGCATGGCCAACACCCGTCAAGCCATGGAAAGTAAAGGGGTCTTTGCCTTGGCGGATCGCTATGGACTTAAAGCCCTGGTTTTAGATGAACTGGATCGGCAAGATTGGCAGTATTTTCCCGCTGCCGGTACCCATTGGTCTCAGGGGTTTGCCGTTGCCCGCCCCGCCCTACAGGCCGGAGCGATCGTAAATACCTGTTGTTTGAAAACCCATCGCTACGGTGGGCATTTTACCCTTGCCCTCAAAAATACCGTGGGCTTGGTGGCCAAGTTTGTCCCCGGTGATCCCCACAACTACATGGGGGAATTGCACTCATCTCCCTATCAGCGTCAGATGATCGCTGAGATTAATCAGGCCTATACCCCCGCCTTAGTCTTGCTGGATGGCGTGGAAGCCTTTGTCAACGGTGGCCCCGATCGGGGCGATCGGGTCAAAGCAGGGGTGATGCTGGCGGGAACCGATCGAGTTGCAGTAGACGTAGTGGCCCTGGGTATTCTGCGCTTATTGGGCACCACCGCAGCGGTGGCACAAGGGTCTGTGTGGGACTTGGAGCAGATTCAACGGGCGGTGGAATTGGGTTTAGGGGTGGCCAGTCCTGAGCAAATTGAGATTATGACCGCTGATACCGCAGGACAGAAGATGGCGGATGAAATTCGCCCCCTGATTGCGATTTAATCCTCTGCGCCTAATTTGAATGATGAAAGGCTGATCTAAGCCAGTATAATGATCCATTGCCAAACCATAACGATCGGCAGAAAGAGCAGGCTGGGTTTAACCGTCCTGTGTTTCTGGTCTGAAGTGGTTGCCAGAATACCTACTATTGAGATCTTTGGAGAAAAGTTGAATGACGGAAGCTCCTTTATTATTGAGAGCTGCACGAGGGGAACAAGTTCACCGTCCTCCGGTGTGGATGATGCGTCAAGCGGGGCGCTACATGAAGGTTTACCGGGATTTACGGGAGAAATACCCCTCGTTCCGGGAGCGATCGGAAAACCCTGACCTTGCGATCGAAATTTCCCTGCAACCGTTTCGCGCTTTTCAACCCGATGGCGTCATTCTCTTCTCCGACATTCTCACCCCCTTACCGGGTATGGGCATTCCCTTCGACATTATCGAAAGTAAGGGCCCCATTTTAGATCCCCCCATTCGTACTGCGGAGCAGGTAGAAGCCGTCCATGAGTTGGATCCCGACACCGCTACTCCCTTTATTCGCCCCATTTTAGAAACCCTCCGCAAAGAAGTGGGCAATGCGGCCACCGTCTTAGGCTTTGTGGGCGCACCCTGGACCCTGGCGGCCTATTCTATCGAAGGCAAAAGCTCCAAGGACTACAGCACCATTAAGAGCATGGCCTTTACCCAGCCTGAACTACTCCATAAGTTCCTCGGTAAAATTGCCGATAATATTGCTCGCTACGTCTGTCATCAAATTGACTGTGGCGCTCAGGTCATTCAGTTATTTGATTCTTGGGCCGGGCAACTCAGCCCCATGGATTACGACACCTTTGCCCTCCCTTATCAACAACGGGTGGTGCAGCAAGTGAAAGCCATTCACCCTGATTTCCCCTTAATCCTCTACATCAGTGGTAGTGCCGGGGTGTTAGAGCGCATGGCCAAATCCGGCGTAGACATTGTTAGCGTGGATTGGATGGTAGACATGGCAGAAGCTCGGCAGCGCCTGGGTTCAGAGGTCAAAGTCCAAGGTAACCTCGATCCCTGTGTGCT
>JBMTZC010000227.1:0-7265 GCA_049455215.1 Prochlorotrichaceae cyanobacterium
TTTAATACGCCTTAAGTACGCTCTAGTCGTGAACGCTACCATCTGGCATCCGGGCTTGGGTTAAAATGGCTCCATTCAGGCTGCAGTCCTCTATACAGGCTCCAGACAAATCTGCTTGGGTCAAATTTGCACCACTTAAATCAGCGTTGGTTAAGTTTGCTCCCACCAAATAAGTTTCCCGCAGGTTAGCCCGGGTCAGTTTAGCCCGGCTCAGGTCAGCATTGCGTAGGTCTGCTTGAATTAAATTGCTTTCGCTCAGATCAGCCCGAAGTAAAGTGGCTTCGCAAAAGTTGATTTGCGCTAAGTTGGCTTTATTGAGGTTAATATCTCGAAGATCTAAGCCGCTAAGGTTCGCGTGGGGCAAACTGGGCGCAACAATATTAACTCGGCCGCCTTTCAGATCCACTCGGGTAAAGGTTCGGACTCCTTTTTTATATTGTTCCAATAAGGTGTGGACTAGGTGTTCCAAGCCCTCAGAGACTTGAGGTGGAACAACAAACTCACTCATACGACTCGGACTGGTCATAAACATTTCGGATCGGCAGGATTTCGGAGTTGAGAATGTGGCTTGGTAGATGCAGCGTTAAAATCCCCCAAAAGACTAGCTTCTGATCGGGGATAGGGGGCAGTCTTCTATAATCCTCATCGTGAAGAACTTCGACAGGAGTATTCACCAAATTCAATATAGACCTGCTGCCGAAACCCATCCGCCCTAGAACGATCAGTAAGATCCTGGGGATCCACAGTTTTATTATCTCGCCAATTTCCAGGTCTGGCAAATCTCTAGGAAATCACCTTCTCTCTGGAGCGTCTGGGCTCACTTTCCGGAGGAAGGCGCGTCATCCCGTAACTCTATCCGTTGTCCCATCCCGGTTCTTGCGGCTGTCCCCCAAAGCTACTAGGGGCTGAAACCCTTCTATATCCAGGTTAGAGCGCTAATTGATCAGAATTTCTCACGATCGTTCAGGATTCTCCGTAGCAAGTCATAGGTTTTTCTTATGTTTCGTATCGTGAATTAACATGAAGTTCAATATTGGCAATAGATCCACATCAATCTATTCTTGATCTTAAGAAACCTGAAAGTTAACTGTGCAGACAGGTTTTTAATTGTCCCCCCTTTGCTTCTGGTTCCTGCCGATTTCTAGTAGATCGCAGTGTAAGCCGTTTTTCACTGATTCGTTATCCCCCGTTGTTGAGGATAGCTCTGTCGGTTGATGTGAGAGCATCAGGTTGCCCCAACTCTTCAACTTCTAAATCTCCAAGATTACTTCAAACTCTGTTGCTTTTATTGCATTCGTTAAGGATTGAAAGTTATGCCCATCGCTGTAGGAATGATTGAAACCCTCGGTTTTCCCGCCGTGGTAGAAGCCGCTGATGCTATGGTTAAAGCGGCTCGTGTAACCCTCGTAGGATACGAAAAAATTGGTAGTGGTCGGGTTACGGTCATCGTACGGGGTGATGTTTCTGAAGTTCAAGCTTCTGTTTCCGCCGGGATTGACTCTGCCAAGCGTGTTTCTGGGGGCGAAATTCTCTCCCACCACATTATTGCCCGTCCTCATGAAAACTTGGAATACGTCCTGCCCATCCGCTATACCGAAGCTGTTGAACAATTTCGGATGTAGGCTAATCCCCGATTTAATCCGTTCGATCCCAAGGGGAACTTAAGCTCAAGGGGAACTCGGCAGTGGCAATTCGGAAATTGATATTGATTCCGTATTTATGACTCCGGGTTCGTAGCTTTTCCTGGTGGCTTCCCCTCGGATTGGGCGATCGTTTTAGTTCACAAATTCATTCAAATTGCTCATGCGTATTGCCAAAGTTCGCGGCACAGTTGTCAGTACATACAAAGAACCCAGTCTTCAAGGGCTGAAGTTTCTGATGGTTCAGTTTATGGACGATCAAGGACAACCCCTCGATGAATTTGAGGTCGCAGCGGATACCGTCGGTGCGGGGCAAGATGAATGGGTATTGGTGAGTCGGGGGAGTCAAGCCCGTCGGGTTCGAGATTGTGATGTTCGGCCCATTGATGCTGCTGTTATTGCCATTATTGATACGGTAACGCTGGCTAATCGTACCGTTTATAGCAAAAAGGCAGATTACTAGGACTAACTAGGATTTGATGTTGAACGATGATGCTCCTTTAGGGCAATGCTCCTGGAGGGGTGCTGGCCTTCACTGGAGACTAACAAACGAAATTGTAATGAATACACGTTTAGACCCTAAAATTGTTGCCCAAGTTCGTAGCCTCTTGAGTCAAGGCTACCGCATTGGAACTGAGCACGCCGACCTTCGCCGCTTTAAAACCAGTTCTTGGCAAAGTTGTGCCCCTATTGAATCGAGCAACGATAGCCAAGTGCTGTCCGCCTTAGAAGGCTGTTTGCGGGATCATGCAGGAGAATATGTACGCCTCCTGGGGATTGATACCCAAAATCGAGCTCGGGTGCTAGAAACCCTGATTCAGCGCCCGGATGGTAGCACCCCAGATTTGTCCGGTACCGTGGCCATCAAGTCTTCTAATGGTCGCGCCAGTAGCTATGCCACGGTAGACAGTAACGGTGGCAGCACTTTAGCGGATCAGGTGCGTGCCCTCCTGAGCCAAGGCTGTCAAATTGCCTTAGAGTATGCTGATCAACGCCGCTTCAAAACCAGTTCTTGGCAAAGCGCTGGCTTAGTGGAAGCCACACACTTCAAGCAGGTGATGCTTTCTATTGAGTCTACGCTCCAGGAGCACGAAGGCGCATATGTTCGTTTATTGGGGGTTGACCCCCTAGCGAAACGCCGCGTCGTGGAACTGGTCATCCAACGAGCCGATGGCAAACCCGTTAACCTGGGCAATACCTTAGCCGGTAACGTCTCTACCGCTTCGGCTTCGGCTACGGCGACCTATGGTGTGGCTGCCAGTACGAGTTCTGGCTTAACGGGAGAAATCCTTACCCAAATTCGCGGGTTGTTATCCCAAGGATTCCGGGTAGCCGCAGAAGCTGCTGATGTTCGTCGCTTCCGCACCGGATCCTGGCAGACCTGTCCTCCCATTGAGTCCAGCAATGAGCATCAAGTTGTAGCGGCCCTGGCCAAATTGCTGAGTGATTACGAAGGGCAGTATGTGCGCTTGTTAGGAATTGACCCCAAAGCACGGCGACGGGTTTTAGAGGTGATTGTGCAGCGTCCTTAGACCGGAATAAGTTTTAGGTTTTGATCGCTCAGTTTTGAGTTTTGCATAGAGAGGCTTACCTTGTCCTCTAGGTTAAAAACTCAAGAGGGCACCTCGATGCATTATGGTGGGCGGCTTCGCCGCCATCATCCCTACTGCTCCTTATTGATAGGAACCAAGTTTTAGGGCTTCGAGGCACCCACTAGGGGACTGTCATCCATTAACCATCCATTAACGATGAATCCTTTGCTGTGATTCTTGCAGCCCCTAGCTGTAAAACTGAGACAGGCGCGGCTCATGTCTATACCGTAAGGGTTCTGGACTTTATTGATGACGCGCTCTAGTCAACATTGAGATCAAAACTGAGAACGGCGTATTTGAGGTTCCTTCCTATACCCTTTATTCCTCCCTGATCATGCACCTTCCTCCGTTATCATCCCCAGTTATATCGGGCTACTACAGCAGTGGTGATGTCAGTATTGCTGGGGATGTGGTGATGGGTTCTGGGGTGATTTTACAGGCCAATCCAGGGTACTGTATTCGCCTTCATGATGGAGTTTGCCTGGGTTTGGGGGTTATTCTCCATGCCAGTGAGGGCAACATTATTGTCTCTCCAGGGGCAATTTTGGGGGCAGGAGTACTCGTTGTGGGTTGGGCCGAAATTGGGACACGGGCTTGTATTGGCTCTGCCGCTACCCTGTTCAAGACGACGATCGCTTCAGGTCAAATGGTGACACCGGGATCTCTGCTGGGACAACGGGGACGATCGTCTGAAGCGGAGGGGCGGCACGATCGCCCAGAGGATCATCCTCACACGGTACCCGGTAGTTTTTCCTTAGGACATCCCCCCCAGACCGCAGATCCAGAACCGCGAGACTCTGCCACTGCCGCAGCTCCGGAGCCCCAAAAGAGTAGTCAAGCCACGACTCAACAAACCTCGAATTCCCAGACAACAGATCATCCGCCGCAACCCCCGACCCCGAAAAAAAATACGGTGGTGTATGGGAAAGATTACTTTTTACAAATGCGCTTTGCCATGTTTCCCTCCCAGTCTTAAGCTAGAGCAGCAAAGTTTCAAAAAAAATGATTACACTTTATACACTTAAGGTCTTCTCCAGAACCCGTTCTTTCATCTCTCCCCCGCTGCTATGGAATTTGCCTCCACAAAGAATGGAGCCCTCGGCTTAATTTGTACTCGAAGTTTTCCGGCGATAGTGGGCACCTCAGATATGATGCTCAAGTCTTCGGGGGTAACCTTAGTTGGGTATGAGAAAACAGGGAGTGGGTATTGCACCGCCGTCATTCGAGGTAATTATGCGGATGTGCGCCTAGCTATTCAAGCGGGACAAAAAACCGCCGAACAATTTGGACAATTTATTTCCAGCGTAATGCTGCCCCGTCCCCTCCCCAATTTAGAAGTTGTCTTGCCCATTAGTGCGCGGTTTGCAGCATTGGCCAAAAACCAGGGGAATTACCCCATGAAGGGAGCGATCGGCTTAGTGGAAACTCGGGGATTTCCCGCAATGGTAGGGGCTGCGGATGCCATGATGAAATCCGCCAATGTGGAACTGTTGACCTACGAGAAAACTGGGGATGGGCTGTGTACTGCGATCGTTGAAGGGCGCATTGCCGATGTCACCATGGCGGTGGAGGCGGGAATGTATGAAGCGGAAAAAATTGGTGAACTCCACGCCATCATGGTAATTCCTCGCCCCTTGGAAGACTTAATGCGCACCTTGCCCAAACCGGAAATGGGTTTGGAGTTACTGCAACCGCTGCAAATTCCGTTAAGAACACCCTTGAGAGTTCCCGAACGAGAACGGGAAAAAGAATTAGTCGAGCTACCAGAACGGCAACAACTGCCCGCGCCCTTACAACAAGAAGCCTTAGAGTTGGAACCGGAAGCCGAACCTCAGGAAATTAATAGGGAACAGCGATCGCAAAACGCGGAATAGAGGGATCCTATCCGCATGATCCTGGAAAATGCTTAAGCCTGAATCTCTTCTCTAGAAGCTGTCATCGGTTAGCGATGAAGTGCCTGATTTCTAGAGGCATAATTCTTTGCGATCAAATAACGGTAGAGAGCGTTCTTTCAAGGGGGTGGGAACAACGTCTGTTGAGAACTGGATATAATTCGCACTTCCCCTAATTCCTAGAATTCAAAAGTTACGATCGCTTACACAACTTTATATTTATTTACATTGCTTTCTATTAGTCTAAAAAACTTTGCAAAACATTACTTTTGCAGCGAGAAAAAACTTGACATTTTTGCCGCATTGCATTGCTGCATATGACTTCAAAAGTGTCTTGGTAACGGGGGAGAGATCAGTACTTTTACTCAGGCTGGAGAGGCTACCCCTCAGGGATCAACGCACTTTAGCGATATCAATTCCAAGTTCCGCCCAGAAATAAGCCTTACTAATGTCTGTGATAATGAATTTAGGGGTAAGACAAAATAAAAAATGTATCAACGGTACCCCTTCGTGATACTTTTGATTATGGAGTAAATCTTGGGGTTTATTGCTGAGCAACATTGATGTTGTTGCTCAATCCATTATGGATTTTGAATGAAGAAATATTGCGGGACGACGGTAATCTCTGGGCAGTGGGGACAGCAAAGAGAAACCTTGTCTTAATCGTTTTCTTTCGGAGCAATTCGGACTCAGTCTGGTGGGTTTTTAGTATTGGGAAACTCATCAAGTACTTGTTGTCAATAATAGTTACGAATTCTAAGGAGACTTTTTCAGATGGCCGTACAAGCAAAAGGGTATCAGGCCGGGGTAAAGGACTATCGTTTGACCTACTACACCCCTGATTACACGCCCAAAGATACAGATTTGTTGGCTGCTTTTCGTATGTCGCCTCAGCCTGGTGTACCCCCCGAAGAGGCAGGAGCTGCGGTAGCGGCTGAGTCTTCTACCGGTACCTGGACAACGGTATGGACAGACCTCCTCACCGACTTGGATCGCTACAAAGGTCGTTGTTATCACGTTGAACCAGTTCCTGGTGAAGATAACCAATACTTCTGTTACGTGGCCTATCCGCTAGATTTGTTTGAAGAAGGGTCTGTTACTAACATTCTGACTTCGATCGTTGGTAACGTCTTTGGCTTCAAAGCCTTGCGGGCTCTACGTTTGGAAGATATCCGTTTCCCCATTGCCCTGGTGAAAACCTTCCAAGGACCACCCCACGGGATTACCGTTGAACGGGACAAATTAAATAAATATGGTCGCCCGATGTTGGGTTGTACCATTAAGCCTAAGCTCGGTCTGTCTGCCAAGAACTACGGGCGTGCTGTTTATGAATGTCTGCGTGGTGGTTTGGACTTCACGAAGGACGACGAAAATATTAACTCCCAGCCCTTCATGCGCTGGCGCGATCGTTTCCTCTTTGTTCAAGAGGCGATCGAAAAAGCACAGGCTGAAACCGGTGAAGTAAAAGGTCACTACCTCAACGTCACCGCTCCCACCAACGAAGAAATGATGAAGCGGGCTCAGTTTGCCGCAGATATTAAAACGCCCATCATCATGCACGACTTCCTGACCGGTGGTTTTACCTCTAACACCACCTTGGCTCACTTCTGTCGGGACAACGGTCTGTTGCTGCACATTCACCGTGCTATGCACGCCGTTATTGACCGTCAGCGTAACCACGGTATTCACTTCCGCGTATTAGCCAAGTGTCTGCGTCTCTCCGGTGGTGACCACCTCCACTCCGGTACCGTTGTCGGTAAATTGGAAGGGGAAAAAGAAATCACGATGGGCTTTGTGGATCTCATGCGTGAAGATCACATTGAAGCCGATCGTTCTCGTGGGGTCTTCTTTACTCAAGACTGGGCTTCTGTTCCGGGTGTTATGCCTGTTGCCTCTGGTGGTATCCACGTTTGGCACATGCCTGCACTGGTAGAAATCTTCGGTGATGATTCCTGCTTACAGTTTGGTGGTGGTACCTTAGGTCACCCCTGGGGTAACGCTCCTGGTGCTACCGCAAACCGGGTTGCATTGGAAGCTTGTATCCAAGCTCGTAACGAAGGTCGTAACCTCTGGCGTGAAGGGGGCGATGTCATTCGTGAAGCTTGCAAGTGGAGTCCTGAACTGGCTGTTGCCTGCGAACT
>JBMTZC010000228.1:0-7236 GCA_049455215.1 Prochlorotrichaceae cyanobacterium
TTTTTCCGCTTGGTCTGCCCGCAGGACATGCAGCACCACAACGGTGGCATTGCTGCGACGGGCCAGTTCTCCGGTCTTTTTCAAAACGGGAATCGCTAAGGCAGAGGTGTCCACCGCCGCCAATAAAACGATCGGGTGATCGACGCTGATTTTGGTGGGATCCACTTCATCCTGGGTGAGGAATTGCGGCGCAAAGGTGGGAATGCCCCAAGCCCCTAAGGGAGCGGTCACTAAAATCGAGAGGGCCGCTAGGGCTAAGATGGTTTCGCCACCGGCCACCCCTTGGGCTAAGGGAATCGCTCCGATCGCCGCTTGTACCGTCGCTTTGGCGGAGTTGCCTGGGAGTAGAAATAAACGCTCTCGCCACGTCCAGTTACTCCCCAGGGTAGACAGGTACCAGCCCACCGAACGCCCCACCAAGGTACCGATCGCTAAAACCGCAAGACCCGGGAGAGCTACTTTTTCCAGATAATCCAGGTGAATACTGGCCCCCAAGAGCACAAATAAGAACAGTTCCGCCACGCCCCAGAGGGCATTAAAACTAGTCCGCAACTGTCGGGCCAGGGGCGCATCCAACAGGGTCAGAAAAAAACCACTGGCCATCACCGCCAGATAGCCGGAAAACCAGGGATAGTGCTCTGCAAGCACCACCAGTCCCAAGCCTAAGCCCGTGGTGATCACAGCTTCTTGGACTGCATTTTGGGCCCAATTTTGCTGGGTCAACAGCACCACTAACAAGCGGGCACTGCCCCAGCCAATGCCGATGCCCAGGGCTATTTGGCTGATCAGTTGGAGAAAGATCCGTTGCGCGGGGGTCAGGACGATCGGCCCCCAGGCCAAACCTTGGGAGCCTCCGTCTGGAGTGAGAATGCTCATCAATAAGCTGAAGACCAAGAGCAACAGCACATCGGAGAGGGCACTGCCCGTTAAAATCGCATCGGGAATGCCTTTTTTAACCCCCCAGCCTAAGCTTTTCAGCTTCAACATGCCCGGTACAATCACCGCCGGGGATTCCGCCGCCAAGACACAGCCCAGCAATAACCCCGTGAGCCCGTCCATACCAAAAAAGTAAGTTGCCGCCACCGCCACCACGATCGCTTCGCCAATGGCGGGTAAGAACCCCAAACGCACTGCTACGGTTCCTTGCTGCTGTAATTTCTCTGGATCCAGACCCAGACCCGCTCGCATTAAAATCACCAACACTGCGATCGTGCGTAGGCCTGCCGCTGCAGTTAACCAGGAGGGTTGGAGAATGCCGCTCACACTGGGGCCCAGGAGAATCCCCACGAGGACCATCCCCACTAGGGCCGGTAGCCCCATGCGTCGGAACAGTTGTCCACCGAAAAACCCCATTAAGAGAATCCACACCAGACTGCTTAACATTTGCTGTGCGCCCCTGTTTCTGACTTCAGTTGCCTTAAGTTGATACCCTACAATGGGCACTTCAATTCATGGTGGAGATAATTGTGGGAGATATGGCCGCCCGCCCCAATTCCTCTGCTTGTGTGGGTATCGGGGAAAAATTTTGAATTTTTCGAGGTGCCCCATTAAAATTTTTGAGGCTGAATCCTTTGTCAACACCCTAATCACCCGTTGTGGACTTGGAGTTCACGCTAGCCCCACCCAACCGTTGCACCAGAGAAAACTATGAGCGAAAACACCGTGATGTGGGGGCTGTTACTTGGGTACGGTCTCTTTATTTATGCAGTGGTCCGCTGTACGACCCCCAACCGAGTTTCTGCCTCAGCTTTTTTTGCCGGAGCCTCTTCCCAGGGTCAGGAGCCAGGGCTCTGGGTCTTAGTGGCCAGTGCGGCAATCTCCTGGATCTTTGCCAAGTCCATTGATAATGCGGCCAGTTTAGCCAATGCCTTTGGGGTGACAGGGGGCATCGGTTATGCCCTTTACTACCTGAGCTTTGTCACCGCAGCGATCGTGATCTATGGGCTACGCCGGAGTGGCTTTCAGTCTTTACCGGAATTTCTAACGCAACGCTATGGGGGACTCTGTGCCCGCCTCTTCCTCATTACGATCGCCATTCGCTTACTCAATGAGGTGTGGTCGAATACCAAGGTGTTTTCCCTCTACTTTGGCCCGGAGGGGAGTGCGGGGTATTGGCTGGCGGCTTTATGCGTGACCGCCTTCACCGTTTATTACTCCCTGCTGGGGGGGCTGCGTAGTAGCCTCTTGACGGATGGGGCCCAGATGATTTTAGCGGCGGTGTTGTTAGTCATTATTTTAATTGTGCTGGGGCCAGGACTCAGCCAACGGGGGCTCCCGGTAGTGGATGGGGATACCCAGGCTGCGGGCTTAACCTTCTGCGGTCTGGCACTGGTGCAAAT
Organism: Prochlorotrichaceae cyanobacterium; assembly: GCA_049455215.1. GTDB lineage: Bacteria > Cyanobacteriota > Cyanobacteriia > Prochlorotrichales > Prochlorotrichaceae > JBEAPM01. Next base: position 2,340 of record JBMTZC010000228.1, read on the forward strand.
TTTCAGTTACCCCTTCCACGATCCAATCCTCACCGATCGGGGCTTTATTACTAAACCAAAAACTATGCTCTGGGGGTTTATTTTGGCCGGAGCCCTGAGTGGAGGGTTTATTTTCCTCTTTTCGGCGGTGGGGCTGTATGCCCGAAGCTTTGGCTTGGCAGGCAGTCCAACCTTAGCGGTTCCCCAGGTTTTTGCCCTGCCGTTGTTGATGGTCTTCAATGCCATTATGCTCACCAGTGCAGGCTCCACCCTGGACTCCACCTTCTCCAGTGCCGCAAAGCTGGCAGGGCGGGACTGGCAAAACCAAAAAGGACAACCCACAGAAGTCCAAGCCTCCATCGGTCGCTGGGCCATGGTTGCGATCGCCATTTTGGGGAATCTGCCGCTGTTGAGCATTTACTTAGGGGATCGGGTTGGCCCTGCCATTATTCAGGCCACCACCATTAGTGGCACCATGGTGATGGGGTTAGCACCTATTTTCCTCCTCTCCTTTTTGCCTGCGGGTCGGGTCAGTTTTCACCTCGCTTTCTGGCCGGGACTGAGCCTGGGGGTGTTGCGGGTGCTGGAAAATATTTTGAGTGTTCATCTTTTTCCCACCTGGCTCTATCTCGGGTCAGGCAAGTACGCCGAAGATTTTGGGGTGAATCTGTATGGTGTCCTGTTCTGTTGTCTGGCCTATTGGTTAGGGTCACTCTGTTTCCCGATCCGTAAAGCCCCACAGGGCATCGATCCGTCCTAGGGCACGACATCAGTGCAGAACCCTTAATCGAAGTGCCCCACAGTTTCGTAGTCTCGACAGCCGATCGCTTGTTCCGATAACGCGATCGTTGGCTGTACGGGGCATTTGAGGTAGGGACTCCTGGAAAAAAAACGACAACGGCTACAGGGGATTTGATGCAAGCGCTGCAGCGTCGCAATCCCCCTCAGAAAGCCCCGCAGATAGGAGAGGGCAAGGTGGCCCAGCATTCCCCAGACCAAAAGCATGAAACAAACTTGCCAGATTGTCATGTGTCTTCCATCCTTTCCGTGGTCTCACATCTGAGCAGAAATTAAGAGCTCTTCCTGGTCTTGAACCGATCTCTGACCATACTCCTTACCATATCCCCCCATGCTGCCTCTACCGTGTACAAATAAGTCTCGTTGCAATCGCAAAACTTGAGTGGATCCCCCCTAGCCCCCTTGAAAAAGGGGGGAACCGGATCAAAAGGCTCGGAAGTCCCCCTTACTAAGGGAGATTTAGGGGGATCCAGCTAAATCGATCGGTTTGATCAAGATGGGTGTACACGAGTAGGTTGCAAAAGGGAGAGACTCCGATCCAATCCGATCCTTCCCCTTACCAAGGGGAAGCTAGAAGGGGTTTGACGATAAGCGAACTTAAGCCAAGAAGTACTAGTGATTAGAATCACATCTTTTCTCTTGTCAGGTCACAACTATATTTTGTCAAGTTTTGTTACATTTCTTAACAGCAGGAATTAACAAAAGTTAACAAGGCAGGTTGATCATGTTTGCACCTATCGTCATTCTCACTCGCAACGTCATGGGCAAGTCTAAGTTCACCCAGTTACGGGGTAAAGCGATCGCTGCTCACTGTAAGGTCATCACTGAGTTTTGTAACAATTTTGGTGTAGAAAGTGCGTATCGCCAGAGCATGATTCGGTTGGCGAAGGATAACGGCAAGTTATTAGGCTTACTGGCTTAAATCCCCACTTATTGAGGAAATCACAGAGGTTTCCCTTTCTTTTGAAGCGTTTGCAGATTGATTGTTTGTTTTAACTTTTTAGGAGTTTGAAATGTTGATGTTTGTTGTTGCTTTAGCTGTAGTTGCTTGGATTGCTTTTGCAGTGCTCGGAAGTCAAGCCTATTTCTTAGGTGAGCAATCGAAGCCTATTCATGAACGCAATTGGAATTCTGATGGCTTTGACGCGATCGCGCAGTCTGTAACCGGTGCTGAAACCCGCTATGACGATCGTGTTCCGGGATTTCAAGTGGGGGATGCCTACGCAAGCCGATCGCTGTAATCCATCGGGGCTAATGGGATAACCCAAGTCTATTTAGTAAGTTTTGACTCTCTCTATATGGCCTTCCTGAGCAATTCAGGGAGGCTTTTTTTGTTGTCCATAAAGTCGGCTAGAGAGGGGCTGATGCGCAGACTAATCCCATAAATTGGGAGAGTCTTCATAAACCTGGGTACAAACATCTTAAGATATGTTACATTTAGTTAAGATTTCTCAGTTTTAAAAAAGATTTTTAGGCTACCTCCGCATCGTCAGCGGTCATGGGTCTTCTGGAGCGCTCCGTTCCCGCCCTTGCCCCTTCAGCGGGTAGCCATAATCTTCAAGTTGTAACGGTGAGGCTAATCACAGATGAAGTTTTCTTGGAGAGTTCTAGTCCTGTGGGCACTTCCGGTGTTAGTCATTGGTTTCTTCCTCTGGCAATCTACTTTGGGAGGACAAACGATCGGCATGACTGAAAACCGTGCCAGCAGTCGGATGACCTACGGACGTTTTCTAGAATATTTAGATGCTGGACGAGTTCAATCAGTTGATCTTTACGATTTAGGGCGCACGGCGATCGTTGAAGCCGTCGATCCCGATTTAAACGATCGGTCTCAATCCCTACGGGTGGAATTGCCCGGCATGACTCCTGAGCTAATGCAACGGCTACGGGACTCCTCCATTAGTTTTGATGTTCACCCCCCTCGTAACACGGGAGCCATTTGGGGGTTAATTGGCAACCTACTGTTCCCGCTTCTCCTCATTTCTGGCTTATTTTTCCTCTTTCGGCGCTCCAATAATGTGCCTGGGGGCCCGGGTCAAGCCATGAACTTTGGCAAATCCCGCGCCCGTTTTCAAATGGAAGCCAAAACGGGAGTTCTCTTTGATGACGTAGCCGGGATTGAAGAAGCGAAGGAAGAACTTCAGGAAGTTGTCACCTTTTTGAAAAAGCCGGAGCGCTTTACCGCTGTGGGAGCCCGCATTCCCAAGGGTGTGCTTCTCGTGGGACCGCCGGGAACCGGCAAAACCCTTCTGGCCAAAGCGATCGCTGGAGAAGCGGGTGTACCCTTCTTTAGCATCTCTGGTTCTGAATTTGTCGAAATGTTTGTGGGGGTTGGGGCTTCACGGGTACGGGATCTCTTCAAAAAAGCGAAGGAAAATGCACCCTGTATCATCTTTATCGATGAAATTGATGCCGTCGGTCGCCAACGGGGCGCTGGCATTGGCGGGGGCAACGATGAACGGGAACAAACCCTAAACCAACTGCTCACGGAAATGGATGGTTTTGAAGGGAACACCGGCATCATTATTATTGCCGCCACCAACCGTCCCGATGTCTTGGATTCTGCACTGTTACGGCCAGGTCGTTTCGATCGTCAAGTTACCGTTGATGCTCCCGACATCAAAGGGCGTTTGGAAGTGCTCAATGTTCATGCCCGGAATAAAAAGCTAGACGACAAAGTTTCCCTGGAACTGATTGCCCGTCGTACCCCTGGCTTTACCGGAGCCGATTTAGCCAACCTGCTCAACGAAGCAGCCATTTTGACCGCTCGTCGGCGCAAAGATGCGATCACCATGGCAGAAGTGGATGATGCCGTCGATCGGGTTGTGGCGGGTATGGAAGGGACTCCCCTCATGGATGGGAAGAGCAAACGCTTGATTGCCTACCATGAAGTCGGCCATGCGATCGTCGGAACCCTAGTGCGGGATCACGACCCCGTCCAAAAAGTAACCTTAATTCCCCGAGGACAAGCCCAAGGTTTAACCTGGTTTGCCCCCAATGAAGAGCAAGGCCTCACCAGCAAGTCTCAACTGCGGGCTCGGATTATGGGAGCCTTAGGGGGTCGAGCCGCTGAAGCAGTCATTTTTGGTCAAGATGAAGTGACCACCGGGGCAGGGAATGACCTACAGCAAGTGACGAACCTCGCCCGTCAGATGGTGACCCGTTTTGGGATGTCTGACCTCGGTTTATTGTCTCTGGAAGGGCAAAGCCAAGAAGTTTTCCTGGGACGGGACCTAATGACCCGCTCAGAATACTCCGATCGCATTGCCGGGATGATTGATGCCCAAGTTCGCCGGATTGTTTTCCATTGCTATGAGGAAACCCTGCAACTGATTCAAGAAAACCGAGTCGTGATCGATCGCTTAGTGGATCTGCTCATTGAACGGGAAACGATCGATGGAGATGAGTTCCGTCAGATTGTTGCTGAGTACGTCAATGTCCCGGAAAAAGAACGCTTTGTGCCGGTGCTCTAAGCTCCTGGGTGAATAGCTCCAGGTTCTCAACGTTACCGCAGCGATCGTAATAGATCCGAAAAGGGTTGTGTAGCTTCCGCCTCTGGCCTAGACTACACAACCCTTTCAGTTTTGGGATGCTGCCCCCAAATCCAGCGATCGAGGCAGATCCTCAAGTGCCTGAGCGCAATTCATGACACTTCTAAGTCATTCATCCGCAATTACGCCCTCAACGACACAGATATCTTCTCGGGTTGAGACAATACGGCTTAAGGTAAAACCGGCTTGGCTAAATAGGGTTTCAAACTCTTCCTGGGTACGTTCCTTCCCTCCATGGCACATCACGAGCATATTGATATCCAGGAACTTTGCACCGGAGGGTTGGTCTCCGGGGGGGATCACCGCTTCACACACCAGCAATTTGCCGTTTGGGGCTAGGTTTGTCCGGCAGTGACTAAGAATCTTCAGACAGCTTTCATCATCCCAGTCGTGCAAAATGTGCTTGAGTAAATAGGCATCTCCTCTAGGGGGAACAAACTCAAAGAAACTCCCCTCCACTGCTTGACAACGATCGGCCACACCATGGGAAGCAAGCGTAGGCAGACAGTCTTGAATGACGTAAGCTTCATCAAATAAAATGCCCTGAGCTTGAGGTGTGTGCTGCAGAA
>JBMTZC010000229.1:0-7208 GCA_049455215.1 Prochlorotrichaceae cyanobacterium
CCGTCAGAGGATAATTCTTCCTCATAGAAGTCAAGTTCTTCTGGAATATCCAGGGGCTTGGACGGGGCTAAATTTTGTACTGAACGGGACGATCGCGGCGGAAGGTTGAGGGGATGGCCCAGATTACTCTCGCCAGACAACTCTGCATCCTGGGGCAAAACGATCGCGGTCTCCTCTGGGGGGTGCATCCGGTTACGAGACGATCGCTGCGGTAAGCGGGGACGGCGGGATTCTGGTGTTGGACGGGTAAAGGTCTGCCAGGCTGCCCTAACCCCTGCTACTACACTGCGGGTTGCCCCCTGGGCGCTTTGGGCCTGCTGACGCATATCCACGAGGCTCTCTTCCACCTGCTTGGCCGCTTGAGCCGCACTCTTGACGCTATCCGTCACATCATCGGTTAACTCAGAAATTTCTAACCCCGTTAGGCGAATGGATTCCAAAGTAGGGGGCAAGTCCCGAGATAAGGTATCAAACAATTTCTCCACACTCCGAGCAGCCCGACCCACCTCCTGCAGCGCTGGAACCGCTACCACCAGCACCGCCGTTAAGCTAATGGCCACCAAGAATAGGGAAAGTGCAAGCCAAAAGAGAGGATCCATTGCCCTTAAACCGTTCCTCCTTGATCGCTGTCAGAAGACCAGGAAGACTCTACGGTTGGGGACGGATCAGAACTCTCCCCCGTTGAGGGTTCTGCCGGGACGGTAATGGTGTTGCGATTGACCGATCGGCGTTGTTGATTCCGGGCTTCCTCCTGACTCGCTTCAATCCCCGCAGCGATCGCTTCCCGGAGTCGGGTGAGGGTATCTTCCCATTGTTGCAATGCCTGATCGGAGAGTCGCTCCGCCTGTACTTGAAAATCAACCGTCAAACTTTCCGTAATCTGGGATAACTCCTGGAGGGCCGTTCTCAATTGCTGACGAGTCTCCCGTCCACTACGAGGGGCCACTAGCAATGCCCCTAGACTCCCTAAAGCCGCTCCCAGCAGAAAACCAGCCAATGCGCCGCTACTTTCTTTGCCTTGCTTATCTGCCACCTAGTTTGACCTCATGCGTTGTTTAGGGCTGAGTTGAGCTTTGACCCGGATTAAACGTTGCCCCCAGATCAGAATGCGTACCCCCTGTTGGAGGAGCAACCATCGAGATTTCCCTTGGCGCTGCCACTGGCGAAATTGCATAGACCGTTCTTGCACCATCCAGAGGGGCTCAGGAGCCAGGGCTAAACCCGATCGACAGTTCATTTCAGCCTGGACGACGTTTTGCCGAAAATTTGCCACCGCCAAGCGAAACTGTAAGATCCAAAAAACCACTCGCCAACAGGCAACTGCGATCGCTACATTACAGGCAACTACAAGAACCCACATGGACAAGACCTGGATGACCGGAGCAAGTTCTACCAAGGTATCGCAATTTCAAATCCTTTGTATAGTGCGTTGATCGGGGATCTGCAATCCCCTCCAGAACTTCCGCAGCCTAGGTTTGCCCCTCAACTACCACTTCAGTAAATTAAATTGCTCCATATCAACCGTATCGCGGTTGCGATAAATCGAGAGCAGAATTGCTAACCCCACCGCAGCTTCCGCCGCCGCCACCGTAATCACAAAAACAGCAAAAACCTGTCCTCGGATCAGGGCACCGTCTAAATAATTGGAAAACGCCATCAAGTTCAAATTAACTGCATTCAGCATCAGCTCAATGGACATGAGAACTCGTACCGCGTTACGGCTGGTGACCAGACCATAGACACCAATACAGAACAATGCTGCCGCCAGCAGGAGAAAGTATTGCAATTGCATAATTAAACGTTTAGGGAAGATTAGGAGTGAGTTTTACCTTAACAGTCTAAAAGGCTATCACTTTCAGGGCTTAGGGTGGAATGTTTCCGCCGTCCCTAAGGTAAATTTTTCCCCTGCAGTGAATAGCCCGCTACAAATCCGCTAAAGATTCCATGAGAACTCCCAACCATTTTAAGGCCAAAAGCCTTGAGAAATCATTGCCCCCCCCGAGCAACTTGCTGTGCTGAGTACATCGCCCGCAGCACCCGCGCCGGATCAATTAACTCCCCATCAAATCTCAGACTCCAATGTAAATGGGGTCCCGTGGTTCGTCCCGTCATACCGACTCGGCCAATGCGGGAGCCCGTTGGGATAACCTGACCTACCCGAATTTGGAGTCCCCCGCCGCGATCCACCAGGTAGGCAACGCCTTCAGCAAACTCAACACGACCAATCATGTGACAGTAGGTATGGGTCCACCCACCGGATTGAATGGAGATGGATGTTCCACAATTTCCCGTATCTGAGACTTCCACCACTTCGCCCGTCCACCAATTGCGAATGTAACTCCCTTCTGGCGCGGCCATGTCGAGTCCAGAGTGGAATTCAGAGCCTCCCCCAGAAATGGACGATCGATACCCAAAGGGAGAGGTATAGGCTTGAAAATTTTCGACGGGGAAGGATGCCGAACTCCAGAGCGCTGCTGCATTATTTTGCGTATTCTGATCAGGGTTCGCACTAATCAGTTGAGCCTCAGCCCGCTCTCCCTGGAAGCCACTCCCGGCAACCATCAGAGAAACACCTAGACCAAGAGTAGCCACAAGATGATGCCAACGTGGGGCGTAGGCCAATCGACGAGTTTGGGAAAGCATAAATTAGGTAGCCGAATCAATGACGAGCAATATAGCGGAAAGGAAAGGTTAATGCCATCTCCTCAGAATTAGTTCAGTATCATACTCTAGGTATTTCTAATTGCAATAGCACTAAACCCATGACGCTCCAGCGCATCAGGACAGTTCACAAGATCGGGTAGAGCCCTCGGGGACTGATCCCCCTACCCTCACTAGACTCAAGCGATCGCACTCCAACAAGGATCCCTTGCCCTCAGGCACCAGAGGAGTCCCAACTGCACCAATTCTTAAGCTCATTTCCCTTTTTGCAAGAGGGAAACCCAACCCGTTTCCAATAACAATAATGCTTGCCATAGCCCTGCCTGAAAAGCCTATGCTGCCGTGAGGCGATCTAGGGTTGAAGCCTCAGGTTGAGTACACTGGTTCTAAAATACGGATTGCTGCCGAAAGCCTTTTTTCGCCTGAACTTTGGTTAATCCTGTGATAGAATAATTTTCCCTGTATAATGTTCAGGTTCCCTTGGCTTTGGGTCTGGGCTGTTCTGCCAGCCATTATGCCTAGCCGGTTCTCGGTAAATGGTATTGTGATAGGCTCTGCCTTGCTCTTTCCCTTGTCGTTCCCCTATGGAGATTAACCCCAGGTAATAACTAGCATGGTCAATCAGCAAACTCACCCTATTGATATTGGTTTTACGCACGAAGATTTTGCCGCTCTGCTCGACAAATACGACTATCACTTCAGCCCTGGAGACATTGTTGCGGGCACAGTCTTTAGCCTTGAGCCGAGAGGGGCGCTGATTGACATTGGAGCCAAAACGGCGGCTTATATTCCTATTCAAGAAATGTCCATTAACCGCGTGGACGCACCGGATGAAGTATTACAGTCCAATGAAACGCGGGAATTTTTTATTCTCACCGAAGAGAATGAAGATGGTCAGTTGACCCTGTCGATCCGTCGCATTGAATATATGCGGGCCTGGGAACGGGTTCGGCAATTGCAGGCGGAAGATGCCACGGTACGCTCCGTCGTCTTTGCCACCAACCGAGGTGGGGCCTTAGTGCGCATTGAAGGGCTGCGAGGCTTTATTCCTGGCTCCCACATTAGCACCCGCAAAGCCAAAGAAGACTTGATGGGAGAAGAACTGCCCCTCAAGTTCTTAGAAGTAGATGAAGAACGGAACCGACTCGTCCTCAGCCATCGCCGTGCCCTCGTAGAACGGAAGATGAACCGCCTAGAAGTGGGCGAAGTCGTAATTGGTAATGTGCGTGGCATTAAGCCCTACGGTGCCTTTATTGACATTGGTGGCGTTAGTGGTTTGTTGCACATTTCAGAAATTTCCCATGATCATATTGAGACTCCCCATACCGTCTTTGGAGTCAATGACGAATTGAAAGTCATGATCATTGACCTGGATGCAGAGCGGGGACGGATTTCCTTGTCTACCAAGCAACTGGAACCGGAACCCGGTGACATGGTGAAAAATCCCCAGGTGGTCTACGACAAAGCCGAGGAGATGGCAGAGCGCTATCGCCAGCAACTGCTCCAGAAACAGCAAGCGGCCGCCGGAATCCCTGTTACTGCTGCTCCTAGCCCTGAGGCTGAAGCAGCGGAAGAAGTTGCCCCGGAAGCCACGATCGCTAAAGAGACTACTGATGCAGAAACGATCGCTGAGGCACCAGCCTCAGAAGCTACTGCCGAAGCTGCAGATGGAACCGATGCATCTGCTGAAGAAGTTCTAGTGGCAGCAGAATAACGAAGAATCTTCAGCTTTATTTCCCTAGGGGCTGATAGCCTAACGTGGGACAATGAGCGGGAGGGTGCGGTGCATTCTCCCGCTTTAATTTGTAATGGTTTGCCCACGCCCCTCTGTCCTCTGGAAGCATTAGACACATGAGCGATTTTCAAGATTTTCTGAAACGGGACTATGCTCACATCACCGTGGGTGAGTTTAAGCCTGGTAAATTTGCAGAAGCAGAAAAGCTATATGAGGAAGCGGTAGCAGCCTACGGCTCAGGCTTTAAGGCGGCTTATCTTTTTCAAGACCCAGATAGCAACCGTGGTATTTCCGTCATTCTCTGGGATAGCTTGGAACACCTCACCCAAGAGAATCAAGACGAAGTTCATCAGGCTATTTTTAAGAAGATGGCTCCTCTGTTTACCCAGTTGCCCGAAGCCAAGGTGTACGAAGTGGTATACGAAAAGCAACAAGGGGCTGAGACTGTCTAGGGCGCGTCAACCATTCAATCAAAACATTGCAGCCTCAAGCTGACTGTGCCTCCCCAAATGGCTAGGGACTGGATCCTCTTGTCTCCATCTTTGAGATCAAATTGAGGACAGCCCTTAGTCTGGGGGGTCATCTTCTCTCAGAACGATCGCTCTCTGGTCAGTGTTAATAACTGATAACTGACAACGATCCTCCCGACAAACATTCAATTTATACCTACTCCTGAAAGAAGCCTGTGTCCTCAGTCATAAGAATATCAAAATCCTCTATATTAATGTTTGGCTTAAAATCGACAGAGTATAGAAACTTAATATCTAATGATTCAAGTAATGCACGAATATATGTTCTCAATGAGCTTGAACCAAGTGAATTAATTAAATCACGTAGATCACGATCAATTATGCTTGAATTCCAGTTATAACTTTTTTGATGAAATTCTACTAACTTCGCTAATATTTGAATAATTTGATCGATATTTAAAGGATTAATAGAGGGACATTGCTGATTGTTTAAAGCTTCTTCAAAGAAGAAACTAATTATCTCTGCTGCTTCCTCGTTGTCAAACTTTGTCATTGCTAATTGAGGCATTATTTCTTTATCTGGTGCTGTTTTTTCAGAACCCAGCCAAAGATTCATCAATGGAGAAGCTACCCCCCCTACGAAATAAAACGGAAATCCTTTATTTTGTGGTTGAACTGACCAATTTAAAAGCCAACTAAGATTTTTATAGGCATTTAATCTCCCTACCTTCCCTAATCTGGCAATGAGTTCAATTTCATCAATAAGGATAATCCATCCCTTATAGCCGCACCATTGAATAACATCTGACATTACCTCAAAATAAGCTTGACCATGTTTTAAAACTCCAAAAGGTGGAATTTTAGGAAAGGGAACTGCACGAGACTCCCTATGAATTTTTTTGATGTCTCCAATAGGAGGTTTTTCTCCTAAGATATCTCTATATAATAATTCACGAGCTTGTTGATCCGTTGCATAAAAATAATCTTCAAGAACAATTGCAGGTAAAGGATGTGTATATCGATCTTTCTCTTGAATAAGACTATCAGGTAAATCACCCGATGTCTTTTTATCTAACTTATGTTGAATGCCAAAATGCTTAGAATCTGGAGTTTTAATTGAAGACGCAAGCTTTCCATATAAACGAAACAAGTGTTGTCCTGATAATTCTCTACTGAGAGTAACTCTACTGACAGCAAAACCTCGATCTAAAGCCAAATGTTCTATACAGGTCAATTCATGTGTTTTTCCCTGTCCATAAGCACCCCAAATAAATCTACCTTTAGGATAATTACCTGAAATAAAATCATCTAGGTCTTGGGCAATTTTAGATGTTAAGCCTGGTCTAGCATCAGGTAATTCTCGCGTTGAAGTTCTTGTTGGAATACCCGACCTCAAGGACTCAATAACGGCAATCGCAGTGTTTCTATTCATTAGAGATGACTTCCTTTTAGACAAGTTGCTTCAATAATTCTTTGTTGAAGAGATGTATATTTTTCTAGATAATTATTTGGAATAGAAGGATGATGGTAAGTATCTAAAGACTCTATACTAGCCAGTAAAGAGTGGAGTTTTTCATAAACTATATTCAGAAATTGATTAGTGCTTTGCTGAGATTCAAAATGTTTATCAATGTCAAGTAAATCAGCTAGAGAATTAAATTTTTCACTAGCGGCTAATCCTGTTTGTAGTCGAATCCATAAAGCATCGTATGAACGAAAGCCTCTATCTAAGTCTTCTAGGAGAGAACGATCCCCACTAACCAGCAGCAGAAAATGCTCTAGAATTTCAGTATCATCTATTAACTGACGTAAAATTTCATAGACATCAGCAACCGCATTCTTTGTATAAAAAAATCTGCGTGTCTCTGAATTTCTTTTTGTTAAAATATCTAAGTCATCTATCGCTACAACCAAACCTTTTTTTCCAGATAATTTTATCAATTGAATAAGAGAAATAATCCAGTCACGAGCATTGAATCTCTGTAACTTGTCATACAGATAAAGGTCTTTAAAATGTTTTTTCTCATCGGGATTAATATTATTAGCGGCAGACAACCATCTTTTTAATAACCTAATTTTGTCTAGATTATTTTCTACCATACGACTATTAGTGATTTGATAAATAAAGGCTTGAAAAGAAGGGGTAAAATCATATTTGCTAATAATTTTAGATACTCCTTTACTAAATTCTAATTTTGCCATTTGATCATTCGGATATTGAGGACGTATCATAGGAATAAAAACTTCTGATCCCTCATATTGATCTTGATCAAAACCAAAAGCCTTAGCGACGATGCAACAAATATCTTTAATCAATAAATCAAGATCGATTTGTCCAATAA
>JBMTZC010000230.1:0-7204 GCA_049455215.1 Prochlorotrichaceae cyanobacterium
GCTTGCTGTCACCTCGATCCCCGCGATCGTCCTGACCTAGAAACCTATTTAAATCCCCAGGATCTGGAACTGTATCTTAGTTTAGTGGGGCAGGATGGCTGGTGTATTCATTTTGATCACCTCACCCGAAAATGTACGATTTACGATCGTAGACCCCGGTTCTGTCGTGTACAAGCAGATGTCTTTCAGGACTTGTTTGATATTGAACCGGACGAACTGAATGAATTTGCGATCGACTGTTGTACGCAGCAGATTGAAGGAGTTTATGGCGATCGTAGTTTGGAACTCTTACGCTTTGAAAATAGGATATCTTCTTGATCTCCTGAAGCGATAGGAATGATTCTCTCAGAAGTAGCGATCGCTACGTTTTCGGATTCTAGTCCTTTGTTAGACTCAGGTTTAACAAAGACTTAATTTTTTAATATGATTCTTTCTCGCCTACACAAATTTTTCTGGGGTGGGGCGACAACCCTCTCTACCCTTTTTCTTGCACCCCAAATTCTACAAGCGGCTCCTTCTCTTCAACTGGAATTAGACCCACCCCTTGCAGAGACTGTTCCCTTTTCCCATCTAACCCAATTAACCCTCACGGCAGAGGATGAATCCGGTAAACCGATCGAAAATGTTAATTTTCATGTCCAATTAGAAACACCACCCAAATCGCCCTGGCTCACTTCAGACTTTCCCATTGTTGAGGGATCGACGTTGCTGGATCTGCGCTTGCCCACCTCAACGGGAACGGTTCAGTTTGAGCAAATGATGCCCATTCGAGGTCACTATAATCTCACCATTACGGTTTACCCTCAACAACCGGGAGCGTTTGAACCTTTTACCGAAGTCTTGACGTTTAAAGTTCCCGAAAATCCCATTAAATACCGTAATTTTGCCCTATTAATAGGCACTTTGCTCATCATCGGATTTGGTGGGGGTTGGGTCATTGGTGGTGACCAAACGGTTTTAGAGGGGGAAACGGCTCCGCGTCGAGTTCAATTGCTATTAAGCACTGCCATTCTAATCACCATTGGTGTGATGCTTTACGTCAGTATTAGTGCAGAACGGGCAGATGCCCATGTGGATCATGATCAGGAAAATAAGAACACGCCTCGCCCTAAGCTTCTGCAAGAAACTACTCCTTTACCGGAAACAGTAGTGGCAGACTTAGACTTTAGAGGAGAGCCACAGGTCGGTTACGCGACACCCTTTACCTTCAAAGTCCACAATGCTAATGGTGAACCCCTTAAAAATGCCCGTCTTGAAATTCAAAGCTATGCTTTGGAATACGATCGTTTAGTACTCTCTTTTAATACGCTGCTGGACGAAACGGGTAGCTACACTTGGAACCAACAGTTTTTTGATGGTGCTCCTCATGAAGTGATCGTTACGGTTCTACCTCCCTTAGATCCAGTTAATCAAGAGTCTGCTTTTGAGCCGTTCAGCATTCAGGAAACCGTTGAGGTTATTGGTGTTGCCCCTCCCTTATCTGTTCGTCTCATTACCCTGGGTTACTTTACCTCTGCTCTAGGCATCGGTACTGGGGCTGGTTTTATGCTGAAGCAACGTATGCAACAACAACAGTAAATTAATGAGTCCGTTCCCATAAAAATTTGCGATCGGCTTCCTTAATGGGTAAATCGTTAATGCTGGCCTCTCGCCGCTTCATTTGGCCGTTGGGGGCAAACTCCCATTGTTCATTGCCATAGGCTCGATACCACTGATTAGAATCATCATGCCATTCATACTCAAACTTTACAGAAATAAAATTGTCCATAAAGCTCCAGAGCCACTTGCGTAAGCGGTAATCTAGTTCTTTATTCCACTTCCGAATTAAAAATTGACGGACTTCTTCTCTTCCTGTTAAGAACTCAGTTCGATTTCGCCAAACGGTATCAACGGTGTAGGCTAAAGCAACTCTGTCCGGATCACGAGTGTTCCAGGCATCTTCCGCTGCTTGCACTTTTGCTCGAGCCGTTTCTAGGGTAAAGGGAGGGAGAGGTGGTTTCGTTTCATCCATCGTTATTGCTGTGCGAAGTTAAAGATCACCGTAACGCATAAAAGAGGAGTGCTGAAACCTTCAACACTCCTGAATTTTATCTAAGTTTGGCTGTCTGCTGAAAACGGAAAATCAACAGCCAAAATCTATACTTAAATTAGTGACAAGCTACCCCTAAAGTCGTATGGCGGCCATGGTGCATGGCATTATGGGTGGAGGGGTGTGCGGAAAAATAGAGCAACCAAAGACTCAGGGAGCCCAGTGCCAGGAATAAGAAAATTTGCACTGGTACAGATAAAACCAGTTGGCGGGTACGGGCTAAGGGAGAAACTAAAATGCTCTGCATGAAAAGTACCTCAAAATCTGATTTGTTGTTGGATTTTCTAGAGATTAGTCGGGAGATGATGGGCGGCTGTGCCACCCGCCACAATTTATCGCTAGTCCCTCAAGTTGCTGGCAATTAGACTGAAGGGTTTACCATTTTTTGTAGGGTAAAAACTTACCGCACATAATGACCTTAACCCGATCGCCCTTGGGATCTTCCTCTTTCTCAATATCTAAAGAAAAGTCGATCGCACTCATAATGCCATCTCCAAACTTTTCGTGAATGACTGCCTTCATCGGCATTCCGTAGACCTGCATAATTTCGTAAAAACGATAAATTAAAGGATCTGTTGGAATGACCGGTTCTAAGGATCCTTTGAGGGGATAGTCCGTCAGTTCCCCAACCAGATCTGTGGATAACCCTAAGGCCGTGAGTAATTTTTCTGCTTCTTCAGGAGATGCACTGGCTTGGCGATAGATAACCGCCGCAATCCAAACATCATCACGACCCACTGCTTTTTCTAAGTCTGAAAAAGAAACGCCCTTAGACTTTTTGGCTGCTAAGAGTTGTTCAGTAATTGCTGAAATAGCCATAGAATTCAGAACCTCATGTGACGTATAGAGTGGTTTAAAGATTGATCTTTAAGACCTTAAGTTGGCGCTTTGACCCTGGCTGCTTCAACAGCGCGAGTCTCTCTAAATAAATGGCTTTCCATCTCTGCTTTGAGCTCATGGTAAGCCGGATGTTGATCGATCGTTTCCCGATTTCGGGGTCTAGGAAACGGCACTTCCAAAACTTCATCAATTCTGGCAGTGGGGCCACGAGTCATCATGACAATTCGATCGGACAACAACAACGCTTCTTCAATACTGTGGGTAATCATAATTACCGTCTTTCGTTGTTGCTCCCAAATGCGTTCAATTTCATCCTGTAGGAACCCACGAGTTAAGGCATCTAACGCCCCAAAGGGTTCATCCATGAGGAGAATTTGCGGATTAATGGCAAGGGCTCGGGCAATGCCAACCCGTTGCTTCATCCCACCAGAAATTTCGTGGGGATGTTTTTTTGCTGCAGCTTCTAAGCCCACTAATTGCAAGTTCTCTTGAACAACCCTAACCTTCTCCCGTTTGGGTAGTTTGGGGAATACGGTTTCTACGGCAAAGTAAATGTTTTCTTCAACCGTCATCCAGGGCATTAAAGAATAGTTTTGAAAGACCATGCCCCGATCGGGCCCTGGGCCAGCAATGGGTTTACCATCGATTAAAATTTCCCCTGAGGTGGCGGGGGAAAGCCCCGCAATGATGTCCAACAAGGTTGACTTGCCGCAACCGGAGGGACCAATGATCGTGACAAAAGTATTCTGCTCAATTTCAATATTGATATCCTGGATGGCGACAAAATCCTTGGAAGCCTTGCCCGTAAGCTTATCAAAAAGCCCCTTTTTCCCAGGAAACACTTTTGTGACATTGCGAACGGATAAAGTCCCTGCAGCATTAAATCCTTGGGCAGAATTGTCGGAATCAATGGTTGGAGTGGGCGCAATACTCATGCTTTTTGTCCAAAGGAAACAAACTTTTCGAGGGCCGCGAAAATATTATCTAAAATTAGACCCACGATACCAATAATAAAGATGGTGACCAAAATATTAGGAATGTAAAGGTTATTCCACTCATTCCAAATGAAATAGCCTAATCCCGTTCCCAGTAGCATTTCTGCGGCAACAATCACGAGCCAAGCAATGCCCATGCTAATCCTCAGTCCAGAGACAATGTTGGGCAGTGCCGCCGGAAGAATAACCTTGAGAATCGTTCTCATTCTGGAAGCATTCAAGGTCTTTGCCACATTCAAATATTCCTGGTTCACATTGGCAACACCAAAAGCTGTGTTAATTAAGGTGGGCCAAATACTGGAGATCAAAATAATGAAAATTCCAGTCTGTTCCGAATCTCGAAAGATATATAGCCCTAAGGGCAACCAGGCTAAGGGGGAAACGGGCTTGAGCAATTGTACATAGGGATTAAAGGCCTTATACGCGATCGGAGAAATGCCGATGATCACCCCAAGGGGGATTGCAATGATAGAGGCAGAAATATAGCCAATTGAAACTCGTCTGAGACTAATGAGTAAGTTCCAACCAATACCCAGATCATTGGGACCATTGTCAAAGAAAGGATGGGTGACCCACCACCATAACTCTTCTATGGTCTTGGAAGCGGTGGGCATTCCCTGGGCAAACCATTTGAGATTTGCACCTAATTCCCAAAATCCCAAAAATAAACAGAGTGAAAGGAGAAACAAGCCGATCGCTAGTATATCCTCATTGAAAAAAGGTGAGTTTTTATCTTTTTGCACTGAATGATCCGAATCGCTGAAAGCCATATCCTGAAAACAATATATAAGGCAATACTTTGATCTGATTTTGTGATCTGGTTTGGCTAAATATAAGGGAGAGAAATTGGCTTATGACTTCTCTCCCTTTCTGCCTGAGTATCCCGTTTCACAACGGATCCGTAACGTTATCAGAAACGTCACCGGATCGGATATCTAAGCCCAAAGGATTGCTTAGACACCATATTTTTTGATTTGCTCATCCACATAACCTTGAGGATCAGCAGGATCGAACTCGTCAAACGCTAGTTTCTCAACCCGATAAATTTCATCGGGAGGGGTTTGTCCGACTTCTTCTGCTAATTCCCGGGCTAAATCGGTCAAAAAGATGTTTTGTCCCACAGCGTCATAGGTCTCGGGGGTAATTTCTTGACCCGCTTTGCCGTCACCTTGAAGATCCCAGCGTACTAATTGGGAGGAGATCCAATTGGCAAAACTCTGCCAAGGATAGGGATCAAAATCAATACGATTGGGAATGTCTTGGGTATTTCCTAAACCATCTTCAAAGTTACCGGTTAAGACCGCCTGAACCACTTCAACGGGTTGATTTAAGAAGGCCCGTTCTGAAATGGCTTGAGCAATTTCTGGACGGTTTTTAGGATCACGGGCATAGCCAGCCGCTTCGATAATGGCTTTATTGAGGTTGCGGAAGGTATTGGGATGTTCTTCGATCCACTGATCACTGGCGGCAAAGGCACAACAGGGGTGACCTTCCCATAAATCCTTCGTCAATTTGTGAATAAACCCAGCCCCTTCATACACGGCCCGTTGATTAAAGGGATCGGGCATGAGATAGGCATCAATATCGCCCGCTACTAATTGGGCAATACTGTCTGGCGGGGGAACGGGACGGATTTTGACATCCACATCCGGGTCAAGTCCTCCAGTGGCGAGGTAGTACCGTAACAGCAAATTATGCATGGAGTAGGGGAAAGGTACCCCGATGGTGAAGCCCTTGAAGTCAGCAGGGCCATTGACTTGCCCTTTATAGCGCTCCGCAACGGTGATGGCTTGTCCATTAATGTTCTCAATACTGGCGAGCTTGACCCCAAAGGAAGCAGATCCCAGTCCTAAGGTCATGGCAATGGGCATGGGAGCTAGCATATGGTAAGCATCAAGTTCACCAGCGATCGCTGAGTCTCTGACTGCACCCCAACTGGGCATTTTCACCACTTCTGCCTTAAATCCATATTTTTGGTAAAAGCCCAAGGGCTCAGACATGATGATGGGTGTAGCACAAGTGATGGGAATAAACCCAATTTTCAATTCCGTCTTTTCTAAGTCTGCAACGGGAACAGGGGGTTCTCCCGGTGCGCTGGCCGGGGTAGGCGGTTCAGTGGGTCTTTTAGCGCAGTTAGCGAGGGTGACTAAGGCTGCACCTAAAGCCAAATTTTTAACAAATTCTCGGCGGGTAAAGCCACCATTACGAATAGAGCCAGCAAAGAAGAGACCGGCTTGGGCACCAAAGGCAGCGGCAAAGGCATTCTCTAATCCGCCCGCTTGCTTGGCAAGTTCTAACACTAATCTTTCACGCTTAGGGTCACCTTTCCCCGCCATCTTCAAAAACAAGGTTTTACGAAGCTCGTAGGCATTTACCCGATCCGCCACATCAAACTGTTCTTGCTTATAAAGCCCCATCTTGGATAGATCTTCCACCATGTCTAGGGGATCTTGAGGCATAGTTTCCATGAACTGCCAGTGGTCTGCAGTCATGTGCATACCACCACAAATCATGCAGGCAAACTGCAGATCAGTAAGTTCGCCACGATTACAATTTAAACTATTCCACTTGGATGCAGATGAAGTTTTTGTTGATGAAAACATGACTCTATCCAGGTAACTTTATGCAGTGACAGTGAACAGCTTGTGGGTAGACCAGAGGCTCATTTCTTGTTGCGACACGATCGCCTTTAAGCTTCTGTCCAAGCTAAACGGTCTCAGATCGAACAAAAAGTATCAATGGCTACCGTTTAGTTTGAAGAAGTCAGAATTTCCTCACGTAAGGACTTTATGGGTTTCATGGGACGTTGCTGTGTCGTAACTACAACTTACTATCCCTCTTCCCTGCGCTTCCCCCGCTTCATGCAACTCATACAACAACGCCGAATTTAGGTAGAATACAGCAATCCTAAATGGGTTGTGTGGTGTGCGCCCTTCGGGCTCAGCAGTCTAGTCCTTACAACTGATCTAGGACTGCTGTAATGTAGTGCAATTGAATTAGTATCTTGGCAAACTGATGGTATTAGGATTTGACAGATGACAATTTCTCCCGCACTCCAATCTAGCGATCGTGGGGCTAAATCCTCTCAGGTGATCCCCTCCGAATCCCCCATTGAAATTGAATACCCAGATAGTGATGGTCAACCTATGTCAGACAATACCCTTCAGTTTGCCTGGATCACGTTGATTAAGGAAAACCTGGAGTGGCTATTTGCCAAAACCCCGGAGGTATTTGTTGCTGGGGATTTGCTTTGGTACCCCGTAGAGGGTAACCCTAAAAT
>JBMTZC010000231.1:0-7180 GCA_049455215.1 Prochlorotrichaceae cyanobacterium
TTCACCCGATCAGGGCGGAGGAGATGTGCCCATGAGATCTGCAACAAGTCGGCCTTATACCGCTGGTGCAGTGCCTGACTACTTAAACCTACCGCTCTGGCGATCGCTCGTGAGGTCGGGGCAGATTAGCCGTGAGCAATTGCAACAGATTTGGCAAACCACCCAAACCCTACACTGTTCTGTGCTGGAAGCCCTAGAAACCGTAACCAAACGGGTGTTGCCTCCACAGAAAAGGCGAGCCTATCGGCAACGGGAACGCTGGGAACTGCAAATTCGCTATGGGGTTCCCTATTTTGATCCGAAGCTGCATCCCGTCAGTTTTGCCTGGATTCGCGGCTGTTTACAGGGCATTGTGTCTCTCTCCCTCTGTGATCACTACCATCTCATTCCCCTCCAGATGGATCCTCAACAGACCACGCTCCTCTGGGTGGGGATGTTAAACCCGGATCACTCCGAAGCGATCGATAATTTGCACTATGTTCTTCACCACCATGGTCTGGGGATGCGCCGCTGGGTCATTTCCATCGAAGACTATTACACCCTCTTGCATCACAGCTTAGATCCCTCGGTCATTCCGGCTCCCATGCGGGCTGAACTGCCCAGATCTGAGCCGGTTCAGTCCCTGCCGGCGGTTCAGTCCCTACCGGAGTTTCCCCCAGACTTGGAGATTATTGCCCCCGAAAATATTGACCTTTCGGGCTTGCCCTTGTCCCAGGAAGCTACCCATAGCGAAGTGGATCTCGAAAGGGAGTTGCGCTTGCCGCTGTCCCATCCGGTGGTGTCTTTGGTCAATGTCATTATCTATAAAGCGCTGCAGGAAGGTGTCTCGGATATTCATTTTGAACCCCAAGAAACGGCGCTGCAAATTCGCTTTCGTAAAGATGGCATCCTCCATCTCAGTTGGCCCCCCCTGCCCCGATCGGCGATTCCCGTCATTACGTCCCGCATTAAAATTCTCGCTAACCTGGATATTGCCGATCGGCGTGTGCCCCAGGATGGCCATATTCGCCTCAAGTTTCAAACCCAGAAAGTCGTCCTACGGGTGAGTACACTGCCCACCTACTACGGCGAAAAAGTGGTGCTGCGGATTCTCAAAAGTGGTTCCGGTGATTTACTGCTGGAGACCTTTATGACGGATCTGCCTATTTTGGAACAATTTCGAGACATGATCCGGCGACCCTACGGCTTAATTCTAGTCACGGGCCCCACGGGCTCGGGAAAAAGTACCACCCTGTATGCGGCGATCGCAGAAAAAAATACCCCCCAAATTAATATCAGCACTGTGGAAGATCCGGTGGAATATATCTTGCCCGGCATTTCCCAGGTACAGGTGATTCGGGAAAAGGGCATGGACTTTCCCCAGGTGCTGCGGGCCCTCCTGCGTCAGGATCCCGATGTGATCTTAGTGGGCGAAATTCGGGATCGGGAAACCGCTAAGGTTGCAGTGGAAGCGTCCCTCACGGGGCATTTAGTCCTCAGTACCCTCCACACCAACGACTCCGCTGGAACGATCGTGCGGCTCCAGGAACTGGGGGTGGATCCGTTCCGGGTCTCTAGTTGCCTGATTGGTGTTTTAGCTCAGCGGTTAGTCCGGCGGGTTTGTCCGCAGTGTCGCATTCCCTATCATCCCACGGCGGAGGACTGGCGACCCGTGCGCTGGGTACAGCCCGACATCCCTCAACACGCGCTTTACCGGGCCAAGGTAGTTTCCGCTTTAGGTCAGGATCTCGAAGGGGCCTGCACCCACTGTAAAGGGATGGGCTACAAGGGCCGGGTGGGGGTCTATGAGTTGCTCAAGGCCGATCGGGGAATCAAGGATTTAATTATAGGGGGAGCTTCCGCCGATGACTTAAGGGATGCAGCGCGATCGGCGGGGATGAAAACCCTAACGGATTACGGTCTGCAGTTGGTTCTCGGAGGACAAACCACCCTGGAGGAGGTGGAGCGGGTGCTGATTAGTAGTGTGATGGAAGAGGGAAGCTTTGCTCCCGTCGCCCCACGATCGTCCACCACCGCTGCTGCTCCAGACTATGACTATGAGCACCCGACTGGCGAACCGCAACAGTTTACGGAAACCTTACTGGCCCTCATTCAATATTTAATGAATCACCCCAACCTAGCGATCGAAAACCGTCTCCGCTGGTCTGATCAACTCTTGCAAATTGTGCAATTTTTGAAATCGGGGTAGGGCTTCAGTACCAAAGGAAGCAGAGATTCAGACCCGATCGCCTGCTTAACGGGTTAATCCCAGAGCTTGTTGGGCTAGGGCAATCAAGGGCGCAAACTTGGCTTCAGTAATATCCACCGTTCGGGCAGAGATCCGATCTTGCCCCAGTAGACCTTGGTTGGATCCTTCAGGAACGGCTAATACCTGCTGGCGATCGTTGCGAATGCGCAGTTCCCAGGCTGTACCGCTCCAGGTGTAACTACAGTCATACCCGCGATCGTTGTGGCTAAAGTGAGCTTTGCGGGGAGACTGCGTAGGAGGAGAGGCAGCGGCATCACTGCTGGGGCGCACCCCCACCACATCTAGCTGTAAACTCGTTTCTCCTTTCCAGGTGTTTTGCTTGAGGTGAAAGGCCACATCGACGAGGGAGGGCAAAGGCAGATAGCGGGCTGCATTCCAAAAGAGGGCTTTGAAACTCTGATTTCCATCTACAGGGCAGAGGGAGAGGCGCACATGTTGGCGGTCTGCACCGATCGGGGTTTGCTCCAGCACCCGCAAGTTGCGGCTCCAAAAAACCGGCTCTGGATTTTCGATGCCCCAGGGGTGGAGGCTATCGATCTGGTGGTACAAGTCCCAGGTAATGTCCGTCAGGTTAGCTTCTCCATCCAGTTTCACCAACGGCTTCAGGTGTTGGGGAGAAAGGGATTGATTGGCAAATTCAATGAGTCGCTGACGAAAGGCTTCCAGGTTGTCCAGGGCGACCGAAAAGCCCCCCGCCGCCCGATGTCCCCCATGACGATCGAGTAGATCCTTACAATATTCCAGCGCCTCAAAAACGTTAAACTCCGGAATGCTTCGGGCCGACCCCCGCACCTGGGTTTCGTTTTCCAGGGTGGCAATAAACACCGGCACTCCATAGCGCTCCACTAAGCGAGAGGCGACAATGCCAATCACGCCATGATGCCAATCCCTCCGCATCACCAGCAACACTTTTTCTTCCCCTAAACGGTGAGCCTGTTCCTCACAAATGGCGATCGCTTCCGCTTCAATTTCCTGACACAACTGGCGGCGGTAGCAGTTCGCATCTTCGCACTCCTGGGCCAGGTCATAGGCCGCGTCCCAGTCTTCGGTGGTGAATAACCGAATTACAATGTCGGGATCCCCAATGCGGCCAATGGCGTTAATGCGAGGCCCCAGTTGAAAGCCAATATCATCCGGTTTAAAGCTTTTTTGGCTCTTGGAGGGTGTTTTTTCCGCTACCCGCAGGGTTCCCGGTTCCTCCGGTTCCAGACCCGCTACCCGGATTAAAGCCCGAATACCCGGCACTTTGGAATGGGGCAGCCGCGCTAAACCCCGTTTCACCCAGCGGCGGTTTACCCCCACCAGAGGAGCCAGATCGGCGATCGTCCCCAGGGTGAACAGTTCGAGGGCATCATTAATAAAATCCTGAGATTTCTGCACATATTTGGCCAGAGAAACCGCCAGGACATAGGCCACCCCGACCCCGGCTAAACCACGATAGGGGGAGTTCTCCGGCAGCAGTTTCGGATTGAGGATGGCATTGGCGGGGGGGAGTTCCGGGGGCAGATCATGGTGATCCGTAATGATCACGCTTAAGCCTAAGCTGCGGGCCAGGGCCACCGGCTGGTAGGCTGCAATGCCATTATCTACGGTCAAAATTAAGCGCACCCCATCCTGAGCAAACTCTTCGACAATCCGATCGTTGAGGCCATAGCCTTCTTTCATGCGGCTGGGAATGGCATAGTCTACCTGGGCTCCCAAGGAGCGCAACGCCCTCAGGAGTAGCGCCGTACTGGTCATGCCGTCGGCATCGTAGTCGCCACAAATGGCAATGGGGTCTTGACGATCGATCGCTTGGGCCAGCAGTTCTAAACTGTGGGGTAAATCCGCAAATTCCCCCAAGGGAGTAGGTAACTCCAGGGTTTCAGGATAGAGAAATTGTTGAGCGGCTTCCGGTGTCGTAATGCCCCGGTTGATTAACACCTGAGCCACCAAAGGGGACAACCCCGTCATCTCAACGATCGCACTGAGGCTATCTTGATGCTCTGCGCCTTGAACAGCCCAGCGTTGTCGGGGTAAATTTCCGCTACCGTTCCCTGTCATGGATTTCTGGAATCACGAGGTCTCGAATCACGATCTCTGGAATGACTATTCTGCCTACTATTCCGCCTGGACTGAACCATCCGGCAGAATGGCCCCGCGCAGGTCGGCTCCTTCTAGGCAAACTCCCGTTAAATCTGCACCTCGGAGGTTGGCACGGCACAAAATAACGCCATTGAGGTTGCTATAGCTGAGGTTAGCCCCTGCTAAGTTGGCTTCTGTAAGGTTACTGGCACACAGGGACTGTAGCGATCGCTGTTGAAAAACGGTGCGGCAGAGGTAAGCCCCTTCTAAATCCGCTTGATAGAGCAGGGCTCCGCTTAAATTGGCATAGGCTAAATTGGCCCCTCTCAGGCTAGCTTTGCTGAGGCTGGTGGGTTGATCGGAACCCGCTTTTAAGTCTGCTTCAATTAACAGGGCTCCATCCAGGTTGGCGCTGCAGAGGTTTGCACCGGATAGGGTGGCCCGAACCAACAAGGCACCGCTTAAGTTTGCTTCGCTGAGAATTGCGCCACTCAGTTCTGTTTCCCGCAGGATAGCGTTCCCTAAATCGGCGCGGCTGAGATTGGTACCCCAGAGGATCGCTTCACTCAAATCCGCTGCTCGAAAAATCCCTTGACTAAAATCTGTTTTTCCCAAACGACTCTGACGGAGATCGGCGTTACTCAGGTCAATCTGGGGCAGCGTTAAGTTAATCAGATCCATTTCCCGGAGTTGAATTCCTTGGAACTGACGATCGCCAGCGGCATATTGTTGAAGGAGTTTTTCAACCAAATCGTGATGAGTCATAGGAGTTTAACGAGCTAGCACCGCAGCGAATGCAGGAAGTTTCCAAAGGATAACATTAATCGATACAGCGGACATTTTGCAGGTGGCTCAATCATCCTTTCAGGATTCAGGGCGTTAAAGCTGGATCTCCCTGAGAGATTGGGAAGTTTGGGGCTGAAGTCAGACTAACCCAAGAGTTCCTTCAAAAATGCAGCGATCTTTTGGGCTTCCCCGTAGTTCCCATTTTGCTGGTGTAGCGCCATTGCCCGTTGCAGTGCCTGAGTGCTTTCCGCCACTTGTCCCAGTTTTAAGAGAGTCACCCCCAGATTTTGGTAAGCTTCGGGATATAGGGGTTGAAGCCGTAAAGCCGTTTCATAGGAAGCGATCGCTCCCCAGAGGTCTCCTTTTTTCTTTTTCACCAGTCCGAGGTTGTAGTATCCCAAAGCGAGATTGGGGTTAATGCGAATCACCGCTTCGTATTGCGATCGGGCTGCCGCTAGATCTCCCTGAGCCTCGTATAAATTGCCTAGGTTATTGTGGGCACCAATTTTCAATACCGGTAGGACATCCTGTTGGAGCGCCAACTGATAATGCTCTGCGGCTTCTTCTGATTCTCCCAAACGATTGGCGGCAATGCCTAGATGGTAATGGAGTTCATAACAGAGATCGGGAATGTTGGAGGCTTGGCGCAGGGCTCGGTGCAATAATTCCATACCACTGGCCCAGTTACCCGCTTCCACCTGCAAGGCCCCTAACTTGGTGCAGGTATAAACATCATTGGGGTGTTCAGCCAAAAAACTTTCCATGGCTTGCCGGGCCCGCTCAAATTTATCCCGGGCTGCGATCGTCCCAGGGCGATAGCCTTCGTGGCGAATAGACGGCTCTTCTAAGGTCACCACTTTCCACTGGGTTTCCCGAGCCAATAGGGCCTCCACCCGATCGTCAATCATGGCGTGGTAGGGCCGCGTAAAGGCGAGGTCAGGATGTCGCCGGAAAAGCCGAGACACAAGGGAAAAAGGAGACTGACTGGCCCCCACTTCTTCCCGTACTAAATTCACAACCAGGTGCTGGGGATCCTCCATGAGGAGGGCTAGGGCCGGGGCAGTGGTGCGAATGAATTGCTCGTCGGCATCTAGCACCAAGACCCACTCCCCTTGGGCGTAGCTTAAACATTCGTTGCGGGCCAGGGCAAAGTCATTTTTCCAGGTACTTTCGTAGACTTTTGCTCCACAACTCCGGGCCACCTGCACGGTTAAATCAGTCGATCCGGTATCTAAAACGATCGCTTCATCCACAATGCCCGACACACTTTGTAGACATTGGGGGAGGGTTTCCGCTTCATTCCGGACAATCATGCACAGGCTCAGGCGCACCATAGGTTTAATGCTCAAGTTAGGGGGATCGTATTAATCTTTAGCTCTGGAATAAGCGAGTATACAAATGTTCGTGCTGACTGGAAACCATGCCTAAACCATGACTCCAGCCCGCCCATTCGGATTCTGGTTGCGTCAAGGCTTGGTGGCTGGCATACTCCAGGCTGGGATGGAGATTGAGCAACACCTGTTGTCCTGCCGTTTGCCCCAAGGGGATTAAGCGAATGCCGGCATTAACCTGATTACTGAGCCAACTGTACAGGTATGCTGCTACGACGGCGGGTAAGGATAACTGCCAAACCGCAGCGATCGTGGCGAAGGCAATGACAAAGTTGCAGGGGTCACCACAGACTTGAAAATAGGAGACTAAGCCCGGTTCCAAGGCCATGCCTAAGCGTGAAAGGGATCGTCCCATCTGCCAACTTTGGTTCCGCAGTTCTTCCGTTTCTCGCCAAGCAGACCACCATTGATTCCAATAACACAGCTTTTGACCATCGTCTTGCTGAACCGCTTGAAAGGCTTGGACTAACACCGCACCTTCCGTGGCAATAGAACCGTAGCGTAACTCTTGCTCTAACCAATTTTGGAGATCTTGAGCCGTATTAAGCTGCTCCTGTTCCCGTAAGGTTTCCAATCCCTCTGAATAGCTATAGGCTCCCACGGGTAAGGCTGGACTGGCGAGTTGGAGTAATTTCCAGAATTGCTCTCGTTCAAAATCAACCATAGGTACCTCGAAAAATTCTAAATCCCC
>JBMTZC010000232.1:0-7180 GCA_049455215.1 Prochlorotrichaceae cyanobacterium
TAGAGAAAATCGGGGCGACGGGCTTGGCAATCCGCCAAAATAGCTTCGATCGCTTCCCACTCTTGTCCTTCAATGTGCTCAATCAGTCCATCTAAAACCTGGCGGTAGGTCTGGAGGCTCTGTAAGAGGGCTGAGGTATTGTACTCCGCCATCAAACGTCCCAGTTCTGGCACACCGCCCCCCACTCGGCTGGTATCCCGAAAGCCTGAACTCGCCAGGTTTTGCGCCAGTTCGATCACGGTGGGATCGAGGTCTTGACCACAGGATTGGATCAGGCTGGCGCTGACCATCACCGGCAAATGGGAAATCCACGCCACAGCGCGATCGTGTTGGGTGGGGCTACAGGTGTAGTAGCGGGACTGAAGTTGGTGAATCAAATCCCGAAGAATGTCGATCGCTCTGGGGCTACTGTTGGCGGTGGGGGTGAGGACGTAGGGATTCCCGGTAAACAATCCGGTTTGAGCGACTTCAATGCCCCGCTCTGCTTTACCGGCCATGGGATGCCCACCAATAAACTGGGGAAAATGGGGTTCCAAGGCTTCGACGATCGTGGCTTTGGCGGATCCCACATCCGTAACGATCGTGGTCTCCGGGAGGTACGGTTTCAGGGCTAGGGCTGTTTTCACTAAGACATTTAACGGGGTACAGAGAAAGATGACTTCACAGTCTGCTAGCCGTTGAAGTTGCACCCCCGCTTCATCCACACTGCCTAAAGCGACGGAACGATCGCAGGTGTGAGGTTGCCGACTCATCCCTATCACAAAATGTCCTTGGGCACGAAAGTCAAACCCCAAAGAACCGCCGATTAAGCCTAAGCCCACAATGCCAATCCGCACGCCATACTCCTCAAGTTGTGTCAGGTGGATCTTAGAGCCTATTGAGACCAGTCCCCAGTGGGTTAAAGCTTTAAATTACTATTGACGATCGCCCAGTAGAGGGCTTCCAGGAAGGTGTCCCCCGTCATTTTTTGGGGCAGTTTGCTTAGGCCAATGTCTTGGCGACAGTGGCGGGCAAGTTCTAAACTTTGCTCCGCTTTAATAGCCGGATCGAGGTTATTGCGGTTTTGTAAGTAATTGCGCAGTTGCCACCAATTGGCTTGGCTTAACTGGGCACAATCGGCCTGCTCTAGTAGT
This sequence comes from Prochlorotrichaceae cyanobacterium, assembly GCA_049455215.1. Classification (GTDB taxonomy): domain Bacteria; phylum Cyanobacteriota; class Cyanobacteriia; order Prochlorotrichales; family Prochlorotrichaceae; genus JBEAPM01. Next base: position 1,134 of record JBMTZC010000232.1, read on the forward strand.
TGTCCCGCAATGCTTTTTGCGGCTTGAGAAATTTCAAGTTCAGGGGGAGGATCCGCCGCGATCGGTTCAGGGAGGGACTCCTCGGTAAACTCCTCGATTGTCCTGGAGGGGGTTGCCCAGACGAGATCTCGATCGGGGACGGGGGAGGACTGACGATGGCTTAAGCGAATGTCAAACCCTTCCCGCCGACTGCGTAGGTCGTAATACATCACCGCTTTAATGGATTGCCAAAACCCCATCACCATCATATTCATGGCCAACAAAAGGAGCATCCCAACCGCTAACCCCGGTAAGAATCGCGTTAGTAATGCAGCTTGGCTTACTTCTACTCCAAGATCCATGGCGGGAACGGTGGCAACCAATCCCAAAATGGGGGGAACTGATGCCAAACTATAGAGGGGAATGGTGACTAAAAAAGCGATCGTCATGACCAAGAGAATCCGCAACACCGATCCCTGAGCCAGCGTCCAACTGCGCCGAATCGACTGTATTGCGGTTAAGTTATCCTCCAAGACGAGGGGCACTTCCACCAAGAAAAAACGGGCTGAGATCCAGGTATAAAGGCTAAAGGTGATCAGGTTGGCCAATAAAAATGCGAGCCATGCCAGATCGATAAGTCTAAAGAGGAGACTGAATATCCCCGTTAAAGGCACATTTGCGATCGATAGCCCAATATTCACGACCAATAGAATTAAAAACGTGAAGAAAAAAGAGAGTAAAATGGGTCGTCCTCGATGTTTTAAGGCCTTACGGGCCTCCTGGACGGATTCTGAGGCGTTCGTAAATTCTCCATAGGCCAAACGAGTAATCAGCGCCATATTGATCACGGCACGGGCGATGGCTTGAAAGGTGAGGATCAACAGACCCACGAAGAGGGCAATAAAGATTAAAACCGTTAGCCCTAGAGCACTGGAGGAGAAGAGGTTATAGCTTACACTCAGTCCCACAGACCAGAGCATTAAACCCACAAAGGGCAGTAATAACCAGAGGGTCGATCGTAGGGCAATGACAAAATAAGTCCGAAAATTCGATCGATATAAGCGAAAGCCATTGCTGACTATATCCCCTGTGGTTAGGGTTGGAACGGCAGAAGGTAAGTCAGACATAGGCTTTAAAAAAGAAGCGGGGCAGTTTCAGTGAACAGCGCCTAGGGCGCGTCATCCATTAGGTCTAGAAGCGTTGCGGCATCAAGGTTACCGCGCCCGCTCCAGCAAACATCACTAGGGGTTGAAACAACTGCCATATAAACACTTCAGTGCTAAATGATGACAGCCCCTAGGGGTGGCTTACGTTAAAGCAGGGACATTGGGACGCGCAAAAATCATCCGTCCCGCTGAGGTTTGTAAGGCTCCGGTCACCACTACCTCTAGGTCAGAGCCGAGGTACGATCGTCCTTCCTCGACCACCACCATGGTGCCATCATCGAGATACCCCACGCCTTGGGAGGACTCTTTTCCTTCTTTGATAATTTTCAGCGCTAAGGTGTCACCGGGGAGGTAATTGGGACGTAAAGATTGAGCCAGATGATTAATATTGAGGACTTGCACATTCTGGACATTGGCGACTTTACTGAGGTTAAAATCATTGCTAATTAAAATGCCACTAATGTCCTGGGCTAATCTGACTAATTTGGCATCTACGGTGGGAATGTCATCATAATCCGTTGAACTAATGACAATACGAGTAGGATAGGTCGATCGGACTTGATTGAGGATGTCTAGCCCCCGCCGACCCCGCATTCTTTTCTGTTCATTTGCGGCATCCGCCACCTGTTGCAGTTCCTGTAAAACAAATTGAGGGACGAGAATTTGTCCTTCTAAAAATCCCGTGTCTAACAACTCTTGGAAACGACCATCAATAATACAACTGGTATCTAAAATTTTAGTTGTGGCAGGTTTGAGGGTGCCTTCGGCAATCAGTAAGGTTTCTACAGAATTCGGGTTAATCAATCGCAGTAAAGCCCGTCCGTGGGTATCCGCTAAGTTCATCCCAGATACGCCAAACAACAAACAGCTTAAAACTGCAGCTAAGGGCTTAACAAAGCCAAATTCTAAGGGAATCGGTAGGAGTAAAATAGGGGCTAAAATTAAATTTGCAATTAATAAACCTACGACTAAGCCGACCGCACGGCTCACCAAAATATCCACCGGTAACGATCGCACTTGAATTTGAATGCGGCGGAGCAAGGTTTGCACCAAAAGCCCAACGATACCAAAAATCAGCGCACCAAACCCGGCGGTGACCGATCGGAGTCCATCGAGGCTATTGACTTGAAGTAGGGCAGAACTTGGCAAAAAGTCAATGCCATAAAAGCCTACGCCAATGCCAAATAGTACGAAAGATAAAATAATAATGAGATCTAACATAAGCCCTGAGTTGTCGGGACGGAAATTATTATACTTTAGCTCACGGGCTACCTGCTTACGCGGAAAGTCCAGTATGGCCCAAAGTGGTTTCTTCCCTTGCTCCCCTTATGACTAAACTCTGCCCAGTAATGCTCGTTCATGGGTTGGATGATACGGCTCGTGTCTTTAAGCGCATGACCACCTACCTCCGCGATCGAGGTTGGACGGTGTTTAGCTGCGATTTAATTCCCAGTAGTGGTCAGCTTCCCTTAGAAGCGCTGGCTCGTCAACTCGATCGCTACATCCAAGATCATTTACCTCCGGAAGAACCCTTTGATCTCTTGGGCTTTAGTATGGGGGGCCTGATCAGCCGGTACTATCTCCAGCGTCTGGGAGGACTCGCGCGGGTGCGCCGCTTCTTAACCCTCTCCTCTCCCCACCAGGGCACCTGGACTGGTTATCTGCGCTGGAATGCAGGATGTGAACAGATGCGCCCCAACAGTGATTTTTTACGGGATTTAAACCACGACTGGCACACCCTAGAACAAGTGCGTTTCGTTTCTCTCTGGACTCCCTTAGATTTAATGATCGTCCCTGCGGATAGCTCGGTCATTCCGGTGGGACGATCGCTTTCCCTGCCCGTTGCTCTGCACCCCTGGATGTTAACGGACGATCCGGTTTTAAGTACGGTGGCTCAGATTTTGGAGGAACCGTAGGGAATAGGGCAGACGGCTGCGCCGCCCACCTCAATACTCCCTAATGACTCCCTAGGGCGCGTCATCAATTAGGTCGAGAAGCCCCTAGGGAATCTGATCCGATTTGAAGGCTGGGGGTTGGGTCGCATAGGACACGACAATAAACAGCACCAAACCCACGAGGGGGCTGATCAGGGTGGGGAAGCCATCAAAGTCGATCGTAAACCAGGGATTTTGGAGATAAAGCAAGCTATTCTCTGCCCCAAACATGGTGGGCATCAGCACAAAGAAGATTAGGCGGGTGGTGGATCCGGCTAAAATGCAGGCTAGGGCTCCCTCCCGTGTGGCTTTGGGCCAAAATAGCCCGCCGGTTAAGGGCACCACCAATCCCGCAAAACCCAGGTCAAAGGCCAGGAGCAATAAAACCCCCGTTTGGGGCACCTGAATGGCAAACAACGTTCCTAAGACCGCCATGACGAAGGCCATGCTCCGGGTTAGCTTGAGCAGACGATCGCTCTGATCGGCTCCTTGATGGTCGGCGTTGTGGGAGCCCCGTTTTGCCCCCAGAATGTTGTGAGCAATCACTGAAGCGGTTCCCAGGATGGCTCCATCTCCCGTAGACAGGGATGCCGCCATAATGGCCATCACCACCAAGAGGCTGAGGAGGGGTGGGGCTACAGATTGCAGCAGCGCAAAGAGAACGGGGCCATCGGGAGTAATCCCGGCGGATTCAAAGATAGTGCCGGCGGAGAGGGCAACGAGGGAAAAGGGAACCCCAATCAGTACAGTTCCGGCACAGCCAATGAAACAGGCCCGCTGCGCTGTTTCGGGACTGTCGGCGGCAAAAACCCGAGCCATAAAATCGATCGCCACAATATCACCAATGCCCAGGGCGAGGAGGGTGGCCCAGTTAATGGCGGCTCCCGCTGCAGGATCCGTGAGTTGCTCAAAGGCAAAGGGCCCCATCCCCCCAGGGATATGAATCCCAAAGTTCACCGCCACAAAGGCAATGAGCACGAGGGAACCCACCAGAGCGATACCCACCTGCAGTACATCGGTGTAAGCAACAGCAAACAACCCGCCGGACACCGTATAGGCAAAGACCAGCAAGGCAACGGCAATAACACCGCTGTTATAGCTGAGCCCTAGAAAAGATTGGAAAAGATAGCCACCGGCGACGAGATTTCCCGCTAACAGAAAGGCAAAGCTGAGCACCATAATCACGGAGGCCACCTTTTCCGTGAGTGGCCCGTACTTCACCCGATAAAAGTCTGGGAGAGTCATCAGTCCCATTCGGTTCAGCGGCTTGGCATAGAACAGCCCGGTCAAGAGCAAACAGATTGCCAAACCTATGGGTAAGGAAGCCCCCGCCCAAAAGCCAAACTCCGCCGTGAGATCCGTATTGCCCAGAGTGGCATTGGAATCAACGGATTGTGCCATGAGGGTAGCGGCGGCCAGGGGCAAACTCAGCCCCCGCCCCGCAACTAAGAAGTTTTCACTATCCCCCTTAATCCATTGGGAAGCCCACACACCGACTCCCAGACTACCGAGGAGGAATATAATGATTCCCCAGAATAAAAACGGACTCTCCACAAATAAACCTCTTTTAGGTAGTAGACAAAAACAGTCTCATAAACGCGGAGCTTTACATTCCTTAAATTAAAGACGAAAAACCCCCAGCATTCGGTAAGCTAACCCCAGGGTTTCATTGGATCATTTAAGTGAAATGATTCTTGCGCTCTCAGCCGACCTTGCGCCTATGATAGGTCTGGGTAATCCTTCGTAAAAGTATCAGTAACTACCGTTTCCTGAGGTAAAACATGGCTAGTTCCTCCGCTGACAATCCTCTCTTTCAACACCCCTCTTCAGAAGCCGATCGCGCTCTGGAGTTGGAAGCTCGTCTGCCGTTGACGGGTTGGCAACAGGAAGTCAGTCAGGGCTTGGAGTATGGGTTAGAGGCGGCGGAGAGTATTCGCGATCGATCGATTCCCACCTTTTCCCGGGGAGAACTGCCCCACTATGCGGGCATTAATACCTTTCTCAAAGCTCCCTATTTAGAGGATGTCCGCCAGGTGGGTAACTATGATGTAGCGATCGTTGGGGTACCCCATGATTCGGGCACAACCTATCGTCCGGGCACTCGCTTTGGACCCCAGGGAATTCGTCGTATTTCCGCCCTTTATACCCCGTACAATTTTGAACTGGGCATTGATTTACGGGAACAAATTACCCTTTGCGATGTGGGGGATGTGTTTACCATTCCCGCCAATAATGAGAAATCTTTTGATCAAATTTCTAAGGGCATTGCCCACATTTTTAGCAGCGGTGCCTTCCCCATCGTCCTCGGTGGCGACCACTCCATTGGCTTCCCCACCGTCAGAGGGATTTGCCGCCATTTAGGGGATAAAAAAATGGGCATTATTCACTTCGATCGCCATGTGGATACCCAGGAAACGGATCTCGATGAACGGATGCACACCTGTCCCTGGTTCCATGCCACAAATATGGCCAATGCTCCAGCTAAAAATCTGGTGCAGTTGGGGATTGGGGGATGGCAGGTTCCCCGTCAGGGGGTCAAGGTCTGCCGAGAACGGGCCACGAATATTTTGACGGTGACGGATATTACGGAAATGGGCATGGATGCCGCTGCTAACTTTGCTCTGGAACGGGCCCTCGATGGCACCGATTGTGTCTGGATTAGCTTTGATATTGACTGTATTGATGCCGGTTTTGTCCCTGGAACGGGCTGGCCAGAACCCGGTGGACTGCTGCCCCGTGAGGCGTTGGCCCTCCTCGGTAAGATTATCCAAAAAGCACCGATCGCCGGTCTAGAAGTGGTGGAAGTTTCTCCTCCCTACGACATCAGCGATATCACCTCCCTGATGGCAACCCGGGTCATTTGCGATGCCATGGCGCACCTAGTATTGTCCGGTCAGTTGCCCCGATCGGAAAAGCCCGCTTATATTCATCCCGAAGCCAATATGGCGGTGGATCAGGCCTGGATTTA
>JBMTZC010000233.1:0-7106 GCA_049455215.1 Prochlorotrichaceae cyanobacterium
TTGCGGGCATTACGATGGGCGGATTGGAGGTCAGCTTCGGAAAAGCCATCGGCATCCAGATCCAGGCGCAGTTGTCGGAGATCCGATCGCTTTAGGTCACGGGGGCGGGTAGTAATCAGGTTGAGGATGGCTAAACGATCGCTCTGGGTTTCCAGGTAGGCTTTAAAACTCTCCAGGTAGTCTTCCGGGCGTTGCCCATAGGGTTTCCCCGCTTCTACCGCACGATAGCCCTGCTCCACGGCAATTAACTCGTCCTCGTGGTGAGAGATATAAATTCGGTTGTCGCCCCCCTCCTGCCGGTCTAGGATTTGGGCAATCTGTCGCTGTTCCCTTAGCCATGCGGCAGCCTCTGCCGGGGCAGTGTCCTTTAAGGCCCGTAAGCGATCGGCCACTTCCCCCAGATCCACACCAGCGATCGTCTCTGCGGCGGCCCTTGGTGAGGAGATCCACCGTAACGGCAATTTTGGGCTGTTCTTCGTTCTTAAAGCGCCGAATCATCTGCAAGGGTTTTTTCACCGCCCCCGTAATCTTGGCCACATCCTCATCCGCCACACTGTCATACTGTTCCGCCAGGGCCGCCTTCAGCAACACCACCACCAGATCACGGAAGTTACTCCCGTCAGGGAGCGTCACTTACCGGATTTTTGCGTCCCTAACTGCATTTCAATCTACCACTTTTAGTGGCTTGACTACTGCCAGGGGTGCAGTTCCATCATCCACTCCTGCCTAGAAACGCTTTTAGGAATTCGGGGGCGGAATCGTAATGTCGATCGCTTCGACGCTTCCCGTTGGACTGAGGGCGGCTAAGTCCGGAGTATCGGGACTTAAATTCCCCACCACTAAGGTCACAAAGTCCTCCGGTTTGAGATAGGTTTGGGCCACCCGTTGCACATCGGCGATCGTTACAGCATCAATGTGGTCACGGTAGGTAAAGAGAAAGTCTGCCGGATAGCCATAATAGTCATAGCGCAGTAATCGGGATAAAACCTGGGACGGGGTCTGAAAACTAAAGACAAAGGAGTTCAAAACCACATCCTTGGCATATTGCAATTCTTTAGGTTCAATGGGCACTTCCCGAACCCGATCGATTTCTTGGTAAATGGCTTTAATAAAGGGCACCGTGGCTTCTGTTCGGGTTTGTCCCCCCGCAATAAATAGCCCTGGATAATCATAACGGGCTGCCCAATAGCTATAGACGGAATAGGCTAAACCTAAACGGGAACGCACTTGATTATAGAGCCGTCCCCCAAAGCCATTCAAGACTTCATTTAAGACACTTAAGGGGGGATAATCTGGACTCTTGAAAATGCCACCAATATGGCCAATTCTCACATCGCTTTGGGTCATTTGGGGCTGACTCACCACAAAAACGTCGGAACGATGGGCCTGCTGTACGGGGGGCAAGGGAGGCAGTTCCTGATCCAATTCGGGCTGCCATTGCTCAAATTTAGCTTTGAGTTGGGATAATAAGGCCTCGGTTTCAAAATCCCCAACAATCCCTAAGATCATCCGATCGGGACGAATATAGTGTTGATAAAAGTCCACCACATCAGCCCGATCGATCGCGTCGATCGTGGCGTACTCTACGGTACGGGCATAGGGACTCTTTGCCCCATAGATCAATTTATTAAATTCTCGACCGGCAATATCACCGGGATCATCATTGCGTCGAGCAATATTGCCTTTGGTTTGTTGTTGGAGTAAGGCTAAACGATCGGGTTCAAAGGCGGGTTTTTGGAGGATTTCTGCAAATAAATCTAAGACGGGATCCAGGTCTTCTTTAAGGGCGCTGAAACTGGCGGTTCCTTGGGTATTATCAATGCCCGTTTCAATGGACGCGGCCCGTTGCTCGAGAAAATCATTAATTTCATTAACGGAATGTTCCTCGGTGCCGCCGGTTCGTAATAAGCTTCCCGTAATGGCGGCGAGTCCCACGGTTTCTTCCGGTTCCCACCGATCGCCCACCCGAATTAAGGCGGTGCCATCCACCAGGGGCAGTTGGTGATCCTCCATGAGATAGACCACTAAGCCATTGGAGAGGACTTCGCGGTGATAGGTCGGCAGTTGCACTTCCGCCAAGGGGGGAAACTCTAAGTTTTCATAGGAGAGGGGCACATTGGCCTGGGACGGCTGATGAATGAGAAAGACACTACAAATAACGAGGAAGCTCGTTAGAAGCGATCGAAGCAAAAAGCGCCGCAGCATGAGAGAGGGTATAGGCATGAGAAATTGAATAACCGTCCACAAACTTGAGTTAGGAGAGCAGGGTAAGCCCCTCCCCTTGAGATCTTGAAGATTCCGTTCCGTATTCACGGGGATCGCCCCGCTGACATCAGCTTAAATCACCTCAGGCTTGAGAGTTTCCTTTGGGACCAAAGAGAAAGTCCCCCAAACTGGTGAAGGCGATGATCACGAATAAAACGATCGTCAGTGAAAGGGGAAATCCAATCACAACAGCCAATACGGTTAGCAAGTTTTCACTCATTGTAGTTTAGGGCTTAGGGCTATCAACTTAGGGCGATCGGGCACCTCGATCAATGCATGACTACGATTGCATAGCATCAAGGTGCCTAATCGGGTGGTGTACAGGTGGTCAGGGACGGAAAAGAATCCATCCCCGCCTACTCAGGTTGCGACCCTCACGAGGGAATCTTCGCTGTTCAGATCAAAAAGATGGTAATGATTTAGATCTAATTCTAAGGGTAGGGTTGTCCCTGGGGGAAGGTTGATTGGATGGGGATGTAGACGAGGGTCTAACCGAGCCACCACACTTTGACCGTCCGCTAAGGTGCCATAGACAATTAACTCGTAGCCGAGGGGCTCCACTAGGGTCACCGTCAAGGTCACGGGCAGGGTTTGAATATGGGGAGGGGCACTGTGGGGGAAGTAAAAGCTTTCGGGCCTGACCCCCAGGAGGACTGATGAGTTTGCCGGAAAGCGATCGGGGTTAAACCGACAACGATCGAGGGGGAGCCGCAGGGAGGGGGTGACAATTTCCCACTGCTCGGCCTCTCCATTGGGATGAATCTGGGCTTCCCAAAAATTCATGGCGGGACTGCCGAGAAAGCTGGCCACAAAGCGATTAGCGGGAAAGTCGTACACCTGCTGGGGGGTATCAACCTGCTGCAGGATCCCCTGGTTCAAAATCGCAATGCGGGTGCCCAGGGTCATGGCTTCCACCTGATCGTGGGTCACGTAGATAAAGGTGGCGTGTAATTGCTGATGCAGCTTACTTAATTCGGTTCGAGCCTGTACCCGCAGTTGTGCATCTAAATTGGATAACGGCTCATCCATCAAAAAGGCGGTGGGATTGCGGACCATTGCCCGGCCCACCGCAACCCGCTGCCGCTGCCCTCCGGAGAGTTGTCCCGGTTTACGATCGAGTAAATGACCAATTTCTAACTGTTGAGCAACCTGAGCAATGCGCTGTTGAATGTTTGCCTTGGGCAGAGCCTGTAACGTCAGGGCAAAGGCCATATTCTCGAAGACCGTCATGTGGGGATAGAGGGCATAGGATTGAAAGACCATCGCCATATTACGATCCTTGGCGGGCAGGTCATTGATCCGCTGCTGGTCAAGGTACAAATCCCCGGCACTAATGCGCTCTAAGCCGGCTAACAACCGTAATGAAGTGGTTTTACCACACCCTGAAGGCCCCACTAAAACCAAAAATTCTTGATCCTGAATCTCAAGACAGAGCCGATCGACCGCTACTCCTCCTCCCGGGTACTGCTTTGTGACCTGATCAAATCGAATGGTTGCCATGGGCTCAAATTCACTCCAAATCTTCAGCGATCGTCAGTTCCGTGGGCCGACACCGCTTCACCACCACTTCAATGCCCTGGGCCCCTTCTGCTTTGAGATCTTCCCAATAGCCATCTTTTTCGGTGTGGGCCTCTTGTTCCGTCAAAAATGGCCCAAAGTAATAAGTACATTGTGGTACTTCTGTTTTAATTTCTACCCAGAATGCTTGCCCAATTTGGTTCAAAAAGCGGGTCAAAAATTCTTTCATGGTCGATCCAGAGAGAGGAAGGTGCCGTTAATCTGTGGGGTGGGCCGATGGGATACCCCGCAAACCCTGATTATCCTAGCTTACTTACTCCCCAGCGGATCGTTTAATCGAAACGATTTGAGGGCAGATCTCGGGACTCTCATCCGCTAGCGCTGAAATGTCTAGGTGTGTTGGTTTTAGCCCCTAGCGGTAAAACGGGACGGCTGTGGCCCATGTGGATACCGTAAGGGGCTGGACTGAATTGATACCGCGCCCTAGCTTGGCAGATCCGTTAGGATCCTGCATTCATTTGCACCACCCGGGCGAGGCGCTGCCGTTGCACTTCGTAGAGGGCAATTCCTGCTGCAACGGAAGCATTGAGACTGGGGGTATGGCCCTTGAGGGGAATGGATAATAAGCCATCACAATGTTGTTTGGTCAACAAACTCAGCCCATCCCCTTCGGAGCCAATCACTAAAACGATCGCTCCCGTGAGGTCTACTTGATGAATCGCTTGGGAGCCCTCCCCGGCGGTGCCATAAATCCAAAACCCAGCTTCTTTGAGATCTTCCAATGCCCGGTTCAGATTGACTACCCGGCTGACGGGAAAATGCTCTAGGGCCCCTGCCGCCACTTTAACCACGCTGGAGGTGATGCTTGCGGCCCGGCGTTGCGGAATAATTAAGCCATTGGCCCCCAATGCTTCGGCAGAACGAATAATAGCCCCTAAATTGTGGGGATCGGTGATGCTGTCCGCCACAATCAACAGGGGGGAGGCGGTCACCTGTTTTGCCCGATCCACCAGTTCTTGAAAATCCGCATATTCGTAAGGAGCCACCTGGGCCGCAACCCCTTGGTGTAGGGCTCCATTGGTAATTTGGTGAATACGATGAATATCCACTTCATCGACGACTGTCCCCCGGGTCTTGGCTGCTTGGAGTAAGAGGTGAAAGCGATCGTTATAGCGCAGGCGAGGCGTAATCCAAACGCGATTTAAGCGATGTTGGCTGCTCAGAGCCGCTAATACCGCCTGACGGCCATAGATCAAGTCAGTATTCTGTTCCTCCATGTCCTCCCCTTCAGGGCCCTGGGATGGCACAAAATCCAGCGATCGTTGCTCGTCTGCTACTCTGGGTTCAAACTCCCTGCGTTTGCGGGGGTACTGTTTGGCTGGATATTGCTTTCCCGAAGATTGACTAAACTCATCCGATCGCCGCTCACCCCGGAATTTCCCTGCAGGCTTGCCCGATCGGCTGGGTCTTCCCGAAGGACTGCCTAGGGATTTTCCTCGGGCTTTGGGCACCGGTTTTTCAAAGGATCGATCTGAAGATGAAGACTTCCGCCCAGGCTTTCCAGGGGGGCGATGACGATTTGGTTTTGGCGATTGAGGCGTGCCCATAAAATAACGCTCCTGAAAAGTACCTGAAAAAGAATAGTGTATGGCTCCCGCAACAGCAGTTTGCCGATGGCTTGAGGACAAAAGGCTGAATATCCCGTCTTCCCTGCTGGTAAAGTACTTCACTCTAGCGTTGATCTGGCTCGATTTACAGCAAAAATTCAGGAAAAAAAGATGAAGCTTAACGGGAGAATTGAGATCCCCTTCAGTGGCTCCCCGCAGCTTATGAGGATCCCTTACGTTAAGATACATCCTGGAACCTCGAACCATAGGGATGGATTAGGGAAGCTTTGATGGCACCAGAACGTTTACAAAAGGTCTTAGCCCACCATGGCTTAGGCTCTCGTCGAGAAGTGGAGCGTTGGATTGAAGCGGGACGAGTTGTGGTGAATGGCGAGTTAGCTTACTTAGGACAAAAAATTAATCCCAGTAGCGATCGAATTGAGATCGATGGTAAGCCCTTGAGCCTCAAAACAGAGATTCCTAAACTCTATATTCTCTTAAATAAGCCCAAGGGAGTCGTTTCCACCTGTTCTGATCCCCGCCAACGCCGCACCGTTTTAGATTTATTACCCTTAGACCTGCGGGAGGGTACCGGAATTCACCCCGTTGGCCGCTTAGACAGCGATTCCACCGGAGCCCTATTGTTAACCAATGATGGTGATGTAACCTTTCAACTCACCCACCCTCGCCATAACATTCTCAAAACCTATCGGGTCTGGGTAGAAGGTTACCTACAGCCCCAAACCTTGGCTCAATGGCAAGAAGGGGTTTCCCTTGTGGATGACACGGGCAAGACCTACCAGACACTCCCCGCCGTGGTCGAAGTTTTGCAGGAGGAAAAAAAGCAAACCTGCCTGCGCATCCAAATGCAAGAAGGGCGCAACCGTCAAATTCGCCGCATTGCAGAACAGTTGGGGCATCCCGTTCTACGCCTGCACCGCCTAGCGATCGGAGAAATTCAACTGGGGGATCTGGCCTCAGGCTGTTGGCGTAAACTGCCCTACCACAGAATAGAAAGGCTCCTGAGATCCAAGAGGGGCGTTAAAAACCGGGGCTGAGTTGCGGCGCAATGCGGCGACTCTATTAGAGAATCCTGTCAGAGCACCGTAACCTTAAACTTATCCACTGTGACCTGGCGATCGCTAGAAAGCTCGTTGTTTAAGGTCTCCGCCACTGCAGGACGATCGTCAAAAATTTCAAACAAACTATCCATACGGGTTAGCTTGAGCAGCATAGCCACTTGGGACTTTACGCCGCAGACCATGAGACGCTTGCCACTGGCCTCTGTAGCCTTCAGCACCTTCACTAGAGTACTTAATCCCGCACTGTCAATAAACTTGACATTGCTTAAGTCGAGGAGAAGAACTTCCGCTTCAGATTCTGCTGTCAACGTTTGCACTGCAGGCAACAATGTCTTCCCCATCTGATTATCCAACGTTCCGTGAACTTCCAGGACTTCTACCAGTGTAATCAAAATAGCCTCGCCATCAACTATCTATTTGGTGTCTCCAGTTTAAGCAGGATAGAGAACTTTAACCAGCGTTGAGCAGAAAACTCTGACTTTCCAGAACTTAAATGAGGAGATAAGGGTAAAGGACTCAATGCAGCCTTAGGTCTGATTTAACCGGTTTTATCTTTGATGCAATTGTATAAAGAAGAATGGTTTACACCTACGCTATACTGAGGAAATCTTGCCAACGTTAAGCTAGCCGAGTG
>JBMTZC010000234.1:0-7059 GCA_049455215.1 Prochlorotrichaceae cyanobacterium
AGCCGCGAGATCCGGAAACACCTCCCGCACCGCAGGGTGAACCAGTTGATGCCCCCGCACATTCACCCCTTTCGCCAGAGCAGGATCCATTTCGATCGCTTTGAGACCATGATTCGCTAATTTGAGGACATAGGGACTGGTACTGTTGTTGAGGGCTTGGGTGGCCGTCCAGGGAACAGCGCCGGGCATATTGGGTACACCATAGTGAATGACCCCTTCGGCAATGTAAATGGGATCACTGTGGGAGGTGGCATGCAGGGTTTCGATACAGCCCCCTTGATCCACCGCCACATCAACAATGACTGCGCCCGGATGCATCTGAGCGACCAATTCCCGTTTCACGAGGTGGGGAGCCCGACGACCCGGCAGCAAGACCGCTCCCACCACTAAGTCACTCTGGGGAATAACGTTAGCAATTTGGTTAGAGGTGCTGTACAGCAAATCCACTTGGGAGCCAAAGAGACTTTCGAGGTAGCTTAAGCGATCGATATTGACATCCAGAATACGCACTCGCGCCCCCATACCCAGGGCAATACGGGCTGCTTCTGTTCCCACGACCCCTCCCCCGAGAATGGTGACTTGACCGGGCAAAACCCCAGGAACACCCCCCAGTAAGACCCCCCGGCCACCCTGCTGCCGCTCTAAAAACCTTGCCCCAAATTGGACGGATAGTCGCCCCGCAATGACACTCATGGGCTCCAAGAGGGGCAGGCGACGGTTGGGCAATTCTACGGTTTCGTAAGCGATCGCTGTGACGCTGGAATTGAGCAAAGCCTCCGTTAACGCTCGATCCGCCGCCAAATGGAGGTAGGTAAACAACAGATCGGGTTGATTCAGGAAGGGATATTCTGCCGGTAAGGGTTCCTTGACCTTGACCACCAGATTGGCAGACCAGGCTGCTTCAGCGCTGGGAACGATCGTTGCCCCTACGGCTTCGTAATCCACATCCTGAAAGCCTGATCCCACCCCTGCTTGGGTCTCAACGCAAACCTCATGCTGGGCTTCCACTAGACTTTGTACGGTACTGGGAGATAGTCCCACCCGAAACTCTTGATCCTTGATTTCTTTTGGAACTCCAATACGCATCAGCCGCTTCTCCAATCAGGACTATGTACTTTTCAGTGGGACACCTCGATGCATTGTGGCGAAGGCTTCGCCACCCGTCCCTAACCTTGCGAAGAAATAGGAACCCTAGAAACGCTGTTTGAGATTTTTCGAGGTGCCCAGTGATGTATTGATTGTATAATGGAGCCTCACTTCTATTTGTAAGCGTTTCAAGAGATTCAGAGTGAAAAAGCGTGCCCCTCAGAATCGAACCCTGACTTGCTCAAGAGAAGAAATAGCAGCTTTCAGTAAACGTTTATTGTCTCTTGATACGTCCGTCAGTTTAGATGATCTTATAGACAGGATTATTCACCAAGACTTTTTTGATGCTGTTTCATATTTACCGAGAAAAGGGATTGATTTATTAGTCATGGATCCGCCCTATAATTTATCGAAAAACTATAATGGTCATCTCTTTAAAGCTAAGGAAAAAGGAGACTATCAAGACTGGTTTTTATCGGTACTAAAACAAGTTAAACCCTTACTCAAACCAACCGCTAGCCTTTATATCTGTTCCGATTGGAAAACCTCAATTTTAATTGCTCCCTTGCTGGAAGCGGAGTTTCATATTCGTAGCCGCATTACTTGGGAACGGGAAAAAGGGCGAGGTGCAAAAATGAATTGGAAGAATAATACGGAAGATATTTGGTTCTGTACCATGAGCGATCGTTATGTTTTTAATGTGGATGCCGTTAAGCAAAAACGAAAAGTGATGGCACCCTACCGCTCTGAGGATGGAAAACCAAAGGATTGGCAACAAGAGGAGGGGGGGAATTTTCGGTTAACCCATCCTTCCAATATCTGGACAGACATCAGCATTCCCTTCTGGTCTATGCCAGAAAACACCGATCATCCCACTCAGAAACCAGAAAAATTGATCGCCAAATTAATTCTCGCTAGTTCTAATCCTGGGGATTTGATTTTCGATCCATTTTTAGGCAGTGGAACAACAGCGATCGTGGCGAAAAAGCTACAACGTCATTTTATTGGTATTGAATTAAATCATGACTATTGTTGCTGGGCCTTAAAACGCCTTCAGCTTGCAGAGACAGATGAGTCGATTCAGGGCTATGTGGACGGGGTTTTCTGGGAGAGAAATACTTTAAATTAGGCTTGTTCAAGAAGTACTATAAACCTGTGCTCAGACGAGGCATTCTGAGAACCGAGGTGGAATAAGGGACTGTCATCAATGCGCGAGAAAATCCCTTTGCGGTACTTATTTCAATCTCTAGCTGTAAATGGGGATGGGCGCGGCTACTGTTGATACCATAAGGGTTCTGGACTTCAGTGAGGACGCGCCCTAGTCTTCAGGATTTTCACCCTCTCAGGTGAACAGGTCTACCCCACCGGTTGAAGTGACCAATGCCAGTCCAAAGTTCTGGCAAACTGCGGTTCAGGTATTGCCTTAGGATAAAATAGAGCCGAGTCCACGGCTGGACGGTCATAGCGGCTGTTCAATTTAAAACTCAAAATGGGCACTTTTCGCGCCGCACTCTTCTATTGAATTTTTTCGCTTTCACTGAAAAGCTCTCTGTGACGGCGTAACTAAAGTTTTAACTTAACTGAACATAATTTTATGGCTGCCTTCAGTATTTTAGTTTTAATTGTCTATCTCACGATCGCTTTTTATGTGGTGTATCGGGCTCGGGAGTCTTTAATTGATGAAAAACGCCAACAACAAGCAGCGATCGTCAGTGGAAAAGCGGTCATAAAACCCTTAGTTTCAGACTTAGAAAAGATTCTTAGTGCTCAATTGGAACCCCTGGGTTTGAAGGGGGCAATTACCGTCAATTTAGGTAAAGAGAAATGTATAGTCGTAGATCAGCTTAAGCAATGGTCGATTACGATCGAAAATAAGACCACAACCTATGCCCTCTTTGTGGATTGGCAAAGCAGTTCACTGACCAACTTGCAAGGACAAGCTCGATCCCTGGCTTGCCTAACCCCTAATCAGGGAGCTTCCCAGTCTTCCAGCCTCACTCCACCGCTGGATAAACTTCAGGAAAACTTTGTGATTTTTAGCAAGAGCGAGGAACTGCCCAGTTTTGTAGAAAGTGGAGCATTGTTTAAGCTACTGAGGGAAGAAAAACCCTGTCAATTGTCCTTGAGATTGGTGTTACGGCTGCAAGAAGTGGGACGCTATACCAACAGTTATAATCTGGTTTTAACCTGTGTCTTTCAGTTCCGAAACGCGACCCTAGCAGATGTGCTCTCGCCCTAGGGGCATTGATTCATTTTGGAGACGGGCTAACTTCAGAACAAAGGACATTTACGATGGAGGTGTAACCAGGGGGAGAATACGCTGTTGATAGACTAGTCCCTGATAAATCATCATGGCGACATCACCTCGGGTTGCAATGTCCAGAGGGCGCAAGGGCATGACTTCCGCATTCTCTGGAGCATACTGATCCATTAACCCCGCCTCTAGGGCCGCTGCGATCGTCTTCTGGGCGGCGGCGGGAATCTGTTCTGCATCGGGGAGCGCTTTGAGGCGATCGAGGGACTGCCCCCGAATTCTCAGTCCTTTGACTAAAGAGTGCAGCACTTGATACCGCAGCACCGGTTCTTGGGGCTGAAACGCCATCTGTTTTCCCCCGGCCAAAAAGCCGCCTCGAATGGCCTGGACGATCGCTTTTTTAGCCCAAAACCCATCGGGGACATCCGTAAAGGTGGGTTCAGGTTTACGGGCCGGGGGCGAAAAAGCCTCCGAGACAAACGCAGCATAGGCTGCGCGGGTGAGGGGACGATCGGGCTGGAAACTGCCATCAGGGAAGCCCCGGATAATGCCCCGTTCCATTAATCCCCGCACAAAGGGTTCCGCTGGATGATTCTGGAGATCTAAGACGGGGCTGAGGGGTACGGTTAGGGCAGGAGCGCGATCGGGAGCGACGGTGATGAGATAAGGAGAAGGGATGGCCGGCAGTTGCCCCCGGAGCACTAAGGCTTGGTACAACATCACGGCTGTTTCTCCCCGAGTGGTGAACTTGAGGGGATTGAGTTGGGTGGGTTGGGGGTAATTGACCACTAAGCCCTGTTGAGTAGCACTGCCGATGGCCGGTAGGGCATAACTGGGAATTTGAGCCCGATCGTCGTAGAGAGAAAGATTTTCCACCGGGCCGGAGCGAAGTTTGAGACCAGATACCAGGGAAACCAACACCTGGAGCCGGCTGACATATTGTTGGGGCCGAAAACTGCCATCGGGAAATCCCACCAAAAAGCCCATGCGCGTCACTTTTTCGATCGCTGCCGCTGCCCAAAAAGCTGGATCCACATCGGAGTAGGTGCGCCCCGTTTCCCGCAAGGGCAATTGAAACGACTGGGCCAGTAAGGCTGCATATTCAGCACGGGTTAGGGAATGATCGGGCTTAAAAGTACCATCCGCAAAGCCTTTAATGATTCCTTTTTGCTGCAATCCCACAATAAAGGACACCGCCCAATGCTTATTAATATCCATGAAGGGGAGAGGATTGGGCAGAGGAGCGATCGTGATGACACTGGTTTTGGGAGGACGGGGGGGCGGCGGCGGCGGTAAAGGTTCACTGCCCTCGGAAGCCCAGCGGGAAATGCGACTATAGACTTGACGACGCAGGGCGATCGTCCCCTCCAATTGCACCGGGTTCAGCCAGTTGCCCACCGACTCTAGGGGGTGTTGGCTGAGATTACTAAGGTCATAGCGTTGATTTTGCCTTAACACATTGCCGCCGGGATCCTCTGGCTGTCCGAGATCCGGTTGGGCCATCCCCCTTACCACCACACCATCCTGGCGATTTTGCTCCACCCGATTTTGGCGCAACACCGGCCGGGCTTGGCTCGTAATTGCAATGCCCACTTCATTATTTTGAATTCGGTTCTCCCAGAGCAAAGGGGCGCTTTCTCCCCCGATCGCAATCCCACAGCGCATTGCATCAAAGGTATTGTTGCGAACCTCCGCCCGACTCTGGTGCAACAGAGTTAAGCCACTATTGCCATTCCCCAGAAAATCGTTTTGCTCCAACCGTC
The DNA here is from genome assembly GCA_049455215.1 of Prochlorotrichaceae cyanobacterium. GTDB lineage: Bacteria > Cyanobacteriota > Cyanobacteriia > Prochlorotrichales > Prochlorotrichaceae > JBEAPM01. Next base: position 5,104 of record JBMTZC010000234.1, read on the forward strand.
CATTGGCTGGTCCCGTCAGTAAAACTCCTTCCCGCCCGCACTTTTGTACCGTGCAATCCCGTAGCGTTGCCGTCTCGCCATCAATCCACACCCCCGTACCATTCCCTTGGGGATTTTCGATCGTCACGCCCCGAAGTTCTGCCCCCGCCTCAAGAATCAACGTCACCTGCAAAGTTCCGATCGTGCCCCGGTGGGCACCACCCCCTTGAATGCTCACCGCTTGGCCCCGGTTCGCCGGATCCCCAATGACGCGAATTCCATCCGCAATGCGCAGCGGAAACACCTCCCCCGTTGCTTCACTGTAAGTGCCCTGAGCCACATGAACGATCGTCCCGGCTTGTGCTTGCTCCAAAGCCCGATAGAGGGTTTTCATGGGATAGTCCTGAGTTCCCACCGCATCATCCAATCCAGACTGAGAATTAACGTAAAGATGAGTCATAGCCAAGCATTAGGAGTGCCTTTTGCAATGTTCAGATTTAGCACAGTTCTCTCGGAATCATATCATTTCCACTGTGCAAGCCCCATTCAGATTTAGCGATCGCGTCTACCCTTTCTCTGGACAATCACAAATAATCAGGAAAGAAGATTCATAGTTTCTTCTCCAGGGAATTCCAAAAACTGAGAATGCAGCTAACAAATTCAATGCGATAGAGCGTCAGCTAAATTCTACACTTCAAGCACCTCAGGACACTATTGCTTTTGTCTTGACTGACAAAAGGTTGGACAAGCATCCCGTAAATCCTAATCATCTTAATTTAATTGTTGGATTTTCAGAAATTGTAGAAAATTAATGACTTAAAAAATTAAAACTTACAGGTTTCTAAATATCATTAAAAACTTGAATAAACTGTTCTTTAGGGCGCATAATTTTGAGACCCATAAAGCACGAAATCAGGAGATCATCAGGAGATGGAGAATCTTACCAAAAATCAGAAATCTTTGCAAATTAAGATTGCGTTCATCCCTGATCCCCAATCTCTTGAGTCGAGAATTATTCAGTTTCAAGTCAGCAGAGACCAGGGATCATCAGCCTGTACCCAGCCTATTCACAGAACGATCGCGATCGTAGTCCTACACTCCGCCCCTTTTTGGAAGGAGGCGATCGGCTGTTAAACTCAAAACGAATAACTCACACTGGATAACGTCTGATGAATCTTGCGCTATTTGTTACAGATTTAGACAACACTTTGGTGGGGGACGATGCAGCATTGCTGGCAATTAATCAACACTTAACGCTGTTGCGACAACAATACCAGACCAAGATTGTCTATTCCACCGGACGATCGCTGCAAAGCTATCAAGGGCTTGCCCAAGAGAAACAACTGCTCACCCCAGATGTTCTGGTGACAGCCGTCGGTACTGAAATCTATCGTGGTAGTGCCGCCGCACCGGATGCAGACTGGTGGACATATATTGCTCAGGGCTGGGATCGGCCGCAGATTGAAACGATCGCTCTCAAGTTTGCCGATCTCGTGCCCCAACCTGACACCGAACAACGCCCTTACAAAGTTAGTTTTTACCTGGATTCTGATCAGGCAGAAACAACCTTAGCGAAGCTGGAGCAGGAACTACAGCAGGCCCAGTTACCGGCTCAAATTGTTTACAGTGGCGGTAAAGATGTGGATATCCTGCCTCAGCGGGCCGACAAAGGCAGTGCCCTGGAATTCCTACGATCGGCCTGGGGAATTTTACCGCAGGAAACCGTTGCCTGTGGAGATTCTGGCAACGATCGTACCCTCTTTGCCACCGGTGAACACTGGGGCATCATCGTGGGCAACGCTCAACCGGAACTGAAAACCTGGCATGACTGCCATCCTAGCGATCGACGTTATTTTGCAAGTGCCTACTGTGCCGCAGGCATTTTAGAAGGACTGCACCATTTCCAATTTTTATCTTCACTGTAAAGTCCGCCTAAGCGATTCAATCTCTTTTGATATAATGCGGTGAATCCTTCGC
>JBMTZC010000235.1:0-6968 GCA_049455215.1 Prochlorotrichaceae cyanobacterium
CGTGTCATCCATTCAGTCCAGAACTCTGACCGTATCGACAGGATCTACGCCCATCCTATTGCTATTGGAGGGGGTAATTTAAACGCTGAATAGAGAGTTGAATATGGTTGGGATCAGACTCACATCCAATAAACCTACGTCCCAGGGACAAGGCTACAACGCCCGTGGTGGACGATCCGGAAAAAGGGTCAAATACTAAATCCCCGGAATTAGTACTCGCTCGCAGACATCGAGACACCAAGGCAACGGGTTTTTGGGTGGGATGTTTTCCCTGTTGCTTTTCCTGTTTATGGGGGGCTGATATTTTCCAGACATTCTTCATTTGTTTGTCTCCATTTTCCGCCTTCATTTCTTCATAATTGAAGGTATATTTATCCTTGCCCTTACGAGCCTTAGTCGCCCATAAAATTAACTCTGTGGAATGGGTAAAGCAACGGCAACCTAAATTGGGCGGTGGAGCAGGTTTTTCCCAAATAATATCATTTAAAATCCGAAAGCCAATCTGTTGCATGGCAAAGCCAACAGAAGGATAGACATGTAAGGTTCCCGTCACCCAGATGGTTCCCGTAGGTTTTAAGAGCCGATAACAAGATTGCAACCAAGTTCGATTAAATTCATGATCTAAATCAACCCCCTGACTTCGATCCCACTCTCCTTTATTGACTTTAACCATCCGACCACTGACACAGGTCATGCCATCATTGGATAAGTTATAGGGGGGATCAGTCCAGATACAATCGATACTTTCTGCGGGCATAGACTCCATTAATGCTAAGCTATCACCGTGATATAAAGAAGACTCTCCATTTTCAGACTTCCAGACGATATTAGCTTGCGTTTGTTTGATTTCTACGGGTGAAGTCATGGGACAAATTAAGGCAGTGTATCTCAGCTTAAAGGACTTGCGATCGAAACAATTTCTTTGTGATTTGGGCAAAGGCTCCTCTAGAATTAGGAGAACATTCAGTAGGCGACTGGATTGCCTGACAACAAGTACTCAGTATAATGTACCGTAAATAAATACAGGGCACCTCGAAAAATCCCAAACGAGGTTCCTATTTCTACGCAAGAATTAGGGATTATGACGGGCGGTTGCGCTGTCCGTCATAATGAATCGCCCAGAGGTTTTTAGCCCCAGAGGAGATGATTACCATGAGTGAAGCTGCTGTTCTTGATTCCCCTAACACCCCTACCCCCTTAGTCACCAGCCCCGCCTTAGTGGTAGAGAATCTGAGAAAAACCTACCGCACGGGGTTTTGGTTAAATCGTAAAGTGGAATCCCTTAAAGGTGTTTCTCTCACTGCCCATCAAGGAGAAACCTTTGGTTTGCTGGGCCCCAATGGTGCGGGTAAAACAACCCTTCTCAAAAGCATTTTAGGGATTGTCCGTCCCAGTGGTGGATCAGGGACTCTTTTAGGGCAACCCCTCGGCGATCGGGAAATCCGTAAGCGGGTTGGTTACCTCCCGGAAAATCCTTATTTCTATGAATATTTGACAGGCTGGGAAATCTTAGAGTTTAGTGCCAGTTTGTTTCAGATTTCCAAAACGGATGCCCGCAAACGGATTGTGGAATTATTGGATTGGGTCGGTTTATCTCAACATGCCGCCCGCAAAAAACAACTCCGGCAATATTCTAAGGGAATGCTACAACGGGTAGGGTTGGCCCAGGCTTTAATTAATAACCCCGATGTGGTCTTTTTAGATGAACCGATGTCCGGTTTAGATCCCTTAGGTCGTTATCAAATTCGGGAAATTATTCTCTCCCTAAAATCCCAGGGAAAAACCATCTTTTTTAATAGTCATGTGCTCTCGGATGTAGAAAAAGTCTGCGATCGTTTAGCCATTTTAGCCCGAGGTGAACTGCTCTGTATCGGAACGATCGATGACCTGCTGGGGAAAGCGGAACAGTATCAAGTCCGGGGTCAGGGCGGTAACACGGAAATTCTCAGTCAATGGGTCGAGTCTTTAACCTTTGATGACCAATATTGGCAAGGATTACTCAAGGGAGAACCTCAGGAATTTCTCGGAAGTTTACGCTTAATGGGAGCCCAATTATTATCTTTAAACCTCTATCGTCCCTCCCTAGAACAATTTTTTGTGGAGGAACTCCGTCAACGCAATATCCAACCCAGTGAGTAGCGTGAATCCTAGCGTAAATAGCATTGAAGTCGATCGTCTTTGTAAAACCTATCCCGTTGCCCTTAAATCCGCTGGACTGGTCAATACCCTGCGTCATTTTTTTCAGCGTCGCTATCGCTATATTGAGGCGGTCAAGCCCCTCTCCTTTACGATCGCTCCGGGGGAAATTGTCGGTTTTTTAGGGCCGAATGGTGCGGGAAAAACCACTACCTTAAAAATGCTCACGGGGTTAATTCATCCCTCTAGCGGATCGGCCCGTATTGCGGGGCATGAACCCTTTCGGCGGGAATCGACCTTGCTGCGCCAGATTAGTTTAGTGATGGGGCAAAAGCAGCAATTGATTTGGGATTTACCCGCCATTGATTCCCTGACAATTAATGCTGCCGTCTACGGATTATCCGATCGAGAAACCCAAGAGCGGATTGATACCCTTTCCGAAATGTTAGGCGTGAGGGATCAACTCACCCAACCGGTGCGAAAATTGTCCTTGGGGGAGCGGATGAAAGCGGAACTCTTGGCCGCCTTATTGCATTATCCCAAAATTTTATTTTTAGATGAACCCACCCTCGGTTTAGATGTCAATGCTCAGATTGCTATTCGTCAATTTTTGAAGGACTATAACGATCGTTTTGCCGCCACAATTTTATTAACGTCCCATTACATGGCGGACATTACCGCCCTGTGTCAACGGGTACTCGTCATTCATCAAGGACAACTGATCTATGATGGGGGTCTAGATGCCCTAGTGGAGCAGGTCGCCCCCTGGCGGGAGGTTCATTTAGACTTAGAAAATGCAGCGGATTTAGAGGTCTTTCAAACGGGAAATTGTCCCTACGGCCAAGTAGAAACGATCGATGGTTTATCGGTGCGCTTACTCGTAGATCGAGAAACCTTAACCCAGACTATTTCACAGTTATTAACCCAGTTCCAAATTCTCGATTTAAGTATTAGCGATCCCCCGATCGAAGAAGTGATCGGTCGAGTGTTTCAAGACGGCACCCATTAAATCTCTAGCTTGATTTTCTTATCGTGAGGTTACTAGAATCATGAACAGTTTACTAGCAGAAGCATTTGATAAAGCACAAAATTTGCCCGTCCATCTTCAAGATGAACTGGCTCAGCAACTCCTGGAGGATATTGAAAGTGAATTGCAATGGCAACAAACCTTATCTCAACCTCCAAGCTCTGTCCTGGAAAATCTGGCTCGTCAAGCCCTTCAAGACTCCCTAGAAGGTAAAACTCATGAGATGGGCTTTGATGAACTATGAAATCAGAGCTAACAGAAGACTTTGTCAAAAGTTTTGCTCAATTACCAGCAAGAGTTAAGCAAACCGCCAGGAAAAATTACCGACTCTGGAAGCAAAACCCCTCTCATCCCAGCTTAGAGTTCAAAAAACTGAACACAAAAGAACCTCTCTACTCTGTCAGAGCCGGTATAGGCTGGCGAGCTATCGGTGTTTTAAAGCAACCCAATACGATCGTTTGGTTCTGGATAGGATCCCATAGTGAATATGACAAGTTACTGAAGCGATTTTAGATGCTGGTCAGAAAGGATTTTATCTCCCTTACTAGGTGTAGTTTATAACCGTTTAAACTGAACTCGGTAAACAGGTAAATTTCGCCGTAAAACCGATCGCTCCCGCTCCGTGGGAACCTTGAGGGGATTGTCGGGAATCCAATCTGGTTCTAGACGTTGAAAGGCTGGATTTTCCTGGACTCGTTCAATCATTTCTAAAATCACAACCTCAACATCAGACTGGAGAAAAAAGAGGCTCCCCGGAACCATAAACCGAGCCAACTGACTCACCAGTTCCGGTTGTAAAACTCGTCGCTTTTGATGACGCTTTTTGAACCAAGGATCGGGAAATTGTACCGTCACATACTGTAAGGATCCAGGGGGTAAAGACTCTAGTAAGGCTGGAGCATGCTGGTTAATATTGCAAAATAGATAATACAAATTGGTGAGGTTTTGCTCCCGGGCCCGATCGTTTGCCTCTTCCACCAGGGATTGCCGAATTTCTGTCCCCAGAAAGTTCCACTCGGGATGCAACTGAGCCATTTCGAGTAAAAAGGTACCCCGCGCTGAGCCAATGTCTAAATGTAAGGGTCGATCGAGGTGGGCAAAACACTGCTGCCACTCTGGTAAAACGATCGCTTGTTGAAACTTTGCACTCAGGGGATTAACGTGTTGACGAACGCGCATACTCACCCGTTTTGCTCCTCCGATCGCTGATAGGCTAGGTAAACTGCTTCTAAAAAATGATCCGTGCTCATATCGTAGGGCAGGGTTTCCAGATCAATAATGCCCTGAATCTCCTTCGCTAATTTTAAGCTGAGTTGACGTTTAGCCTGAGCTTCCAGCAAGGTGCGGCGCTGCAAATACTCCCGCACCACCGCAAAGTCATCGGGCAGTAAGGCCTCTAACCGGGCAGTATTGACGAGACGATCGGCGATTTCCCTTGCCGTGGAGGACACCTGCAGGCTTTTCTCCCTGGGGCTTTGCTCTGTTTTCACCACCAGGGTTCCCGCTAACCAATCTCCTAAGCGCTTTTCCTGGGGGGTGAGGGCAATCAGCACAAAGCCGACAAAGAAAAGATCATCAAAGGGACGTAACAGCGCTCTCAGGACCGCCTGTCCCAAACGAGCCGGTCGCCCATCATCCCCAATCACCCGAATTTTGGCAAAGCGTTTGCCTGGGGTTTGCCCCTGCCACAGGGTTTCAAAAATGACAAAGTACCCCACATAGATCACAAAGGTGACTAAGAGAAAAATAGCCACCAGCCACATTTCCAAGGTGTCCGTACTCTGGAGCCACTGGGAGAGCAGGTCGATGGTTTGCTCCGCTAGAAAACTCCAGAGCCAGATTAACAAACTGAGCAATAAGCCCCAGACCGTGTAGTCCACCATCAAAGCCAGGGCGCGACTACCAATGCCCGCTAACCAAAATTCCAGTTCAACACTTTCGGGAGTTTGCAGGCGAATAGGCTTAGAAAATCGCATATTCTCAAAAGGAGTTCAACAGAAGAGACTAATCATCGTAGGATAGATTCCGGCTACTTGTGAGATTTCGCCATGCATTTTCAATCCGTCATTGCGACCCTGCATCAGTTTTGGAGCGATCGAGGGTGTTTAATTGTGCAGCCCTACGATACGGAAAAAGGCGCAGGTACCAAAAGTCCCCATACCTTCCTCAGAGCGATCGGCCCGGAACCGTGGTCAGTGGCTTATGTGGAACCCTGTCGTCGCCCCGCTGATGGTCGCTATGGCGAAAACCCCAACCGAGGGCAACACTACTATCAATACCAGGTGCTGATCAAACCCTCACCGGACGACATTCAAGAAGTCTATTTAGAATCTCTGCGGGCCCTGGGGATTCATCCGGAAGATCATGATATTCGTTTTGTGGAAGATAACTGGGAAGATGCCGCCGTGGGAGCCTGGGGAGTGGGCTGGGAAGTATGGCTGGATGGCATGGAAGTGACCCAATTTACCTATTTCCAGCAGTGCGGAGGCTTGGATTGTCGCCCCGTGTCGATTGAAATCACCTACGGCTTAGAGCGGCTGACCATGTACCTACAGTCCGTAGACTCCATTTTTGATATTACCTGGAATGAAGCCCTGACCTATGGGGATGTCCATCTGCAGGGGGAAATTGAAAACTCCACCTATAACTTTGAGGCTTCCGATCCCCAGACCCTCTTTAACCTCTTTGGCATTTATGAAACCGAAGCGAAGCGCTTGATGGAAGGGGAATTAGTCTTACCTGCCTATGATCAGGTGTTGAAATGCTCCCATACCTTTAACCTCCTGGAAGCGCGGGGAGTCATTTCCGTGACGGAGCGCACCCGCTACATTGGCCGGGTCAGGGGCTTAGCGAAGCAAGTGGCACAGTTATACTATCAACAACGGGAGAAGCTGGGCTTTCCCCTATTAAGCTAAGGTTTAAGTGAAGGTTCTCAGGGTTCCGTAGTCATGCCATACAACTTGAGACTTTCCCGATAGTCCTGTTGAATCCGATCGCGGAGTTCGGGCGGGGAGACCACCACGCAGTCGGAGCCATAGCGCCGGATCTCCCGGAGTAACCAAAAGGTATTAGTCACTTTTCTGATGACCTGTCGTACCTTTTCCCGATCGGGATGCCACTGGTTGACTTCTTCGACATTATTTTTGGTGCGGTAAGCAAACGCGAGATTATTGAGCAGGTGAAACTCCACTTCAATAAAATCCAGGGGCCGCCAGTGACCTTGAATTTCGGTGATGGCGGTTTCTTCGGGAATGCGATCGAGCCGGAGACACCAGTTATGGTTCAGGGCGGGCAAATCTTTGTTGCCTTCTGTTTCTGCACACCAGCAGTCCAGGTATTCCCGATCGTCATGTTGTTTGAATTCTGCGTAGTAAATATGAAACTCTAAAAGACGATCGGCGGCATCCTGATAGGTTAAGCGAAACGGTTGCATCCGGTAGCGCAGTTTCTCGATCGTTAAGCGCCAGGCCGGGGCCGGTTTCGCCACAAAGGCATTTAATTCTTTGCGCAGGGGTGTGATTAATTCGCTCCGCTCTAGCAGTAACTCAGCGATCGCTACGGCCTCTTCAACATTCCCTCGATCCTTCAGTAAGCCTTGGATACGATTCAAAGTCTCAATGCGATCGTCCGACCAATCATCATTGAGCACAACCCGGAATTTGCCTTGGGCAATGCGCTTAATCAGTTCTGAGACATTGGGTTTGTCGCCCCAATAAATCTGAAACTTGCTGGCGAGGGTTTCCAGTGCTTGCTTTTCATGATCAGACACGGACAGGTTAATAGACGATCGCTTTCGGGGCATAGG
>JBMTZC010000236.1:0-6869 GCA_049455215.1 Prochlorotrichaceae cyanobacterium
TTGACGTTGCTTAGGAGGGACTTAATTGGGGGTTTCTTCGAGGGGAGCAGGGGTTTCGGCGGGAATATTTTCAGGCACTAAGTCCGGAATGGTGGTGTCCGGGAGGGGGGAAACCTCGGCGGGGCCGCTGGGGGCACTGGCATCAACGGGGAGCCAATTTGCACTCAAGGCGATCGTCATGAGCATAAAGGCGATAAAAAGTGTCCAGGTGATCCGGTTCAAGGTGGTTTCAGCAGTTTTTGCACTGGTAAAAAGCTGGGCTTGTCCACCAATACCACCAATGCCATCCCCTTTGGGGCTGTGGAGTAAAACTAAGGCAATCAGAGCAAGAGCAGAAACGGACCAGAGCAACTGGACTAAGCTTGTAATATTCATCAAAAAAATGGGTCTGAAACCCCCTCCTTGTAGGACGGCTTGACATTCCCTTGCGGGAACTGGTTTTTTTTAATGGCGATAAGCCCAGGAAACCAGAAAAACCCGTTTAAGTCCCTTCCCGCAACACAGTTAAGATGTCTTGGCTTTACCCAACGCCTAACCAATTAGGCTTGCAGATAGTCCAGACTAGGGAAGTATCTGGAAGTGTGTACCAAACTGTGTCTCAATGCGGTATTCACTTCTTGCGTTGCCTAAATTGGTCTAGGCAATCCCCGTACCTTTTAGGGCGGGGTTAGTGAAAAGTTCAAAGCGCGATCGTTTTCCTGATAACGGCTAACCTGAGACCCAATCTTGAGTCGTCACTAGAGCACTTCATTATAGCCCCTATTGCGAATCGCCCTGTTAATTTTGCAATTTTGCCAGCAATTCTCATTTGCAAATCTAGAGGTACGGGCGGTGCCCCTGTGCCCGCCTTGGTGTGATGGTATACCCCCTTTAACGATCGGGATTAGAGTAAGCTACACAAGCCTATTTGCCTTAAAATTATGAGCCCTCATCAAAATCGCCTGCTTCGGGTATTGCTGAGTTGTTGTTTGGGACTGTGGCTGACGATCGCTCTGCCTGCGCCAGTTCAACCCCAGACGACGATCGCCCAGAATCCGCCTGAAACGATGCCCGTCGTGGTGGATGGCAAGGAAGTTTTTGCGGTGGAGGGGACAGACAGTTTTACGGCAACTCAACGGGCGGACTGGATCAATCAACATTTAGCGGAAATTCTCCAGACTAAGGAAAAACCAGTCGTCCAACTCCAGCAACAGAATGGCTTGCCTATTTTAATAGCAAACGATCGCTATTTAATGACTGTAATTGAAACGGATCAATCCGTTACCCGCGATTTGCAACAACAAGCAGAATTTTGGCGCACGGAGTTACAAACGGCTATGGATCAAGCCTATTTGGAGCGTCGTCCTCAATATTTACAAGAGGCTTTGTTGAAGTCTTTGATTGTGATTAGCAGTGGGCTCTTATTGGCTCGATTGTTACACCGACTGTGCTTGGATTGGCTTCAGGCTCCTTTGCTGCAATGGTGCAAACAAAAGGGGGTATTAACGGAGGAAGAGGAACAGGACGATCGACTGCAGCAGGATATTACCCGCTGGTTTAAGTTCTTAATCCGTCTCCTCCAGATGAGCCTGGTGTTAGCCACTGTCCTCTATAGCACTAACCTGTTTCCCCTCAGTCGGCAGTGGACTTATCGCACGATCCAAGCGTTACGAATTAGTTTAACGGCTCCCTTGCTCACAGTAGGGGACAATCGCTATGCCGTTACGGATCTCTTGATTTTGGCGCTGCTCTTCGGCGGGATTTTGGTGGGTTCTAGCGCCCTGACTCGGCTCTTCAAAAGCCAAGTTCTGAGTTTGACGCGGATGAATCGGGGTACTCAGGAAGTAATCATCACGATTAGCCGCTATTGTTTAATTTTCTTTAGTACGATCGCTCTGTTGCAGGCGTGGGGCTTGGATCTCAGTTCCCTGGCCTTACTAGGAGGAGCCTTGGGGGTGGGGATTGGGTTTGGTTTGCAAGACATTGCTCGGGATTTTAGCAGCGGGCTGATTTTATTGTTTGAGCGATCGGTACAGGCGGGCGATTTTATTGAGGTGGATAACTACAGCGGCACCGTGGAACGGGTCGGAGCCCGGAGTATTTTACTGCGCACTCTGGATTCGGTTTCCATTATTGTTCCCAACTCCAAGTTTATTCGAGATCACGTTATTAACTGGAGTCACGAAAACCCGATCTCCCGTTTGCGCCTTGCTGCTCCCGTAGCTTATGGTTCTGATGTTCAGAAGGTGCGATCGTGCTTACTGCAGGCGGCGAAAGAACATCCTCAAGTGGTTGATACCCCCACGCCTCGGGTCTTTTTTCTGGGCTATGGCGATAACGCCTTAAACTTTGAACTCTTTATTTGGATTCGGGATCCGAGCCAACAATTGCCCGTAACCAGTGATCTCTACTTTCGCATTGAAGAACTGTTTCGCCTGCACCAGATTACGGTGCCTTTTCCCCAGCGGGATCTTCATGTTCAATCCGGAGGCCTGCCGATGCAGTTCTCTCCGCAAGTGGAACAGGTCTTACTGCGGTGGTTAGAGCAGCAGAGCCCTCCTGAACGGGAAAAAGATTGAGGGTGGAGCACAGGATACTCCACCGCTGAACCACCCTTAAGGGAATAAGGAAATGCTTTACAGGGCTTGGGCCACGATCGTCCGGTGGCGAGGGCTATTCAGGGTGACCTGGGGACGATCGAAACCGAGGCTTTGTAAAATCTCCGGTATCTCTAAGCCAAAATACTCATCGAGGTAAGGCTCCGTACTTTTCAGTAAGGTCAAGACATAGGGGGGCATTTTAGCAAAGGTTTCGGACTGGGGATTCATGTCCATAATGGCGACATGGCCTCCCGGTCGCAGTAAACGCCGAGCTTCTTGCAAAATCCCATAGGCAGCGCTTTGGGGCAGTTCATGAAAGACCAAGCAGGCGGAGACTAAGTCAAAGGAGGCTGCTGGTAAGTCCGTCGCTTCGGCCGGGGCGTGAACCCAATGGACGGCAGAGTCTCCAGACCCCTGGGCTAAGCGTTGCTGATCCCGATAGTGGGCCACCGCTAAAAAGTAGGGAGACAGATCAACCCCAGTGAGTTCCGCCTGGGGATAGCATTCCTGCAAGGTGAAAGTGCTCATGCCCACACTACAGCCCAAATCTACAATATGCTGAGGATCAGCGGGCAACTGCTGGCGTAAAGCCTCGTGATAACTGCGCCGTAGCCAGGCATCGCCTTGGGCACCGGCTTCGGGCCAAATTCGGGCATGAACGGCCTTCGCGGCCACCTCTACCTCTAGGGCGGGTAACCAGCCTAAATTGCCCTCTGCATAGGCATGAAAGGGCTGCAGGTAATAGGCAGGGTAGTCTAACTCTGGACGGGTAACGGTTTTGAGGGTGTCGAGCCACACCGGTGCGACCTCTAGCTCCGCAGGGGAAGTACTCGTGTCAGATGCAGCATCTCGCCAGCGCAACGCATCGGCTTCCTGATGCCAAAACACTCCGATCGTTTCTGCCCGCTTAATCATCATCGATCGGGCTTGATGTTTTAAGAGGCGAGCGAGGGGATCAATTCCCAATAAACCATTCACGAGTTTAGTGGTAAAATCAGTGGAATGTTTAGGCATGGAAATGCTGGATAACCTTAAAGGACAACATCACTAAATTTATATAGGGCACCTCGAAAAATTTTCCCTAGTACCACGCAGGAATAGGGATTGTGTTGAGCGGCGTAGTCGCCCAATAAAATAAGTCTTGGACATGAGTCTTGGACTTCATCTAGGTGCCTTGTAAACAAATTTGTTCACACAAGTTTGCTTACAGCAATTATGGGGATGCATAAAGAAATTTAGCACAGCACGGAATGCGGCAAAATAACTTTGCTGAGTGCTGACGACCGTTATCGTTGACTTGGAGGCGATCGCAACAGTGCATTCCACCTTTCCCTACAACTACGGATGGCATCGATCATGGTGGAAGCCCTAGGTTCCTCCACTGAAAATCAACGTTTACAACTGCTGCAGCGCTATCGTCTATTAAATCCAGCCCCCAGTCCAACCTTAGAAGGGGTGGTCAGATTAGCTGCAACGCTGTGTAATGTTCCGATTGCCTTTGTCGGTTTTTTTGACACAGAGCATCAAGTCTTCAAAGCCGCTACGGGCTGTCCAGAACTTCGGATTCCCCTCAAGTCCTCACTCTGCAGTCACACGATCGCTCAGACGGGGTTGTTTAGCATTGCGGATTTACAGCAACGGCCTGAGTTTCGTAAACATCCGATGCTACGCCTGATTCCGGGGGTTCGCTTCTATGCCGGAATCCCCCTCATTGCCCCCGAAGGGATCCCGATTGGCACCCTTGCGCTCATGGATCGGCAGCCCCGAGACCTTACGGACGATCAAGCGGATGGCTTATTTAGTTTAGCGGGTCTGATTTTAAGTCATCTCAATGAGCAAAAAAACCTGCAGGAATTGCGGCAAATCCAACGCCAACAGGAAAAAACCGATGTGGAATTAAGCCGACATTCTTTGATCTTTGCCCATATTCATGATGGTCTGTTGGTCTTAGATTTAGGCGGTCGCATTATTGACTGTAATCCTGGTGCTTCCAATTTATTTGGCTGGACAAAGCTGGAACTGTTTGGCAAAACGATTCAGGATCTCCATCCCCCCACCTCAGAACATATGCGAAGCTTGGCGGTGGTCAAGGCTATCTTAAATGAGGGATCGTGGCAGGCAAAGGATGTCTTTGTTCGTAAGGATGGCGGGACGGGCACTGCGCAAATTAGTGCTGTTCCCCTGCAAAGTCGGGGCGGACAAACCATTGGTATTTTAGTCATCTACCATGACATTAGCGATCGTCGTTTGGCGGAGCTGGCATGGGAACAGCAAAAAGTCGCTTTGCAAACCGCCGAACGGGCAGCTCAAGAAGCCAATAAAGCAAAAGGCGAATTCCTCGCCATGATGAGTCACGAAATTCGGACTCCTATGAATGCGGTGATTGGCATGACGGGATTGCTCCAGGAAACCCCCCTCAGCCCAGAACAGCGGGACTTTGTTGATACGATTTACACTGCCGGGGAAGCCCTGCTGACGATCGTCAATCAGGTTTTAGATTTCTCTAAATTGGAATCGGGTAATTTTGAACTAGAATCCTATTCCTTTGATTTGCCGGAATGTGTCGAAAATGTGCTGGATTTGTTAGCCGCAAAAGCCCTCGAGAAAGGGGTGGGGCTCTTTTATCGCATCGCTGAAAATGTTCCTATGCTGGTGGAAGGGGATGGCAATCGGTTACGGCAGATTTTGTTGAACTTGCTTAGCAATGCCTTGAAATTTACGGATCAGGGGGAAGTGACGGTTGCCGTGACTCGGGTGGAGCCGACTGACGCTGAGGCTTCGACGCATCCGGATCAGGTGGTGGTGAAATTTGCCGTCAAGGATACGGGGATTGGGATTTCGCCCGAACGCCAGTCTGTCATTTTCCGGCCCTATGCCCAGGCGGAGGTGTCAACTGCGCGAAACTACGGCGGAACGGGATTAGGGTTGAGTATTAGCCGTCGTTTAACGGAGTTAATGGGGGGGGAACTCTGGGTTAAAAGTAGCCTAGGGGAAGGATCAACGTTTTTCTTTACGATTATTTTCCGTCAGGTGGAACGATCGAAATTCCCCTTAGTTCAGGATATTCCCTTGACCCAATTGGAAGGTAAACGCCTGTTAATCTTGGATCGTAATCCAGGGGTGCAACAGTTTGTTAGCCATCAAGCCCAACAGTTCAATATGATTGCTCATAGTGTCTCTTCTCCGACGGAGGCCCTCAATCATTTGCGTCACGGTGATCCGATCGATATGGTGTTTTTGGATTGGGATCCAGAGCACATGGATAGTTTTCATTTAGCCCGTCAAATGCATAGTTTGCCGGATTATCAACAGTTACCCATTATTTTGCTCTACACCCTTGACCAAGAGCAGTCTACGGACTTAAGCGATCGTTGGACGAATCAAATTGAGTTTGTGGGGCGACTGACTAAACCGCTGAGACATAAATCCCTCAAAAATATTTTGCTACGGGCTTGCCATTCCGCACCTTCCGTTTCGGTAACCGCTACTCAATCCCTATACGATCGTTCCCTGGGAGAGCGACATCCTTTAAACATTTTGTTGGTGGAAGATAACCTGACGAACCAAAAAGTGATCAGCCAAATTCTTTATCGGCTCGGTTATACCACCGACATTGCCAACAATGGCTATGAAGTGTTGCATAAGCTGGAGCAATCTACCTATGATCTGATCTTGATGGATCTCAATATGCCCAACTTAGATGGGTGGGAGACAACCCGTCAGATTTGTAACCTCTATCCCCTGGAAAAACGTCCTCGCATTGTGGCCTTGACAGCCCATGCGCTTGCCAGTGTTGAAACGCAGTGTCGTGAAGCAGGGATGCAGGGCTATCTCACCAAACCGATTCGAGTTCCGGATTTAACCCAGGTATTGCAAAATGTAGCGGTGCAGCAGCTTGAACACCCGGTAGCTCGTGTCGAAGAGGAGAAGGCTGCCATTGATATTTTTGGCTTACAAGCCTTTGTTCGGAGCTTAGCGGGGGATGATTGGGGCTTTTTGCAAGATTTAGTCGAGGCGTATATCCAGGATAGCGATCAATATATTGCAGAATTAAGCAACTGTCTGACCGCACCCAGCGCAGAACAACAACCGGTGGTAGCGCGTATTGCCCATACCTTAAAATCCAGTTCCCATTCTATGTTTGCTTTGCCCTTGTCAAAACTTTGCCAACAAGTTGAAACGGAATGGTCTAGTTACGATCGGGAGCAACAGTGCCGGATCCTGGAAACACTCATCCAGGAATATCAACGGGCGAAGACGGAACTACAAACTTTTATTCGTGGCTAATGC
>JBMTZC010000237.1:0-6794 GCA_049455215.1 Prochlorotrichaceae cyanobacterium
TAGCCCCCCTTGAAAAAGGGGGGAACCGGAAGAAACGGCTCGAAAGTCCCCCTTAACTAAGGGGGATTTAGGAGGATCCAGCTAAATCGTTCGGTTCCATCAAGATGTGTGTACACCGTAGCTTACTAAGGGGGATTTAGGGGGATCGAGCTAAATTGATCGGTTTGATCGTGCCGTGGATTTCCCATTTGCCGCTCATGATCAAGATGTGTGTACATGGTAGCCCTGCAAAAGGGGGAGACTCTGATCCAATCCGATCCTTCCCCTTACTAAGGGGAAGCTAGAAGGGGTTTGATGATATGTGAACTTAAGCCAAGAAGTACTAGACTAATCAGTATTAATCAATATTTGACTTACGGTGTGACCAGCAGAGGGCTAAAGCCCTCACTAAAAATAGATCAGCGGATCAACTCAAAACTGAAATGAATCATCATTTAGCCATCTTGGGTAATGGTTTCGATCAATTCTTTGAGGACAGCATCAGCACGATCGTTTGCAACTTGACAAGTGCCAGCGTTGGCATGACCCCCTCCATCATATTTCAGCATCAGCTCACCAATGTTGGTTTTAGAGGTGCGATTGAGAATGGATTTACCAACGGCAAAAACAGTATTTTGTTGTTTCACGCCCCACATTTCATGGATAGAAATATTGCAATTGGGGTACAGGGCATAGATCATAAAACGATTGCCGGCGTGAATAATCTCTTCCGATCGTAAGTCCAAGACCACTAAGTTTTGATGTACCGTGGCACACTTCTGAACTTGCTGTTTAAATAACACTTCCTGATCAAAGTATAAATCTACTCGTTCCTTAACATTAGGTAGCGCTAAAATATCATCGATCGTGTGGGTTTTGCAGTAATCAATGAGTTCCATCATTAAATTGTAATTAGAAACCGTGAAGTTTCTAAACCGCCCTAGTCCAGTCCGGGCATCCATCAAGAAATTTAAGAGAACCCAACCTTTCGGATTTAAGATTTCATCTTCCGCAAACTGAGCAGAATCGGACTTATCTACCGCCTCCATCATTTCTAGCGAAATATTGGGAAACTTTTCCAGTCCACCAAAATAGTTATAAACCACCCGTGCTGCAGAAGGTGCATCGGGTTCAATAATGTGGTTGTCCCGCTTAGGATGATTCCGCAGGGTTTCACTATAGTGATGATCAAACGCCAAGGCAACGCCCTGCACATAGGGAAGGTTGGTCGTAATATCTCGATCGCTAACTTCAATCTTGCCATCCTGCATATCCTTTGGATGGACAAAGAGAATATCCTCTAGGATGTCTAGATCCTTGAGTAAGGTTGCACAGACTAACCCATCGAAATCGCTGCGCGTGATTAAGCGATACTTTTGACCTTCAACTAACATGAACCTTCTCCTTACTGTCGGGGATTACACCACACATTGGTTTAAGCAGTCTAGTCTTCACAACTGACTGAGGACTGCTGTAGTTTGACACTCAGTCTAGTGTACTCATGATTCTAGTGTAATCCTACGGCCGAACGGCCGTTTTTGCTATGAGATGCCTAAGGCGTAAGGAGGATAGCCCCCCAGATTTGTCAGAATGGTTTTAAGGCGACGATCGCTTTTTCCCCTGGCTTCCCTCATGGCTAAGGGATCTGGGGAACGTCTGCCCAACAGAGACGAGTGATTTTAGAGTAAGAAACGCGGGGGCGTGAGCCAAAATAATTCTCCCTGTCCCAAAAAAGGGGGTGAATCCGGCAGGGTCAGCCCAATAATTCCGCCTTTTTTCAGGACAAAATGTTGATCCCTTCCCACTGCTGAAGCTCCCCATAGGAGTTGCGCTGCCCAGGTACTTAAATCGGGTTCATGTCCCACTAAGGCCATGCAGTGACACGGCGAAGTTAAGGCTGTTGCACACCAATCCAGCCACGCTTCAAGGGAGCCTCCAGGTTTTAAGCCGTCCCAAGTTTCTACGGTTTCAACTAATCCCGCTTGCTGTAAAATAGCTGCGGTTTCTTTAGCCCGACAGAACGGACTACTGAGTAAACGATCGAAGGAAAGATTTAAGGCTTTTAAGCGCTGGGCGATCGCTTTGGTTTTTTCTTGCCCCTTTGCCGTTAAAGTACGATCTTGATCAGCCCTGGTTTCAGAGCGATCGATAGCAATACCATGACGAATCAAGTAAAGTTGCATTGAGACTCGATAGAGCGGCCCGATATTGAGATAATTAATTATACTCCTGAGCCAGGGTCTCTAATTGCCATACTTAAGACGATCGCGCTGGTGAAGGCATTTCAAGATGTCGCGTTGTTTTTCTTCCCTGCTCTGAAGAGCCAGGATGTCCAAACTCCCGGAGTTTTTTGATGACTGATACAAATTTCCATTGGTTCCGCAAGCTGACCGGGGTGACCCTTCTGTGTCTCTGGTTATCCATAATCCCCACAGGCGTAAGCTTGGCGGACACCATTTCGCCGGAGTTAGAGCAACAGGTTTTAGAAATTATTCGGAAACATCCTGAAGTTTTAATAGAAACCCTCCAGCGCTACCAGGAGCTACAGGCTCAAGATCGTCAAAATCAACGGATCGATCGCTTATTTAATACCGTTGACACCTTAATTGCCGACTCTCCCACCAAAGGAAATGCCCAATCCACACTCTTACTGCTGGAACTATCGGACTTTCAATGTCCGTTCTGTGCAGCCAGCCAAGTTCCCTTAAAACAATTTTTAGCCGATCATCCCGAAATCAAATTGATCTATAAGCACTTTCCCCTCACCAATATCCACCCCGAAGCTTTAGATGCAGCCCGATCGGCCTGGGCAGCCCACCAACAGGATCAGTTTTGGGCCTATCATGATGCCCTCTTTCAGCAAC
The DNA here is from genome assembly GCA_049455215.1 of Prochlorotrichaceae cyanobacterium. Taxonomy (GTDB): domain Bacteria; phylum Cyanobacteriota; class Cyanobacteriia; order Prochlorotrichales; family Prochlorotrichaceae; genus JBEAPM01. The sequence continues at coordinate 2,844 of JBMTZC010000237.1, forward strand.
AGGATCGCCTCTCCGCTGAGTTGTACACCGAAATTGCAGAATCTCTCAAGCTTGATCTAGAACAGTTCCAAAGCGATCGGGATAGCCCCGCCGCTCTGGCCAGCATCCAAGCCGATGTCAATTTAGGACAACAATTAGGGATTGAAGGGACTCCCTTATTTGTGTTTTATAACTTGGAAACCCGCCAGGGCAAATATCTCTACGGTGCGCGCAGTGCTCGGGAATTTGAAGCGGCTCTGGAAGCAGTGGAGAGTAACCGATAAGCGGGCTCTACAATCCCGGTTATTGCGTAGGGAATTGTAGCTGTTTCGAGGTGTCCAAGGGGATTTTTCTATATAGTTCGCCCTTTGAGTGAACACCCATCATTTCAGCAGTCTGGCCTTAACAAGGGAATGAGGACTGCTACAGTTTAAGGCTCTAATGATGATGAATGACGACTTAAAAACGATCGCTTCTTACTGGTATCAAGGTCTGAATGTTCTGCTGAGGGGAGATGAAGATCTAGCGAAATGCTGAAATCAAAATAAAAAACCAGCCTAGCATATCCTAAGCTGGTTCCAAACAGTAATCCACTATCACTTTGATCAGAACTAATGAATCTTGCTCAGCGTTCCCAATACATTCGCAGATGAGACTCATTAAACTTCCCAACCGTCACTATCGTAACAAAGATTACAGATTTTTCATAATAAAACTTTACGAAAAAGTAGCGGACGAATGATAAGTTAAACTAATGTTTCGGACTATGCCGAGCGGAAAGGGTACACCTTCCGCTAGACTCTAGGACAAATTCAGGACAACTGGAGTCTACGTAATCCTATGTTTCCTAATCCTCGCACCATTCTGGATAGCCTCTTTCCCACCTTGCATCTGGCATCTCACTACGCTAGGGAAATTCAGCCTCGCATTGCCGCTCAGCCCGATAAACCCGATGCGGGTAGCACCTTTGCGGCTGCCCTTTCTGATGCAGACTTGTCCATTCAGACTGCGGTGGAAGTGGCCTTATTGGGCGCATTTCCAGGTGTTCATTTTTACGGTGAAGAATATGAAAAATCTTACAATACAAAATATTTTAAGTCTCTGCAAATCCCTCAGGACGACAACTATTTGGTCTTGTTAGATCCCATTGACGGAACTCAATTTTACTTAGATGGGCATAAAAATTATCACATTATGCTCAGTGTCGTCGATCGTCAAGATTACTGCGCTGCTTTAATTATCAATCCCCCCAGTCAGACCTACTATTATGCCGTGCGCGGTGAAGGAGCCTATCGAGGCCAATTATCGGCAACGATCGGACAGTCCTCCCTTGGGGATGCGGCTCCCCTGCGCTTAAATCAGGAAAATTTATCTCAAGACACCCGGATTTACCTGGGATCGCAATTGGCGGATATCGCCAATCATATACCGCTTAACTATAAAGTGATTAATTTGGCAACAGATTACTCTAAAACCGTGCAGGTCTTTAACCATACCGGGATCTTAGATGGTGGCGTGCAGGGTTCTGCCTTAGCCAGTAATAAACTGATTGATGTGGCGGCGGTTGCCTTTATTGCCCAAGAGGCTGGGTTTAGGGTCAGCACTTTAGGGGGCAACCCCCTGCCGCCCATGACAGAAACCCAGAATCACAGCCGTTCAGGGGGCGTGATTATTGCCGCAACGCAACGAATTCATGAGCTACTGGTGGGGGCAGCGATCGCTTCGGGCTATTAGATCATTCTAAGCCGCTGAGGCAAGACGATCGGGACAAATGGTCTGGTAATAATCCCGGAGTTGGCGGGTTGCTGCAGACCAGCCCCAGCGTTCAGCTTCCTGACGGGCAGCACGACGAATTTTTTCCCGCTCAAGCTGGTTGGCTAACAGCCGTTGGGTGGCTTCGATCGCTCCCCGTTCGTTCTCCGGCTCAAAGAGAAAACCATTTTCACCATCCGTAACAATATCCGGGATCCCCCCCGCATTGGCCGCAATTACCGGACAACCCGCCGCCATCGCTTCCAACACGACCAATCCCAAGGTTTCCGTCAGAGAGGGGAAAACAAAAGCATCCGCCGAGGCATAGGCTGCGCCTAATTCTTCCCCTTGGAGATACCCCACAAAGTAGACGGGTAAGCCGGCAAAGAGGGTTTCAAGTTCCTCCCGGTAGGGACCATCTCCCACTAAAGCGAGGCGAGCATTGGGAATGGCTTCTAACACGGGCTTAATGCGATCGATTCCTTTCTCTGCTGATAAGCGTCCCACATAGACCAAGAGGGGATCTTCCGGATGACCTTGGGTTAACCGGTTTCGCATCTCTGGACTGGCTAAGTCCGGTCGAAAACTTTCCGTATCCACACCCCGCTGCCAGAGGGCGCAATTTTCGATGCCATGGTGACTGAGTTCTTCCACCATTGCCGTAGAGGTACAGAGATTCAAAACGGCTTGGTTATGAGCCATCTTGAGCATTTCCCAAAGTACCCCCTCTAGCATCCCTAGACCATAGTGAGCCAAGTATTTCGGGAGATGGGTGTGATAGGAAGCCACGAGGGGAATATTAGCGGCTTTGGCAAAGAAAATTCCACCTAAACCCAAAACGGCAGGATTCACCACATGAACCAGATCCGGTTGAAAGACCTCCAGTTCCTCACCAATAGAAGGACGAGGCAGGGCCATTTTGAGTTCTGGATAGAGGGGCAGGGGAAAACCAGACACCCCAGCAATGCGGGCCCCTTTATATTCCGTGAGCCCCCCTTCTGGGCAAAACACCAATACCTGATCACCCTGACGTTGTAAATGTTCTACCGTGTGCTTGAGGCGGGTCACGATACCATCCACCTTCGGTAAAAACGTTTCAGTAAACAGGGCAATTTTCATAACGTCAGATCAGGAGTTCAGGAGGTAAAAAACACAGAGAGCCCCCGCTAGGGGAAATTTATAGTCATAGCCCCTTTCTGGAGCAGCGCGTTGGAGAACCGTTCCCCAAGCTGCTCAGAGGAGTAGCTTAGACAGAATTAATCCCTAGCATTGTATGGCTTTTGGGAAACGTAAGACCCGATCGCTTCAGAAATTTTAGTTACACAGTAGTCAGTCTGCACAAAGGGGGCTCCATGGCCGCCAGAAGACAGCAAAATTTCTGCTACTCCCCCCTGAGAGAATTGCGTTGCTCGGAGGGGTGCGGTCACAATCCGATCCGCTGGGCTCGTCACCAGCAAAATTTGGGGGATCTGAGCCAAGCAATCCATCCACTCAGGTGGGGGGGTAAGACGGTTCAGGGCTTCTAAGTCTGCGCCTAAAAGCGATCGTGCCAAACGATCGCTGGAAAACTCCAAATCTTGTCCCAAGGTATAAGGGAGCGGTACGGAATCCGGAAGAAAGGTTTGTGTCATGAAATTCGCCCAGGTTTGCAGCGGATCTTGGGCAAAGGCTTGGATCATCCGGCCCAGTTTGCGCTGGGATTTTTGTTGTAAACGGGTTTCGGAACTATGAAAGCGTAAAAAACTGTTGAGAAGAATCAACAGTTCGGTCTTCGCTAACACCGAGAGAGGACAAAAGTGTAGCCCGTAGGAGTGAGCAATAACAACCCGACCCGATTCTAAAGATGCAGTGGAAAAACCAATGTCTTGGGGATTGCCAAAGTAACCGCGATCGAAACTTTTCCAGGTTGCAGGGGATAAGGCATGGGTATAATGCTGCCAACAGGAGGCGGTAAATCCCCAACCGTGATACGCCAGAATTTCCATAGTCATAGGGATTAAAGCGGCAAGGCCGTCCGGCACGCTTAATTGAAGGGCCCAGCTTACTCAATCATTCTTTTTATCCCTTTCTTCACTTTAGCCTTGATCATCTGCTGAAACTGACGCATCAACATTTGTAGATCTTCCAGATAATGGCTTAATTTTAAGCGCCATGGAGACCATCTGGTTTTCGCCAAATAGCGAAAGAATAACGCTCTTTTAGGGTGTTGACACTTATTTT
>JBMTZC010000238.1:0-6789 GCA_049455215.1 Prochlorotrichaceae cyanobacterium
TTAGCGCTGCCAGAGAGTCTCTTCACTCTGGATAATTCGTCATAGTCTTAAAAAATTTACGCGAACCGTAAGTGTCTAAGTGAAACTCTGACGAATTGAAAAGAATAAAGTAAATTCGGTAACGTTGAACGACTATTCGAGAATCTTCGCAGCATCTTCTGCGTTATGGGCAGGTTGGTTGCCCCAATCTCTTATGTTTATGGGAAATCACTTATGTTGAAGACCGTCAGAGACGCCTGCACCATTCATCCATCAACCCTCGACTACCGCGCTTCTGGAGGGGTCGAAAGTCTCTTACAATCTCTTAATGCTGAGGATGAAGGTCGAGCATTTTTTGAGAAAAGCTACATGACGCGAGGCATGGAAGACCTGCTGCGTGAAGGATTGTTGAGACTGTCGGGCAAAACCGATCAAGCCTTGTTTGAATTAGCTCAGGCGATGGGGGGAGGTAAAACGCACCTCATGACCGCTCTGGGGTTATTAGCAAAGTATCCTGCCCAGCGTTCTCATGTCTTGCCAACCGACGTGCTAGACCGGTTGGAAGGGGAAGCTGCACGGGTTGCTGTGTTTGATGGTCGCAATAGTCCAGAGGAGTACCTTTGGGGAGAAATTGCCAAACAGTTGGGAGCGGAAGATGCAATGCGCCCCTTTTGGCAAAATGGGCCAAAAGCACCGGGTAAAGAACATTGGCAAGCAATCATCGGAGATGAACCCACCCTTATTCTGTTTGATGAGTTACCCCCTTACTTTCTCGAAGCCCGCACAGTTCCCGTGGGTAAAGGTTCTTTGGTCGATGTCCTCACCCGATCGCTATCAAACTTATTTGCCGCAGCTCTCGAATTACCGCGTTGTTGCGTAGTGCTGGCGAACTTAGCGGATAGTTACCAGGAACAGATTAAAGAAGTCAGGAAGTTAGTTGCGGATGTCCAAAAAGAAGCATCCCGACAAGCCAAGACAATTACCCCTGTGTCCTTAGAGGGCAGCGAAATTTATTCCATCCTGCGTAAACGCTTATTCTTTTCGATCCCATCGGAGGAAGATATTGATGAAGTTGCGGAAGCCTATGCCGAACAAGTCAGGGTTGCGGAAGACAGCGGCTACCTGACCGCCCGTAGCCTGGAACAAATTGCAGATGAAATTCGCGCCACCTATCCGTTCCATCCCTCTTTTAAGCATCTGGTGGCACTGTTCAAAGATAATCCAGACTTTCGGGAAACGCGAGGATTGCTCCAATTTGCAGCACGAGTGGTGCGATCGGTCTGGAAGCGTCAGCAGAATGATGTCTTTCTCATTGGTACTCAACACTTGAACCTGAACGATAGTCTGGTCAGAACCGAAGTCACAGACATTAACCGATCGCTCCTTCCTGCAATTACGAAAGACATTGCGGATAGTGGCAGTGCCCATGCAGAAGAAATTGATGCCAATCTAAACAGTGATGCCGCAAGCCAGGTGGCCTGTCTCATTCTTTCCGCTTCCCTGTCCCTGGCGGTGAAAGGTCACATGGGCTTACGTCGAGAAGAAATCATTGAATATTTAGTTGCCCCAAACCGCAAACCTGAAGAATTTGCCCAAGCCTTTGACCAACTCCGCAGCAAAAAAAGTGCATGGTATCTTCATGTTGAAGGGGGTTTATTTTACTTCAAAGATACTGAAAATCTATCTAAACGGATTCAGCGAGAAGCCCAGGGGCTGCACCCAGCCCATGTGGAAAAGGCATTACGCAACCGATTAGAGGGAGAATGCCAAGCTCAGTCAAAGCGGGCTTATCAGGAAGTGCTGGTTATGCCGGAGATTGATGAAATTAAGCTGAACGCTTACCGTGTGTTGGTGGTTGTCCCACCAGATAATAGTGTTCCGCCGGAGGCCATTCAGCGATTTTATCAATCCCTCACGGAGAAGAATCACCTGCTGGTTTTATCCGGTAATGATACCCACATGGCCAGCCGAGTTGAAGAAGCGTTGCGGGAGTTATACGCCATCCAAAACATTACGAAGGATTTGACCTCTAGCGATTCGCTTTATGAAGAGGCCAATGATGCGAAAGAAGAGGCAGAGGGGGCACTGATTCAGGCTTTACAGGGAACCTATAACCGCTTGTTTTATCCCACGGAAGACGGTTTGCAGGCAGCCACCATTGAAAATGGTTTGAAATTTGGACAGACGAAAGAAGATAGCGTGGAAAATCAGATCGAAAAGATGCTGGAAAGTCCCCGCTGCGACCATAAACTTGCAAAAGATGCGGAGAAGGATCCGCTGCCCTATTTCCAAATGGCAGAGCTTGACCTCTGGCCCCAGAACGATCGCCGCACCCCCTGGCGGGATGTGTTAATGCGGGCAAAAAGTAATCCTGCCTGGCCCTGGCTCCCCAAATCGAATGGCTTGGAGCAGCTTAAGGTTAAAGCGATTTCCCAGGGACGATGGCGCGAGGGGAGTGATGGTTATCTGGAAAAAGGCCCTTTCCCAAAAGAGAAAACAGCAGTGAATGTGGTTGTTCAGAGTGTCGATTCCCAAACGGGAGAAACTATTCTCACCCTGACTCCTCGCCATGCCGGTCTAAATCCTCGCGTTCATTATGGCCCCACGGTTTCCGTTAGTGATGCGGATCCCATGGTAGGCGACCTAGATGCCTTTCGGACATCAGAACCGACCCTGTATTTTTTAGCTGTAGATAGTACCGGAGAACATGAAACGGGAGAGCCGAGTCGTTGGGTTGCCAAGCTAAAAATCCGGCATCAAGTGCATGATCGTTCTGATTATCGTGAAGTAGAACTACAGGTCACACCGATCGCTGAGCTACGCTACACCACAGATGCCACCACGCCACGGGATGGCAAAATCTATGACAATCCCATTGAAATTTCCGATGATCAAACCTTGTTGCAAGTTTATGCAAAGGCAGGAGAAGCGATCGAAACAGTAAGCTTTACGATTCCAAAACGAGGGAGCGATCGCTTAGACCTTCCCCAGGATAAACCTGCCAAAATTCGAGTCCGATCAGTTTTAGATGGCACGGAAGTTGTGTACAAGGTCTTAACTGACTTTAAAGATCGCCAAGGCATTTACTTCCATGGCGTTGTGCTAACGGTGGGAGAAGGGGAACAGGCTGTGCAGGTCAGGTTTAACGATCGCTCCGTCACCCCTGCTCTTTTAGAAAGAGTCATTCAATCCCTGCGGGATAGCCTGGAAGAACCGGACGCTTTGGTACAGTTAAACATTCGGGATGGAGCGGAATTTGGTACGGGCTTTGATCTAAAAGCCTTTGCGGAACTGGCTAAGATTCCGTTAAACCCGGATACCGTGGAGCAGTGATATGGCCCGTACAGCCGTTCTAAACCGAGACAACATGGCCAACGAGAGTAAAAAAACAAAAATTGCCCATGCCACTCAGGGTTTTGGAGTGCCCTTAACCACCGCTCCCCATCACTTTGTAGTCGTTATTCCACGGGGGAACCGCCAGCCTGTACAAATCATTGAAGACTTAGGGATGCATACCCTTGGGGATGAGAGCGAAATACTGGATCGAGCCATCTTGCCCCGTACTGTTTGGACTGAAATTTCGACCCCGGTAAAGCGGATGTTTAACGAACGTCTGAAAGCCCACAACCTGAAACCAGGGCAGTGGAAAGTCGGAGACAACCGGATCGATCGCTTACTGGGAAAAGAACTCTGTGTTTTGGCCTGGGCCATTGATGACCTGGAGGAAGAAAAAATTGGTACTGCCCTACGTAACTGGTTGGCACTGCGACCGGAGGAACGTTGGTGGCTCTTTGGTATGACTGCAACGACCCTGGGTGCGCCGAATGATAAAGGACGGGGGTGGCGTATGGCCTTGAAATATGCCCTGGGAGATTCGCCCCAACCGATTTTGCAGCCAATACGTTCTCCTCGAAAACAAGAGAAAACAGAAATTTATGAAACCTTACCGTTGTTTCAAGAGTAGAGGCGCAATATGAGTCGAAATCATCTTTCTCGCTTGGTTCTTCATGGATTCAAATCAATTCGAGAATGCGATTTAGAACTGAAAGAACTTAATGTTTTGATTGGCCCCAATGGTGCAGGCAAGTCTAACTTCATTAGTTTTTTCCAGCTTATTCAACAAATGTTAGAGGGTGCCTTACAGTTATTTGTCAGTCGGCAAGGCGGCCCAGATGTATTGTTACACTTTGGGCGTAAACAAACGGAACAGATCAGGGCAGAGCTTTATTTTGGCAATAATGGATACAAATTTACTCTAGAGCCAACCCAGGATAATCGTCTAGTGTTTGTGAGTGAAAACTTTTGGTGGAATGTCCGAGGAGATTGGGATTTATATAGCCAAGGTCGTTTTGAAACACGAGTTGAAACGCAGAAAAGCCAAACGGAGATCTATAATTATACGGTTCCTGTTATGAAAAGCTGGCGTTTCTATCACTTTCATGATACGAGTGCCAGCGCTAAAGTCAAGCAAGTTCATGCTTTGAATGATAATCTTTATTTACGCAGTGAGGCTCAAAACTTAGCTGCTTTTCTGTATTTTCTTAAAGAAAATTACAAGGATTCCTACCAGAAAATTATTAAAACAATTCGTCTAGTCGCTCCTTTTTTTGGAGATTTTACTCTACGTCCAAAGATAGATAATCCAGAAAATATTGAGTTGGAATGGACGGAAATAGGGGCGGATATACCCTTCAAGGCTCATCTGCTTTCCGATGGAACCTTACGTTTTATCTGTCTTGCAACGATCTTATTACAACCTGAAGAGTTGCAACCTGAGACGATCTTGATTGATGAACCCGAATTAGGACTCCATCCCTACGCAATTCAGGTTTTAGCAGGTTTATTACGATCGCTTTCAAAATCTAAACAAATTATTGTTTCTACCCAATCCGTCCAACTCCTTAATGAGTTTGACCCAGAAGATGTGATTGTGAGCGATCGCTCTGAGGGCGCAACGGTACTACATCGCCTGGAACCTGAGCAACTGAAGACCTGGCTGGAAGATTATTCTCTCGGAGAGTTGTGGCAGAAGAACATTCTAGGGGGGCGACCATCACGATGACTCGCGTTTACGTGTTTTGTGAAGGCCAAACAGAAGAAACTTTTGTTCGTGAAGTTTTAGCTGCGCATTTTCAGCGCCTTAATATTTGGCTCATCCCTCTGTTGCTCAGTACAAGTCGCAGGGGCAAGGGAGGAGTAGGCAGTTATGGTAAAATTAAACGTCAGCTAGAACTGCAATGCAAACAAGATTCCACTGCTTGGGTTACTTTGTTAGCAGATTTTTACGCATTCCCCAAAGATGCCCCAGGTATGGATATTTCATGTTCTGATGTGTTTGAGAAAGTTCTTCACATCATCGAAGCAATCGAGAAAGATATTAACCAGCCTAATCTGATTGTAAATCTGTTAATTCACGAATTTGAGGGGCTGCTGTTTAGTAAGCCCGAAGCTTTTCAAGCTTGGTTTAAACACCCTCAAGTCGTAGAGCAGTTGGAAACAATTCGACAGCAATTTGAAACTCCTGAACTCATTGATGAAGGGGTTGAAACTGCTCCATCAAAGCGTATCCTCAGAATTTGTAATCAATACGATAAGATTCTTCATGGCTCCTTAATTGCTCTAGACATAGGTTTGGATTGTATTCGTAAGGAGTGTACTTTTTTTAATCAGTGGGTACAGCGCCTTGAAGCGTTAAGCCCAGCTCCCAAGATATAGATGATGAAGCCCCCCTAACCCCCCAAATTGGGGGGAACCGGAATAAGAATATGGTGGTTCAAAGTCCCCCGGTATCGGGGGATTTAGGGGCAATCTAACTAGCTCTGGTATCAAGGGATTAGGAACTAAACAGCGATCGCTAAGTCCCCCTAGCCCTGCAAATTGGGGGGAACCGGAAAGCGGACATAAGGACTAGAATTATTATGATTTGGAAGTCCCCCAGTATCGGGGGATTTAGGAAACAAGAACAGCCCCCCGACCCCAAGCTTGGGGGAGAAAAAGTCACCTATGATCAGGGGATTTAGCGAGCGAGAGCAACAGCCTCTGCAATCTCAGAAAGAACATTAGACAAATCATTCATAACGGCATCATTGGTGAACCGCAAAACCTTATAACCAAAAGCCTCTAACCGATCGCTTCGTGCCTTATCATAATCTTGCTGTTGATCGTGAATACCACCATCCACTTCAACAACCAATTTACAGGAGGGACAATAAAAATCGAGAATAAAACGCCCCACAGGATGCTGACAACGAAACCTTAACCCCTTTAGCTTTCGTCCTCGCAAAGCATTCCACAAACGTTCCTCTGCCGGAGTCAGATTTTGCCTTAGTTTACGGGCAGCCTCCTCAATTTCCGGTGTTGTTCCTCGAATCCTTGCAGAATCCTTGTCCATGTGGCGTACTATCAAACTAGCCTTGTATCGTAGCATTGCTAGCCCCCCTAGCCCCCCAAATAGGGGGGAACTGGAATAAGCATTATGATGGTTCAAAAGTCCCCCGGTATCGGGGGATTTAGGGGGCCACAACCACAAAACCACACCATGCCAAACCTCACGCCCCTGTCCCTCCAAGATGCCCCCTCCCTAATCGAGCGGGTGTTCCCTGCCCAGAAAATTTCAGCGGAAGCCCAAAAAGAACGCAAAGCGGGAGCCGGACAAACCCTTACTGCCCTCGGCTCCTACTGGAAAGGGCGCAAACCGTTGATTATGGTGAGAGCGATCGTTTTGGGGTGCTTACTGCCCGTTACCGAAGACCTGGAAGCCGATCTCCGCATCTTTGAAAAGTTAATGGCCATCGACGATGAAGCCTTTGG
>JBMTZC010000239.1:0-6755 GCA_049455215.1 Prochlorotrichaceae cyanobacterium
TCCCAGCAGCTACGGTGTACGCACATCTTGATCAAACCGATCGATTTAGCTGGATCCCCCTAAATCCCCTTAGTAAGGGGGACTTGCGAGCCGTTTCTTCCGGTTCCCCCCTTTTTCAAGGGGGGCTAGGGGGGATCCACTCAAGTTTTGCGATTGCAATGAGACTGATGTGTACACAGTAGATACCAGCAGGGAGATGAATGAACCTCCCGCTCCCGTTTGGGAGGGCGGAATTTTAGGACGAGGGTTATTCAGAGCCGGAGGCGTGTGGTACTAGTCCAAAACGCTTCCGGCTTATACTTAGGCCCTGAGAAACTTAGATTAGGAACGGTGAAACCTCTGCAGCAGAGAAAAACATGGGCAGGTTTAGGATTTTCCATCATTTGTTTGGCTGGCTGGCTGGGGAGTCTGATGCTCCTCTTAACCTCAGACCCCGCCCTGACTAAACTCGAATTGATCATAACGATCGCTGTGCGGACTTTCCTGCAAACGGGCCTCTTTATCCTGGCCCACGATGCAATGCATCAAAGTCTGTGGCCCAGCAATGCTCGTTTAAATCACACCCTCGGAACGATCGCCCTCTGGTGCTATGCCGGTTTAGATTATCAGCAGTGTTCCCGTAACCATGTTCAGCATCATCGCAGTCCTGGCAGTGGCAAAGATCCCGATTTGCAAGGCAAAAAGAAAGACATTTTCCGCTGGTATCTGAACTTCCTGGCAAATTATTTGCACCTTAAGCAAATTCTAAAAATATTATTAAATGTATCTATATTGACTGTCCTGTCCACACATTTCCTGGGGATGTGGCAAAGTCTCTTTCACCTCACCCTCTTTTATTTTCTGCCCCTAATTTTCAGTTCGTTGCAACTGTTTATTTTCGGTACCTATTTGCCCCATCGTGAAATTTGTGGCGAACCGCCTCTTCCCCATCATGCCCGCAGCTTGGACTATCCACAATGGCTATCTTTGCTGCTCTGTTTCCACTTTGGCTATCACTGGGAACATCATGAATATCCTCAGTTACCCTGGTATCAACTTCCTGAAGCGCGGAAATGGAAAATCTTGCCCATAAATTCAGCGAGTTCTGCGCTAATGCCTAGCAGAGAATTGTCATCTGTTTTATAATAATAAACTTAATCATCCGTTTTTCTTATACAAGCTCTTATACAAGCTTTTGTTATACCCGTGATAGGCGCATCCGGGATTCCCCTTTAGGATAGTTGTCTGCACAAGTTGGATGATTAACTTCCAATTGTTCATAACATCTTTATATATTAGTAATGGCTGTAATTACTTTAGAGTGGTCTGATCAAGAAGAGAAAATTGCGCGGCACGCCTTTGATGCTGCCTACCGCAGAGAACTCCACGGAATTTTAGAGCAGGTTAAACAAGTTGCTCAAACGATCGCTAGTCCAGACGATCTGTGGCAACTTCATGATTTTCTTAGTGCTAAACGTCATGAAATGGATGGCAAATACGATTATCGATCGTCTATGTTAATTTTTGTTTTTGCCGATTTAATTAAAGGCGGATGGATGTCATTAGACGAGTTAAAAGGCATTGACGAGCAAAAACTATCCAAAATTTCAGCCCTAACCCGGATGTAAACTTTGGGTTAACAGCAGGATTGACTACGATCGGGTTGAGGGAAGGACTTCTCAAGGGTGTCTAAACGGCCGAGTAGACGGTTCAAGATGGCCGACAGACCGGTCCCTCTAGAGATCTAGACAACTAGAATATTCTCGTTTGCCGATTCACCTGATATACTAGAAACCTTACTCTAGAGTACCTCGATTAATGGGGGCGATCAGCTTTGCTGATCGCCCCCATCCCTACGACTGCGTAGCAATAGGAACCAAAGTTTGGATTTTTCGAGGTACCTTCTAAATAAATTTAACTTTAAGGAGGATGGTACCGAGTGGCTCAGGTCATTGTTGGCGAAAACGAAGGAATTGAATCTGCATTGCGACGCTTTAAGCGTCAGGTGTCTAGGGCCGGCATTTTCCCGGACTATAAAAAGCATCAGTATCACGAAACGCCACAGGATAAAGAAAAGCGTAAAGCGATCGCTCGTCGTCGTAGACGGCAAACGAAGACTTCCCGTGCAAAGTAAAGAAAGATGGATGAGCCGCAACCCTCGGTTAAAGTAATCGCTCATCACTAAAGTTTCTGAAAGACTGTATCGGATCCCTAAGTCCCTCAATCATCTCCGTTGATTGGGGGATTTTTAATGGTTGGTTGCTGCCACCTTGGGGGAGATTTCAGGATGAATAGGGAAAAACACTTATCCTAAACCTTCTTGCAAAGTGCTATAAAATTGAAACGCTTGGATGGAGAGTGGTATGAATTACAGTTTTAAGTTAGCCCCCATGTCACCCTTGATTTTGTGCCTCACGATCGCGTTGTGGTGTTTGCCTGCTATTTTTGTCCTCTGGGCTATTTTTACAGAAGGCTCCAGCCAGGTCACCGCGATCGTTACGGTGCTCTTCTTATTACTGGTTTATGGCAGTGTTTGGGTGGGGTTTCGGCCGTCTCGATTTTTGTTAACCCCGGATCAATTGATCATTCGGTTTCCAGCCCGTCAGCGATCGTTTCCGTTAGCGGATCTAGGGGAAGCTGAGATCCTATCAGAGGCTAACTTTCGTCAGGAATTTGGCTGGGCCATGCGCATCGGGGCCGGTGGATTATGGGGGGGATTTGGCTGGCTGCAAACCTCCAAAAAAGGAATGCTGGAATTTTATACCTCCTGTTCCGATGGGTTAGTCTGGATCAAACGGCAATCCGGCAATGATCTGCTCCTCACGCCCCACGACCCGGAACAGTTTATTCAAGCTTTGCAAGACCAGCAACAGGCGCTAAAACTGAATTAAAACTGAATTCAGCCCAACCCTAACTCGGGCTTCCGATCGCCTCACCGAGGCAAAACCATTTCCTCTTGATTGATTAGACCTATGCCACCGACCTCTTTCGATGATTTCACTACTGTTATTCCAACTCCTCCCGAAGGATTTCGATCGGGGTTTGTGGCGCTGATTGGTCGTCCCAATGTCGGTAAATCGACGCTAATGAATGCCTTAGTGGGCGAAAAGGTTGCCATTACCTCGCCCATTGCCCAAACCACCCGCAATCGTCTTAGGGGAATTTTGACCACCTCAGAGGCTCAGTATATTTTTGTGGATACGCCGGGCATTCATAAACCCCAGCACAAACTGGGGGAAGTTTTGGTGAAAAATGCCCGATCGACGATCGCTTTAGTGGATTTAGTGTTGTTTGTGGTGGATGGGAGTCAACCGGCGGGCCGAGGCGATCAGTTTATTGCCCAGTTGCTCCACCAGAGTCAAACTCCCGTAATCTTGGGATTAAATAAGGTGGATCTACAAGATCCCCAGGCTCAGGCTAACCTCTTGGCCAGTTATCAAGCCCTCTTGCCCAACGTAGATCCTGCCTGGCCCATCGTTGAATTTTCTGCCCTCAGTGGTTCTGGCACCGATCGCTTACTGGAATTATTAGCAGCAGGTCTAGACCCTGGTCCCTATTACTACCCGCCAGACCTAGTGACGGATCAGCCGGAGCGCTTCATTATGGGGGAATTGATCCGGGAACAGATTCTCACCCATACCCGAGATGAAGTGCCCCATTCCGTTGCAGTCGTCATTGATATTGTTGAGGAAACGCCAAAAATTACCCGGGTCGCAGCCACCATCTATGTGGAACGGGAGTCCCAAAAAGGCATTTTGATTGGTAAGTCGGGGCAGATGCTTAAGGGCATTGGGTCTGCGGCCCGTTTACAAATGCAAAAACTGATTGCAGGGCATATTTACCTGGAACTCTTTGTCAAAGTTCAACCCAAGTGGCGACAATCCCGCTATCAGTTAGAGCAATTGGGTTATCGTTTAGAAGAATAATTGGCAATTTGAAAAACATACAGTCCATGACTGAAGAGGGCGATGCCCCAGGCAATGCTGACCACCCCGAGATTTTCCCAAGGATGGTTGAGAATCTGGAAAAACCATAGGCCGGAGTTCATCGCTGAAAAAAGGGCAACATGGAAAGCAAAGGTCATCCGATCGTCTGCTTTACGATATTCAGGATCGGCACGATCGGGTTTACGGGGCCAGCGAGGAGGCATAGATCTCTAGGAGTAAGGGTGAAATCAGTCTATCAAAGACCCGCTCAGTACTCCAGTTGAGTATGCTAGAAGTCAGCCTTGAGGCTGCGGGGTACCTCGAAAAATTCAAAATTTCGCCCAAGTCCCCACCACAAGCGATCGATTCCTGATCCATTCCTGACAGTGTTATGCCGAAACGTGCTCCCGATTTCCCGACTCAACTGGTGCAGGTGAATACACGCCTTAAACTGGCGGGGCTGGGCTTGCAGATTGAACAACGGGGGCAGCGGTTAAACCTGAGAGGGGTTCTGCCTCCCCGCCCCGGTAGCGATCGTCTCCGCCCCTACCAGCAGCGCATTCCCCTCAAGTTACCCCCAACGATCGAAGGGCTGAAGCAGGCGGAACAGGAAGCAAAAATTGTAGCGGCTCAGGTAATTCAACACACTTTTGATTGGCAACGCTATCAAATTCACCTCCAGATTCCCCGCAGTGGCTTAAGTCACTGGGAACACCAATACCAAGCCTTTGAGGAATTTTTCTTTAGTCAACCGCAGCGATCGTCGAAGACCCATGGATCAGCCTTATCTTCCCGACGGGCCGCGAGCCGCACGACTTGGGAAAGTGCCTACCGTCCCTACCTCCGCAAGTTGGGAAAGATTTTGCAGGAAAACCCCAGCCTCAGCCTTGTGGAAGCCCTCTATAAAACCTTGCGGAGCTTCGACTATGAGTCTCGCAGTC
Organism: Prochlorotrichaceae cyanobacterium; assembly: GCA_049455215.1. Lineage (GTDB taxonomy): Bacteria > Cyanobacteriota > Cyanobacteriia > Prochlorotrichales > Prochlorotrichaceae > JBEAPM01. The sequence goes on from JBMTZC010000239.1 coordinate 4,847, forward strand.
GTCAACTCTGTTGCACCGCCCTCTCGGCCTTTGCTGATTTTTTGCAACTGGATTTACCCCAACCCCTCAAGGAATTAGCGGGAAGCTATCACGGGGGTAAGGTACAAACCCGCCAGCTACCTAGTGATGAGGAGATTTTAGCCTGGAGCGATCGAATTCCTAACCCTCATTGGCGCTTTGTTTACGGGCTGATGGCCACCTATGGGCTACGCAACCATGAGGTTTTTTTCAGCGACTTTTCTGCCCTGACCCAGGGAGAGGCGGAGGCAACCCTACAGGTGTTAAGCACCACGAAAACCGGTGAGCATGAAGTGTGGCCCTTTCTGCCGGATTGGGTCGATCGCTTTGATTTAAGAACCCCTCAACTCCCCAACTTAAACCGAGATTTAAGCACCACCACCCTCCAAGCGATCGGGCAGCGCGTCACCCGACAATTTCGCCGTTATCAAATTCCCTTTTCCCCCTACGATCTCCGCCACGCCTGGGCTGTGCGTACCATTCACCTCGGTCTACCGGACACCGTAGCCGCCAAAATGATGGGACACTCCGTCGCTATCCATACCCGCACCTATCACAAATGGATCACCCGCCGGGATCAACAACAGGCGGTGCAAACAGCCCTCTCGCGCTTGTCATAGGAGCATCATGGTGTTTCCTGGGGCACTGGGGCACCTACTCTGCATAGCATTCACTCCTTTAAAGGTATACTGTGACACCAATAACTGTGGTACACCAAGTTTTAGGGCTTGGATCGTGTGTAATCTCATTTGCCAAAAATATTTGCCAAAAATGCCGCCCGCCACAATGATTTGAAGTGTTCCGTTGCTTTTTATTTCTAAGGTTTTTAAGTAGATTTATTTATGTTTAACGATTCTGACCTCGATCTTAACTATTCTGAACTGACAGATGTGTCCCTAAATCTGCCGGAAGAGGACATCGCGCAGTTAATGGCTTATATGCAGAAGCCTATTCATACCCCTCGATCGATTCAACCTCATGGCACCTTACTCATTGCCGATCCAAAAACTTTTACCATTATTCAATCCAGCGCGAATACAGAGGCTTTTCTAGGCTATTCCCCTGCAGAATTGAATCATCAGTCCATCGAAACAATCATCGGGGCTGAGTGTCTGCAAAAAATTCAAGATTGTCTAGAGTATAATTTTGCTGCCATTAACCCTATTCGGATCCAGATCCAGCAGCGAGACATGAATTTGGTCGTTCATGAACATCAAGGCTTTATTTTCCTTGAATTTGAGCCGATCGATCCAAGTTATAATAATGATTTTATGACCTTCTATAATATGACTAAGAAGGTTGTTGATCAAATGCAATCTAGCGAAAATCTTCAAAATTTATCGAATGTCATCGTCAAAAATATTCGTAAACTGACGGGCTTTGATCGCGTTATGGTCTATCGCTTTGATCGTGATGGATCGGGAAATGTAATTGCTGAAGATAAAGCAGATTTTTTAGACAGTTTCTATGGACTACGCTACCCAGCAATTGATATACCGAAGGCGGCTCGACAACTCTTTAAGTTAAGTTATACCCGCCTGATCCCCACCATCAAACAAGAATGGATTCCTCTACCGGATCATCCCGAGACCAAAAAACCTTTTGATCTCAGTTATTGCAACTTAAGAAGTGTCTCTCCCTGCCATGTTGAATATCTAGAAAATATGGGAGTAAAAGCTTCTTTGTCTATTTCTTTGATGCAAGGAAAGGACTTATGGGGATTAATTGCTTGTCACCATTATCAATCTCGCTATTTACCCTATGAGGTGCGAATGGCCTGTGAATTTTTGGGCAAGGTCATGTCCCTGAACTTAATCGCCAAGGCCGAACAAGAGGACTTAAGCTATACGGTTCAACTCAAAAACCGTCTATCTCAATTATTTGAAGAATT
>JBMTZC010000240.1:0-6752 GCA_049455215.1 Prochlorotrichaceae cyanobacterium
TGTTAAATTGGTAGTTACCACCAATACCGGCTTCATCCGCATCTTGCTCGTAGAAGGCAGGACTATCGAAGTAGTCAGATAAGAATGACCCACCTTCCCATGCAGTAGTAGGCATAAAGGTATCGCCAGCGACACCGTTAGTACCAATCATCACGAAAGATTTTTCGGTAGGCTTGAAGCTGTACCAGAGGTCGTCTAATTGGAAATTGTTATTACTATTACCAGAAAACTCCAATGCACCAGGAGCATAGGTATTGCTGCTAGCAATGTTTCTAGATTGCAGACGAACCCTCAATTTATCGCTGCCGGTGAAGCTAGAGGTCAAGTCTAAACGAACCCGACCGCCAAAGGTGGTATTGATGTCAGCCGCAGTATCAGGAGTACCAAACTCATCTTGGAGGGAGAAAATGACTTCCCCGGTCAGTTTGGTGGTGGTGGAGAATTGGTTGGCTTCCAGTTCTGCGGTACGAGCTTCTAAAGCATCAACCCGACCACGGAGGGTAGCGAGTTCAGCTTGGAATTCTTCTTGGAGACGTTGCAGAACCAGCAGATCTTCTTGGGTAGCGAGATCGGCGGTGGCAGAAGCAATCAGTTCGTTAACGGTGTCTAAGCAGGCGTTGATTAAGGCGGCTGCTTCGTAACGGGTCATAGCGCGGTTGCCCCGGAAGGTTCCATCGGGATAACCAGCTACACAACCATAGCGTTCAACGAGGGAGCGAAGTGCTTGGTAAGCCCAGTCGGTGGGTTTAACGTCGCTGAGTTGGTTTACGGAACGAACTTGGCTCAGACCAGCGCCTTCGTTCGCGTATTCATTGATTTGAGCTAGGGTGTCAGCATCTTGTGCGGTAGCGCTGCTAGCAATCGCTACACCCAAAACTGCTGGAGAAACCAGCAAGGAGCGTAAAAATACATTAGACATTAGAAATCCTCACACCTGAAATTACAGGAATTACCATTAGGGCTAATGGAACCATGGCTATAAAACCATAAGTCTCACCCCTCAGCAATAAGAATAGCGCTAGATTTTCTTTTTGGCTACCATAGGGGACAGTTTTTCAGGTGGCAGGGGGGGGACTGAGCCTTGAGTTTTTGGCTTTGAGGTTTACGCTGAATAGGTTGCGTAGGTCATCTTCTAGGGTTTGTCAGCCGTTTTGCCCTTCGGTTGTATGCCTCTCCTCATAAGCGCCGCATGAGGTCTTAGGAATATCAGAGAGGTAGCCCTAGTTCTTCCATCGTCTTTTGGGGGTTATGGCAGTAGCGGCTGAACCAAATGGCAGATTTACGGAAGGGTTCTGGCTCTAACGCCATGACGGATTGAAACCAGGTTTGGATCGGTGTAGCTAAGGCTTGAACATCGATCTCGTTGGGTTGGTATAAAGCTGATTCTCCAGAACTTTCATCATTCTTTTCGGGCTGTCGATAAAGCTGGTCGAGCAAGGTTGCAATTTGATTCTGTTCTGCAGCAGGGAAGTTATGCAATGAAGCAATTAATTCAACAACTTCTGGGGAGGGCGGTTTAATGCTGGAACTGAGCATAAGTTTGTTGCGAATAAAGCAATAGCTAGACAAATCCACCGCTTCCGCAACGATCGCAGTAGGCGCAGTAGGAACAGGTTCTACCGCAACTGGAGGCTCAGGGGCAGGGAGTGGAGTGGATTCTGCTTCTGCCTTCGCCGGAGGAGGGGCTGCTTTAGGCTTTGGCTTGGCTTTGAAGTAAAACTGAGCCATATCGTCCTCCTTGGGCTGGGGGACAGGCTCGACGGGGGCAGTTAATTCGGATTTTTTGGCAGCGGCACGGCTGGGGGGAGGAGGAGGCAGGGGCAAAGATTCGATCGTTTCTACAGGCTCGTCATTCTCTCTATCTCTCTCAATCTCTTCATTATCTATATCGCTATTTATGTCTTTTATGGTGTCTATAGTATTTTCCCCCGATTCCTCCGTCAGGGCTGGTTCGGCGTTGAGGGGGAGATCGTCTTCAAAAACGATCGTTGGATCCACGGTAATGTTATCAAACTCATCCTCCGCTGAGGACGGGGGTTCGAGGTCTGGCAGGGCAGGATTCTCTGCTGCGTTGGCTTGTTCAAGATCATCCGCAAACTCCGCGCCAACCTCATCTGCAACTTCAGGAAGCTCTTGATTCTCAGGCTGGGCTGCTTCCTCCTGGGGTTCATAAATGTCCTGGGGCTGGGTTTCTTGATACAAGTAAATCGCTGTTTCCCAGTCTGGGTCTGCTTCCCCTAGGACACGGCTATAAAGGGCCAAATATTCATACTCTGGGGGTAAACCCGCACTGGCTGCCGCCAGGCGAATGGTTTCGGTCAGGGTGGGATAGTTTAGAACCGCTTCTGGAGAGCGATCGAAAAAAATATAAAGGTAGGGGGACTGGGGAATAATGCTGAAATGAAGGTTTAACCCATAACAAGCTGTATTCAGAATATGGAGAACCAGTTCTTCATTCATAGGGTAATGAGGGTGTAAGAAGTTTGAAGGTGAAGGGATACCCACCCATGGCAATGTTCGGATTCTGCCCTGATGAAGCAGTGTCAACGCACCAAGAAAGTCTCTAAAATGATAGAGGCTGAGGAACCGTGTTCCTTAACAGCAGCCCTGGATTATGTCCATCATTTTAGCCCAGGGTTGACCGATTTAGAGTTTGCTATTTTGCCCTAGGGATAGGCTTTATCTAGTTGGAGGAACGTATGTATTTCGATCCGCTGTACATGATTATTATGGTTGCTGGTCTCCTGCTGAGTGGTGGGGCTCAGCTTTGGGTTAAAACCGCTACCGCTAAGTGGGATCAGGTGCCACTGCATGGTGGTATGACGGGGCGTGATATTGCCCAGGCGATTCTCCGTGCCCGAGGTATTACGGATGTCAGTATTGAACAAGTGGGAGGAGTACTGTCAGATCACTACGATCCTTCACAAAAAGTACTCCGCTTAAGTCCTGGGGTGTATTCAGGACGATCGGTAACGGCGGCGGGCATTGCAGCTCACGAGGTCGGTCATGCGATTCAGGATGCCGATAATTATGCCTTAATGGGCTTTCGGCAGACTTTGGTACCCGTTGCCAATATTGGGACTCAACTGGGCGTGTGGATTGTCATGATTGGGGCAGCGATCGGCGCTTTGGGGTTGGCTAAAATCGGTGTGTTTCTCTTTGGCGGATTTGTGCTCTTTACCCTAATCACCCTGCCCGTGGAAATTGATGCCAGTCTTCGGGCCCGGAAGCTTTTGCTCAGTAATGGTATTGTGACGGGCGAAGAAGCCCTCGGGGTGACCAATGTCTTGACTGCTGCGGCTGCGACTTATCTGGCGGCTGCTTTGTCTGCGCTTTTGCAATTATTCTACTTTGCCCTGCGGGCTGGCTTGTTGGGCGGTCGGGACGATTGAGGCTGTTTTTAATTGTGAATGATTTAGAGATGTTAAGCTGAGCAGTCTGAACGTTCAAATGAAATAACCGCTTACATTGTCAAAATATTTTTAAAGGTGTGGTCAGTGACCATGCCTTTTCTGTTTCCGTCTGTACACTTAATCCTTATCCTCCCACTCCTTTTTATTATGTCCTTTGGAGACTATAAACAGTATTCAACTGCTCAACTTAAGCGGATTTTTAAGATTCAAATTCAAATTGATCAGGATTTATTTCCAGCATTTCAGTCCACGGGTCAAACTTACGATCGTTTGCAGCGGGTAGTGGAGAAAATGGAGTCTCGCCTTACGCTATCTTCAGCAGATAATGAAGCTACTCGAAGTAGCTTGCTGGTTTCTCACATTTTATGGGAAGCTAGCGATACCTATGATTTGGGTATTTTTTTTGAACCGGTGGTGGAGGTTAAGACCGAACTGACTTCAGACTTACCCCATGCCCTCAATGGCAAATATGACTGTGCCCTCAGTCTCGACAATCTTGATTTTTCTCCGCCCATTGTTTCCGTTGTTGAGGTCAAAAAAAGTAATTTGTCTGAAGGATTAGGGCAATGTTTGGCGGAAATGTATGCCACGTTAAAACAGTTTCAGCAAGATCGGATCTATGGCATTATTACCGATGGTGAGGTCTGGTCGTTCTTGAAACTTCAGGGTCATCTCTTGGATGCTCACAAAAGCCGCTTTCACATTAGTAATGTGGCAGACATTATCGATCGGATTGGCTATATTGCCCAGTGCTATAAACAGGATGGGAACCCAGCATAGACTAAGGGGAGTAGGGGGCCAATTTGTTCCTGACCACTGGTGGATAAATCGCTATGGCAGAGAAACAAGCGGGGCTGAGCGCCCTCTAGCCGTCCCAGTAAATCGAGGAGATTACGCTCAACGCGAAGTTCCCCTAAAGATAATAGCTCACCGCCCTGCAAGGACTCCGGTATTCTCGAAAGAAACCAGTCTGCCCCACTCAATCCCCCAGATTTGAGCAACCAACGCGGAGAACCGACATCCAACCAAAACTGCCAGGGATGGCGACAATGATTCAGGCGATATTGAAAAACGGTGGTCAGGGTCACGGCGTTCTGAGGTTGTGCCGGATTGAGGGGGTAGGGGTTGGCGGCGATCGTTCCCTGGCGTAGGAGTTGGATAAAGGTTTGCAGGGCGTGGCGAGTTTCGTCAGGATTCTGAGGATCAATGCCCAGGCGTTGTTGCACCTCCCAGTAGTGGCTGGCGGTTTCCATCAGTTCCCGTAGAGCGGCTAGTTGGGCATAGCTGAGGGTACGCTGAGCCGTAAAAAAAGTATTGAGGGCACGATCGAGGAGGAGCGGCGGATCGAGGAGGGTTTGTTGTAAGGCCTGTCGCTGCTGGCTAATCCAGTGGCGAATGCGATCGTACTGTGGGGTGACGATCGCCCCGAGACGATCCCAGCGGGGGCAGTGATGATAATCCAGTAACTGGGGATGATGGGGATCGGGAACATAACACTGATCCGCTAGTAGTCCAGCCCGCACCGGATCGATGGTGGCTTCTCCCTGGAAAGAACGATCGCTTAACACCGTGAGCATTTCCGCCACCCGATCGCGATCGACTAAGTAGCCTAAACCGTCATAGACCAACGCCATCAGCGTGAGCAGGGCCCCGACCAGGGGAACCTCAATGAGGGGACGTTGCTCCGCTAAAGGAAAGAGATCAATCCCCTGTTTACTCAGCATTTCCTGGAAACTATAGCGGGTAATGCTATCCAGTCCCGGCGTAATTAAAGCAATATCGGCGGGTTGAACTTGGCCCTGTTGCACGCCTTGGTGAATGAGATTGCTAATCTGGCGCAGGAGTTCTCCCCGCAGGGTGGTTTGCAAGACCTGAATGGGGCTAACGTCAGACAGTGTTTCCTGGAGATCCCACTCGAACCCTAGGCTCGGGGGCTGAGGTTGTAAAAGTTGGAGAAATAGGGGGCCGGAGGCTGTGGCCAAACTCTGGGATGGATCGGGCAAGGTGACCCTTTGACAAGTTTCGGCGAAGGGGGAAAAGGCACAGGGATCGGCTCCAAACCCGAGTCGGACGCTCCCGCGAGGATTTTCCGTAAAAATGCCCTGCAGACCAATTTCTCGGCAGTATTCAAAGAGCGCCAACATCGCCCCTGGATATTCATCAACATCATCGGCAAAAATAGCCGAAAATCTCTGGCGAAAGCGGGTTTGGTATTGAGGATCGGGCAATAACCAGCGATAAAACAGTTCTGTGATGATGCTGTAGGTGAGAAAGCCTCGTTCTAGGCACCAATTGCGCCAAGCGATCCAGGTCTCGCCCCGTAGTTCACTCACACCTAAAGCTTCCGCTTCCGCTGCGTGGTCTTGCAGCCGGGCTTCAAAACTGGACTTATCTGCAAGGGAGCCTTCTGGACAGGATGCTTCCGTTATGGACAAGCCACTGGACAGGGCTAAGAAGAATAGATCTAACTCATTACGCACCGATCGCTCTAGACGTTTGGGGGGCAACGCCGTCTTGGGATTATCCCGATCGATATTTCGTTGCCAAAACTGCACCGCTAATTCCTGTTCCGTTTCCGATCGCAATCGTAGGGGGAACAATACGGAGAGATTTAAGTGCTGCGCCAGCAGGGGCCAAAACAGAAAAACTTCTCGCTGGATAAAACCCAGGGGACTGGCGGTGTAGGGGGTACAGGAATAAGGACTGGCGGAGACTAACGCATCCCGTAGCGCTAATTGGTTATCACTGGTGGAGGCTAAGACGATCGCTTGAGTGGTTTGGGATCGGGCATTTGGGGTCACCTCCAGCCACTGACAAAATTCCTGCACTAACCGAGTCGTTTTGCCACTGCGAGTATGACCACAAATCCACAACATTGTAAAACTCAAGTAAAACGCAAGATTGATCGGGGGCACTTCGATTCATGGTGGTGGGCGGCTTTGCCAACTATCACCATCCCTATTCCTGGCACCTAGGGCGCGTCATCAATTAATTCTAGAAGCCTTGCGGTATAAAGGTTACCGCGCCCGCTCCAGCAAACATAACTAGGGGCTGAAACGATTGCCATATGAACACTTCAGCGCTAAATGATGACAGCCCCTAGAAATAGGCATCAAAATTTTGGAGTTTTCGAGGTACCCATCGGGTCTATCGGTAAAAAAGTGTGGAAGATCACCCCCCTGCAACCTTAACCTAAAGTGGAGGAGCAGAGTGCAAAGCCTTGCACTCTCCCTGAGGGGTAAAGTACTCCCCCAAGTCAAGATAGCTATGCCCTAAGCAACCGCAGCCGCGAGATCCGGAAACACCTCCCGCACCGCAGGGTGAACCAGTTGATGCCCC
>JBMTZC010000241.1:0-6703 GCA_049455215.1 Prochlorotrichaceae cyanobacterium
TTAAGGGGGGTAAATCAGCTTTTGGGTTCTCATCCAAGATGTGTGTACACGGTAGTCCAGGAGGGGAAGTGAGCAACCCACCCCTAGCCCCTCCCAAGAGGGGAATTGAGCTTAACCCTTCTCAAGAGGAGGATTGGAGCAGTACAGTATCCCGCAGAGGTTACGATGACAACGCTAGTTGATACCCCGAACTCAACCCCTCAGCCCCTCCTACACCGGGAGTGGATGGCTTACTACGAAGCAGTAAAGGGCCGGCCACCCCGTGACACGTTGCGGTTTGCCCTCGATCGCTTTGACCTTATTCCTGAGTCTCAATCGAGTTCGCAGACCCGTCAGATCAATTCTTCTCGGTTTGCTGTTGACTTAGGGTGTGGGGATGGCCGAGATACGGTTGAAATTCTGCGGCGGGGGTGGCAGGTACTGGCGATCGATGGGTCACCGGAAGCGATCGATCGTTTACTCCAGCGGCCAGACGTTGATCCCACGGCTTTCCAGACGAGGGTCGAAAAGTTTGAATCCCTGACCTTAGCGCCCAACAGTACGGATCTGGTCAATGCTAGTTTTTGTTTGCCGTTTTGCTCCGCAGAGCAATTTTCTACCTTGTGGGCAACGATCGTAGACTCTCTGCACGTCGGGGGGCGACTGAGTTGTCACTTATATGGCGATCGGGATTCTTGGCGAAAATATCCCAACTTATGTTTCCACCGCTACGCCCAAGTCCAAGATCTACTCACCGCCTTTGACCTGGAATGGTTTAAGGAAGAAGAACACCCCGGTGTTACTCCCCTCGGTGAAGAACGCTACTGGCATATTTTTCACATTGTGGCCCGAAAACGATGAACGCTTCCACTCCCGATTCTCAAACCATTGCCCTCACTGATCTTGCCCCGAGCAGTCCGGCAACCATTATTCCCTCCTGGTATCAGGTGCCGGAGGAAATTAAGCAACTGCTCTTGGCGGCGGTACTGGCCTGGGAAGATACGGCGCGTTCTGAGCAATTTATCCTGCAAGCACTGGATCACCCCGATGCCACTCTAGAAGTTTTAGTCAGTGCCTATCGGTACTTCTTTTATAAAAATAACGACTCTATGGCCCGCCGTTTAGCCCTGCAAGTCATGGAGCAGATTAAGGTACAGGAAGCTTTACCCGATGAGTGGGAGCAACTGGAGGAGATTTTTCAGCAACGATTCTACGATCCCCCCATTCGTCTTTACTTAAGTGCTTATACCGCACTGGGGGTGATGTTAGCTCGCTGGGGAGCCTATGAGGCCGCGATCGAAGTCTCCAACCATGTCAAAAGTGTTGATGAACGTAACGAATTTGGGGCTGGGGTGATTCTCAATATTCTCAGTCCCGAGGACTAACGAGGTACTCCCATGAATTCCCAAGATTGGTTTGTTGATGAAACTGGCACCTGTCAACCTCGCCCCGCTGCCCGCACTTGGGACTTGCTGCGGGAACGCTACTATCTCCATCAATTTCTCACTGAAATCCTGGACACGATCGCTAAGGCACCGAATGAACTGGAAGAGTGGGACTATCTCCCTCAAATTCGGAGAAAAGTACGACAACTGCTCATTAATTCCTATTGGGTTAGAACGCAACATGGTTCACCCGATATTCCCACCGGCTCCCATGTCTTTGCCCTTTATGACGAAATTGGTTATCCCTTGACGATACAAAATGTCACCACTAAACCAGGGATTAAATCTTCAATTCATAACCATGGAACCTGGGGTGTTGTGTTTCAGATTTCTGGACAGGAGAAGCATACCTTTTGGCGCAAAATAAATACTCCAGAGGAATCCTTCCGAATTGAACAAGTGGGAGAACATATCCTTGAACCGGGGGAAATTATTAGTTTTCATCCCGATGCTATTCACCAAGCTGAAACGATCGGGGAAGAGAATGGTATTAGCTTTCAATTGTACGGGGATACCCAACCCAAGTCTCGTTTTCAATTTGAACTAGAAACCCAAACCGCTAGGCGGTTTTAAAACCCACCCCTAACCCCTCCCAGGAGGCCCAGGAGGGGGAACCGAGCCAACCCACCCCTAACCCCTCCCAAGAGGGGAATTAGAGTTAACCCTCCCCTCGCTCCTCTCAGGAGGGGAACCGGGACAAACCCAATTCAAAACTCAAAATGACTCCCCATGACGACGATCACTTTTTACGAAAAACCGGGCTGTATTAATAACACCAAACAGAAAACCCTTTTACAAGCGGCCGGTCATGATGTTGAGGCCCATAACCTACTCACCGAACCCTGGACACGGGAACAGCTACGCCGCTTTTTTGGCGATCGTCCCGTGGCGGAATGGTTTAATCCCACTGCACCCGCCATCAAATCCGGTCAAGTGAAACCCAGTGAATTAGATGCGGAAACAGCCCTCACTTTAATGTTGCAAGATCCCCTCTTAATTCGCCGCCCTTTAATGCAGGTTAACGATCGCTATGAAGTTGGCTTTAACCCCACGATCGTTGATGCCTGGATTGGCTTAAAAACAGCAGTTCAGGACGATCTAGAAACCTGCCCTAATACCCTGCACTAGCAGAACTTTCCCTAATCCCTACCCCCTACTCCCCATGACCACTCCCCAGTCGGAAACTCAACAAGAGCCCCTACAACCAGATGAGCAACGCCAGCAGCAGTATCTTGCATTAGTGGATCAGTTACTCCAATGTCCCAACGGACAAGAGCCAGAGATTTTAGATCGTTCACCGGAGTTATTAGATGCTGGTTTTGTAAAAGTCTTAATGCAAACCGCCACCTATTTTGCCCATCAGAACAATGCGGAAAGTGCCAAGTTTTTGATTTTTATCGCCCGTGAGTTATCTCGCCAACTTGGTTTATATCCGGAAGCTCCAGAGGCTTAATTTTGAGGGGTATTGTCCTCGACAGAAAAAGTAGTTCCAGGGGAGTGAGGTCCACTTTATTACTAAGAAGTTATTAATTGTGCTTTTAAATACAAGGAAAATGAACCACCTTTGTTAAATTGAGGATCGTTCGGGTTATGTTCAACGCATTGCCCTTAGTTCACGTTCCCCAATGATGCCTCGCCATTTTTCTCAACAACCTGGCTTTCTTTGGCTGCTCCTGCTCAGTGTTGTAGCGGGGTTAAGCACGATCGGCTGTAATGCGACCCCGCCACCCGCCACGGACAACCTCGAAAATAATACTAACCAGTCCACCACAGCCCCCACTGCAACCACCACCATTACCGTTTCTGCTGCAGCCAGTCTGCAAGATGCCCTAGAAACCATTGCCACAGACTTCCAAGCTGCTGCTCCGGACATCCAAGTCGAGTATAACTTTGGTTCATCGGGTTCCCTACAACGACAAATTGAGCAAGGTGCGCCCGTAGATGTCTTTTTCTCTGCTGCGGCTACGCAAATGGATACGTTAGCGGCAAAAGACCTGATTGTGCCCGCAACTCGTCGGGATGTAGTTGCCAATAGTTTAGTGCTCATTGCGCCCCAAGCCTCCACCTTAGTCATTCAAGATCTCTCGGAACTGGCCACTACTCCCTTTCAGTATTTTGCCGTGGGAGAGTTCCGAAGTGTTCCTGCTGGACAGTATGCTCAGGAAGCTTTTGAGAAACTGGACTTACTGGAGCCTCTTCAAGCTAAATTTGTTTTTGGCAGTAGTGTTCGCAATGTGTTGTCTGCCGTGTCCAGTGGTAACGCTGAACTAGGCATCGTCTACGCCACTGATGCAGTCCTCGCCGATCAGGTCAAGGTTTTACTCACGGTGCCTGAAGATTTACACCAACCTATTCGCTACCCGATCGCTATCCTTAAAAACAGTACTCACCCTGAGGCATCCCAGGTCTTTATTGACTTCCTGCAAGAGGACACCACTCAACAAACTTTTGCTGAATTTGGGTTTGTGCCCTTATCCAACTAGAGGATCCCATGCTTGACTTCTCTCCCCTTTGGATTTCCTTACGCATTGCCACCTGTGCAACGGCGATCACGGTTTGCTTGGGCATTAGTGCGGCCTACGGGATGCAACGTTACCAGGGACGATGGCGATCGCTGTTGGATAGTGTGTTGTTATCCCCGTTAGTGTTACCGCCTACGGTACTCGGCTTTTTACTGTTGCTGCTCCTGAGCCAAAATAGTCCCCTCGGCAAACTCCTCAGTCCCCTCGGTTTGAATATTGTCTTTACCTGGTATGCCGCCGTACTCACCGCCACTGTCGTCAGTTTTCCCCTGATGTATAAGACCATGCGCGGTGCCTTAGACCAAATTGATACCAACTTACAACAGGCGGCCAGAACCTTGGGGGCTTCCGAACTGCAACTCTTCTGGAAAATTGTTCTGCCCCTCACCTTACCCAGTCTAGTGGCGGGAACCACCCTAGCCTTTGCCCGAGCCTTAGGGGAGTTTGGAGCCACCCTTATGCTCGCGGGTAACATTCCCGGCAAAACCCAAACCATTCCCATGGCGATTTACTTTGCCGTGGAAGCGGGAGACTTCCGGGAAGCGATGATCTGGACAGGATGCATTCTAATCTTGACGTTGGGGGGACTCTCACTTCTGCAGGGGCGATCGTTTTTACCCCAAGGGCAGAGCGGATCTTCCTCTCGGACTGGAAAACGGAAAAGGGGGCTCTTTCCCCTGTTCCGCCGCCGTTGGTGGAGCCATCCTACGCCAAGCACTAGGGCGAATCCGATCACGCCTCTGACGAGCCCGGTATTGCCTGACTCTAGTTGGTCTACTGCCTGGTCAGACCGGGCTTCCACGGCCCATCTTTCCGTCACGATCGTTAAAGCGCTACCGAACTTCACCCTCAACGTCTCCTTCTCCACCGATCGCCAACCCCTAGGACTCTTAGGAGCATCGGGGGCCGGTAAAAGCTTAATTTTGCGCTGTATTGCTGGAACGGAAACCCCCGATTCGGGCAGAATCATTCTCAATGGTCGCGTTCTTTTTGACTCTGAAAAAGGCATTAACATTCCCAGTTGCGATCGTCACGTTGGCATTCTTTTTCAAAACTATGCCCTCTTTCCCCACCTTTCCATTGCCGAAAATATCGCCTTTGGCCTGCCCAAAAGAATCTCCCCCCAGGAGAAAGAAGACATCATCAACCGAGAGCTAGCCGCCGTCCATTTAGAAGGCTTTAACGATCGCTATCCTCATCAGTTATCGGGCGGCCAACAACAGCGGATTGCCCTGGCCCGGGCCCTCGCTAGCCAACCGGAAGTCCTCCTCCTCGATGAACCTTTTTCTGCCCTCGATACTCACCTGCGTTCCCAAATTGAGCGGGACTTGCGGCTACGTTTGGCCCAGTTTCAAGGCATCACCTTTTTTATCACCCACAACATTGAAGAAGCCTACCGATTTTGTCAAAACATCCTCCTCATGGAACAGGGACAAATTAACATTCTCGGCAGCAAAGCCGACGTATTAACCAACCCCAAAACCGTCCACGCCGCCAGGCTAACCGGCTGTAAAAATATTTCCCGCCTCATCCCGATCGACTCCCACCGTATCCAAGCCCTAGACTGGAACTGCACCCTAGAGGTTGCCCAGCCCCTCTCCAGCGAGATCACCCATGTGGGGATGCGGGCGCACCAACTTGAATTTTTAGAAACCCTCAGTTCCGTTACCCACAATCCCGCTCTCCCCCACGATCCCTTTAGCTCTCCCGCTACGGCCCTATCCTCCTCCGCTCACCCCCCCATTTTTTGGCATCCCGAAACCGTCCCGCAGTCCTTAGAAACCCAGACCGCGATCGATTGTTGTCCCACCGCCTTACTGGATTCCGACAACCTTCCCGTCAATACCTTCCCCTGCTGGCTAACCATGACCAGTGAAACGCCCCATCGCGTGACCCTCTACCTCAAACTGCACCATCCCTCCAGCGATCCCCAGGATTACGATTTGCAAGTTGAAGTCTTTCGGGAAAAATGGAAAATTCTGGAAAGTATGCCATTCCCCTGGTCGATCCACTTGGATCCCCAGCGTTTAATCTTGTTGCGGTAAACCTACACTTTCCATCGCACAAAAATTTTCGACAGCAGAAAGAGTTTCTTATTGCCTTATTCCAGACGATCAACACCAAATAGCTTTATGCTGCCAATGGCATGAAAATTTCAATAGACTCAAAGGGAACAGAAATTTTCCCTTCATCTGTACGTTCAATGAGTCCAAGTTCTTCTAATCTAATGACATCATTCTCAATGCTAGAATAACTTTCCTGAGATGATGTTGCGAGTTCGATCACACTGCATAAACCTATTTTACTTAAAGTATCTAACAAGTCGAGGCGAGAAGGACTTAATTCTGTAAACAATGATTTTGCTGATTCAAAGGAAAGTCTAAAATCTACAGATTTTCCAGCATTTGATTCTTTTATCTGTTGTCGTGCTGCCCGAACTGCGGAACCACGCTTGCTGATTTCAATAATAACTTTCATGATGTACTCCAGTTTGCCGTAGTTTAAACTTTGCAATTAAGCCCGGTTTTGGCAATGGTCTGTTAAGAGGATAGACTAGAGCCCCCCTTGCTCTGAAGTAATTCAGCATTGTAAACGGACGCGAACAAAAACCAATTGCCATAGTGGGGTGCCCCCTTAGCTAATCCCAATGGGGGTTAGAAGGCTACTCTTTATATTTCTCTATAGTAGTCAAGAAAAATACAGGAAAAATTCAATGCTTAAAATGGTGATGTTTTGCGTAATGGGGTGGGCAAGTGT
>JBMTZC010000242.1:0-6679 GCA_049455215.1 Prochlorotrichaceae cyanobacterium
TGTGGGAACAGCCCCAGAAGGCGATCGGTTGGGTGGAATGTCCTGGGGGTAAATCTCTACGCCTCACGGCGGCTGAGTATATTGAGCGGATATATTCAAAGGGGGTTTGGTAGGGTGATAGGGGCTAAGTTGAGAGCAGGATGTTTGCAGGGATAGAAGAGATGAACAATACAACGACTTCGATCGCCACGACTCCTTTTGATGAGGAGGATTTATACGAAAAGGATTATCAGCAATGGCTCGATCGGACGGTAGACCAGTTACGCTCCCAGGCCTTTGAGGCATTAGACCTAGTGAATTTGATTGACGAAGTGGAGAGCTTGGGGCAAAACAATCGGCACGCCTTAGCCAGCTATTTAATGCGCTTATGTGAACATTTGCTCAAGGTGCAATACTGGCAGACCGAGCGGGAACGGTGCTTACGGGGCTGGACAGCGGAAATTCGCAACTTTCGGATTCAGATCCAGAAAAAGCTCAAGGCTAGCCCCAGTCTGAAACGATCGCTCCCGGAAATATTTGTTGAAGAATATCAAAACGGACGCAAGACTTTCCTCGATCGCAGCGGGCTAGAGCCTGGGATTGTGCCAATGGATCCGCCCTTTACCCTGGAGGAAGCGATCGATGAGGATTGGCTTTGGGATCTGGGGTAGCGTGGTAGCTTGGTTGTAAAACGTAACACCTTTGAGGGGCCAAAATTGCCTTAATCGTGCCATTGATAGGGATAATTGATGGCAAAACGATAAAAAACTATGGTGGTGACTTTCAAGGGGAGGCAGTTTGACGGGGAGACAGTGGAACGGGGAACCGCTTTGCTCCCCCCACCGACACCAGTCGAAATACATCAGTTTCAGGTGTTATTGCATCACATCCAAGCCGCATTAGCTGAGCATCCTCAGGAACCGGAATTGCTCAGTATTCACTTTGAATTCCCCCTGGTTGATCTCTTGGCGTTTTGGGAAGTCCTTTCGACTCCATCTGCCCCCTATGCCTATTGGGAGCAACCCCACCCCGCTCTACGTAGTTTGGCGATGGGGCAGGTGGTGAATATTCAAACGAGGGGAGCAGAACGCTTTGCTCAGGGGCAACGAGAATTACAGCGTTGGCAACGATCGATGCTGAGGGTATCCGCCAGTGGTGCCCCGCTGCACTCTACCCCCCAGTGGCTAGCCAGTTTTACCTTTTTTGATGATTTTGACCCCACTCCCCCGGGGCAGGAAACCTCGGCGCTCTTTGCCAAACCGTTTGCGCCGGGATGGATCTGGTTGCCCCGGTGGCAAATCTGTCGCTGGCCCGATCGCTGTGAACTGTGGATCCATTGTCAGTTGTCCGCGCCTGCTCGGTTTGAACCCGGCAACGCCCTAGAGCAGGAGGTGCGATCGGCCTGGGATCTGTTTCAACAACTGAAAGCTTTGCTACCCCAAGGATCCACAAGCTTTCCCCTTCCCTCCCCCTGTTTCTCCCCCTTGAGTCCGCCCGCTATCCATCTCGATCGCTTTGGGGAGGGGGTTGAAGCTGTGCTGAAGGCCATGCAGGGGGGAGCCTTACAAAAAGTGGTGCTGGCCCACAATCTAGAAGTGCAAGCGAAAAAGCCCTTTCAGGTGCGTCAGTCTCTGCATAACTTGCGGTATTACTATCCGGACTGTTATCTATTTTGCTGGGGAACCCCCCAAGGGGCTCATTTTATGGGGGCCAGTCCAGAACGACTCCTGCGCCTCACCCAAAGGCAACTCCAAACGGAAGCCTTAGCGGGTTCTGCCCCCCGAGGCTCCACATCCCAAGAATCTCAAGGATTTGCCCAGCGGTTATTAGCCAACCCTAAGGAGCGTCACGAACATCAGTTGGTGGTGGACTTTATTATCGATCAACTGCAAGCCTTGGGCATTTCTCCCCAGCGCTCCGGCTTACCGAAGGTGCGCCAACTTTCTCACATTCAGCACCTGCATACCGGCATTACCGCCGCGTTGACTCCCTGGTTGCACCCATTAGAAGTGTTAGCTCAACTTCATCCTACCCCAGCGGTGGCAGGGGTTCCCCGTGCTTTAGCCTGTAACTACATTCGTCAGTATGAACCCTACGATCGCTCTTTGTATGCGGCTCCCCTCGGCTGGATTGATGGTTCCGGAAATTGTGAGTTTGTGGTGGGTATTCGGTCTGCCATTCTCTACCACGATCGGGCGCGATTGATGGCGGGGGCTGGCATTGTCCAGGGATCGGTGCCGCAGCGGGAAATTGCGGAGGTGAAGTTAAAATTACAAACGATGTTACGATCCCTAGCCTAGGATTTTTGCTAGGGTACGCCTGGATTGGATACGATCGCTGGCCATGGAAAACTCAAAAATCAAAGAAGGTCACGCCCGCAACCGCCTCAAAGCGTTGCCCCCTCCGGGACGGGCTCCCTATGGCTACAAGCGAGGCAAAGAGCGCTACACCATCGATCGAGCCGCGGCGGCGATCGTGAAGGACTTTTTTGAACACTTTTTATTGTATGGCTCTCTGCGGGGGGCGGTGCGACACATTAGTCAACGCTACGGCAAGAAAATTTCCACCTCTACGGCCCAACGTTGGCTGACCCATCCCGTTTATCGCGGTGATCTCAGCTACCAGGAAGGGGAAGTGGTGCGAGATACCCATACTCCCCTCATTTCCAGAGAAGAAGCGGCCCAAATCGATCGGCTTTTGCGCCGTAATCGTCGGTTGCCCCCCCGCACTGCCGGCACCCCTCGCTCCCTGGCAGGACTGGTTTTCTGTAAAACCTGTGGCTCCAAAACGATCGTCACCCAAGTGACCCAAAAAGGGAAGGGAGAAGAATACCTGTACCTGCGTCCCAGGGACTGTGCCCAAAAATCCGAACAGACCTCCGGTTGTTCTGCACTCCGCTACGATCGCTTTTTAGAGACAGTGATCCAAGAAATTTGCCGTACTCTCCCTCCCGCCGTTGCTCAACTGAGACCCTTGACCTCTAATCCCCAACAATCTTTAGAGGAAGCGATCGCAACCCATGAGGACATCTTGGCCAAAGTTGCAGAACTCCACCACCAAGGCATTTTAGATGATGCTAGCGCTCAACTGAGAACCCGAACCCTGCGGCAGGAAATTGCCCAATTCCGATCGCAATTGGAACAACTACCACCCGTTAACCTCCAGGAACTCGTGCAAGCGGTTGCCATTCCCCAATTTTGGCAGGATCTTTCCGAAAGTGAGCGGCGCTTCTTTTTCCGGGAATTTATCCGGCGGATTGACTTTGATCCGACGGATCAAACCATTCACCTCACCTTTGTTTTTGCCGCGCCTAATCGCCCTCAATAATCAATGTCTCGCGCTCAGCCACCTCCAAAAAACTTGGATTGACTTTGGGCACACTAGATCTGTGTCGCGGGGGCGGCGGCGGTATCGCCTGCCAAGGTTCGGGGACATTAGCGGGCTTTGCCTCTTCCGCTTCGTTTACAACTTCTAAACTTTCAGCGACTTGGGAGACCTCTGACTCTTTTTGTCCTTCTTGTTGCTCTAACACTTCCTTCAAACTGATCAGCAGCGTATCAAAATCTTCTTCCTGAACTTGACGCTCTGGCAATAGTTTATTTTGAACAACCCATTCAATAATTTCCTCCTTAACCCATCCCCTCATAGCCAAAATATCCCCTAAGCGATAACCACGCTCCTGTTGATCATAAAGCGCCACTTCGATATGGGCAGGGGTTAACAATTTTGCTTCGATTAAGTACTCCCCTAAGGGCTTAGGCCGATCGGAATGAGTGGAAGGCTGAGACGGAGGGTCAAGTTGAGACATGATGGATCAGTGTTCTACTTGGTTGGTTAAGAGTTCTAAGTCTAACGTTGTTTTTAAGACCAGGTCTGTCGCGAAACCTAGACTGGTCAAGTCTAGAGTACCTAAACTGGCGTAGGTCTCTAGGGCGCGTCATTAATTAGGTCTAGAAGCCTTGCGACATCAAGGTTACCGCTCCAGCAAACATAACTAGGGGCTGAAACGACTGCCGTATAAACACTTCAGCGCTAAATGATGACAGCCCTTCGTAATATGCGCCCGGAGGGTTCACACCCCACACCCCATTTTAAGATTGCTGCATGAATTGGGATGAATCTTAAGATCTCTTAATCTTTTGGGAACCGGCAGGCGCTAGCCAACAGAGCCTAAAAGTACGGTCTATTCAGGATTAGATTGTTTTTACTCCCCCTCAGCCGCTTGTGAGGGGGCCGTATGATTGAAACGCCCCTCAGTTTTGGCTTTCGTCCTATGTGTTTAGCTGTGCCCGGCAAGATTGTTACCATTACCCCAGGGACATCCCTCGCTTCCCCGGATGATCTCGATCTCTTTCGTGTGGGAAAAGTTAGCTTTGAAGGTGTCTTAAAAACCGTTAATCTAGCCTATGTACCTGAGGCTCAGGTCGGGGATTATGTAATCGTCCACACGGGGTTTGCCATTAGTGTTCTGGATCCAGAAGAAGCGGAGCAAACTTTACGAGATATTCCTCAAGTTTTGGGTTAAGACCCTATTTTCCCAAAATGTTAATCAGAATGTGACTTTCTACCCCCTAATCCCTATTACCTAGCCCCCACTCCTATCCTCAAACGCTATGACCCCTGTTTTAATCCCGATTATTTTGGCTGGTGGCAAAGGAGAGCGGTTTTGGCCCCTCAGCCGTCGTGAGCATCCGAAGCAATTTTTGAGCCTGGACGGGAGTGGGGTCAGTTTGCTACAGGGGACGGCGGATCGCCTACTGTCGATCGCTCAGGGGTGGGAAAACCTCTGGATTATTACGGCTTCTCACTTGGCAGACGGGGTACGGCAGCAGTTACCTCACCTCCCGGAAGCCAATTTATTGGTGGAACCAGAAGGACGAGACACCGCTCCAGCAGTAGCCTGGGCAACCCTAGAAGTGGCAAAACGCTATGGTGAGTCGGCGGTGGTGGGCTTTTTTCCTGCCGATCATTGGATTGACGATCGTCCTCAATTTGAGCAAACCTTAAAAGCCGGCGTGGCCTTAGCCCAGGAACAGGGAGCGATCGTTACCTTAGGCATTCAGCCCGCTTATCCGGCAACGGGCTATGGCTATATTGAACAGGGGGAACCCGTAGGCACCTTTGCAGAGCAACCCGCCTACAAAGTAGCCCGCTTCACCGAAAAACCAGATTTAGCGACGGCTCAGGACTTTGTTTCTAGTGGTCGCTTTAGCTGGAATGGCGGTATTTTTATTTTCCAATCCGGTGTTGGGTTGCAGGAGTTGAAAACCCATGCCCCAGAGGTCATTAATCCCCTGACTGAATCGGGCGTGGCCGCCTATCCTTCCCTCGCCAAAATTAGTATTGATTATGCCCTGATGGAAAAAACCCAGCGGGCTTGTGTGTTACCCGTCCATTTTGGCTGGGATGATCTCGGCGATTGGAATGCTTTGGCCCGACTCCTGGAACCAGATGAGCAGGGCAACGTTGCCATCGGCAGTCACGAAACCTTAGACAGTACGGGCTGCGTGGTTTACAACGATCGTGCGGGAGAAGCGATCGTCACTCTAGGCTTAGAGGATGTGGTCATTGTTCGAGCGGGTAACGCCACCTTGGTGGCCCACAAAAGCCGTACCCAGGATATTAAGACAGTTCTCAAACAGTTGCAGGTTAAACATCCCGACCTGACCTAGATTAGATCTGGATATTTGGCCACTTTCTGCGGAATGTAGATTCTAAGGTTCCGCAGAGTCCTTTAACAATCCTTTTTGTAATCGCCGTCGTGCCGTAGCGATCGCTTCCTGTAACTTGTTTTGCAGAATTTCCTTGGGAGGTAGCACCGTCAGGTACTCTGCAACATGGATCCCACTCTTATCCAGTTCCAGAAGTTCAATTTGCTCTTGCTTTTTGCTGGCACAGAGAATAATCCCCAAAGCTGGGTTTTCCTCCGGCTCCTGATCATATTTTTGTAGCCAGCGCAGGTACAGTTCCATCTGGCTCTTGTATTCAGCCTTAAAGCTCCCCAGTTTCAGATCAACAGCGACCAGGCGTTTGAGTTTGCGATTATAAAAGAGCAGGTCAATGTAAAAATCATCATTATCGATGTGCATGCGTTTCTGACGGGCAACAAAGGTAAAGCCCGCTCCTAGCTCTAGCAAGAATTTCTCCATCTCTCGCAGGATTGCATCTTCGAGATCTTTTTCCAGATAACGATCGCTTAAGTCCAGAAAATCCAGCACATAGGGATCCTTCAGCAAAAAATCGGGAGAGAGGGGTTGCGCCTGGCGAAGCTGGTCAAGGTCGTGGCGAATTACTTCTTCTGGTTTGCGGGATAGGGCCGTTCGCTCGTAGAGCATAGAGTTGATGCGTTCCTGCAGTTGGCGAGATGACCAGCCCTCTATTTGGCAAAGCTCGATGTAGAAGTCCCGTTTCAGAGGATCATCAAGATACATTACGGCTTTGAGATGAGTCCATGTTAATTGTCTCCGCAGTGCAGAGACAATTTCCGGGTTAGGGAAGGTTTCGGCAAAGTGCCGACAATGACGCAACTGTTTTTCGCTCCAGCCCCTGCCATAAGTCTGAGTTAGTTGCTGGGAAAGGGTTGCGATGATCTGCTTACCATATTCGGCTCGTTGCTCTTTTAATACTTCCGTCCGAATACGTTGCCCAATGTGCCAGTAGAGCAGGGTCAATTCTGCATTAACCGCAACCATGGCACGAC
>JBMTZC010000243.1:0-6638 GCA_049455215.1 Prochlorotrichaceae cyanobacterium
CCCCACTCTTCCGCCTTAAGTTGGTAGCCGTTTTTATTCAATAAATCTCACCCAATGGGGGAAAAGACGATCGCAACAGTTGGGGATCTACCCCTGCCCGCTGACTGAGGATATACCCCACCGCTTCTAGGTAAGACTGCACCGGAATGGCCTGAATGCCCAACAATTCGGGAAAGACGGAAAGGGTCGTGGTATTTTCCGCCACTGCGAGAATGGTTTTGCCCTGGGCTGCCCAATGGAGCACCGCTGCTCCCCCACAGGCGGAGGCAGGGGTAATGACTAGATTCACATCTTCGCTAGTAATGCTGTTATAACTTCCCGGCTTGTCTAGGGATTGATACTGGGGAGCCCGACTGAGCCCCACCAAGACACAGGGCAAAAAGGTATAGCCCAATTCTTCCGCTGCCGATCGGGGGGAGATTGTGGGATCTAAGGGTAAGGGCTGGAGTGCGGGAGCATGGGCACAGGGCACCTGAAATTCTCGAACGATCGCATGGCTGATGACCGCTTCTGCTCCGGCCAAACCATCCACCCCCTGACCCTGTCGATAGGCTTGGAGTGCCTCACTGTCGGGATCATCGGGAAACCGCGCCACTACGGCGATCGCTTCCGCCTGACCTCGGCTTAATAAAACCTGGGCGGCCCGCAGGAGACTGTCTAGGTGCTCCACCTGGCCCCAACTGGCCCCCGTATCTGATTGTTGGAGCGAAACATTCAGGGGACGATCGGTAACGGTATAGCCAGCTAGGGTCAGCCCTAGGGTGGCCCGCACCGCTTCCGCCGCCTGAATTTGTCGCAGTCGTAAATCCGGTTCAATGCCGGCATCTAAAATGAGCCCCACCCGATTCGTCCCGACGGGGGTTAAGCCCCACACACCCGCCGCAAAACGATCGAGGGCATATCCTTCTACATAAAGGGCATTATCTAAGGGCCAATACAACTGGGCCCCATTCAACACATTAGGGTGGGTAATTAAACAATCCACCGCCCGACTGATCACCCGAGCTAGGGGCAGGGCATCCCCCGCATATCCACCAATAGCACAGCCAATGCCCGTTGGAATGAGCAACGCAACGGTATAGAGACGGGCACAGGGAGAATGGCTCATGGGCAGATGTCATGGGCAAGTATCATGGACTAATTGTTGCGTCACGATCGCTTCTACCCGCACAATTTGATTAGCAACATCAACCGCCATTACGGCCCAGCGGAGGGGATCTCCCCATTGCGCAAGGGCAATACGGATCGTCTCCTCCATTTGACGAGGGGAATCTTCAAGGGGAAGTTCCAACGTCACTAAATTGGACTGAATAGAGGCTGACTGAGTGGAGGGAGTCATAACCTTTCCTCATGGCATAAAGTTTTGAGTTTTGACGTGAACATCTCCCAAGACCATCTCCTATCCGGGATTACAACTGAACTCAAACCCAAGACCTACAACTCATGTTAAGTCTGTCCAAATTGTAACTGATAGACCGTATCCTCTTTCCCCGTTTCAATTTTCAGGTTCGATCGAGGATAGGCAACACACAGCAACACATAACCTTGAGCTTGTAAATCTGGGCTCACTCCCATGCCTTCACTTTGATCCACCTTCCCTTCTAAGACTTGGGCCGCACAGGTGGTACAGACCCCCGCATTGCAGGAACTCGGAAGGTCAATCCCTGCGGCTTGGGCAACCGCTAAAATCGTCTGATCTTCGGGGACTTGAAGGGTATGGGTTTTGCCTTGATGCTGAATTTCAACGGTATAGCTCATGGAGAGTTGAATAAAACCTAAAGAGTAAAAAAGAGTAGGACACCTGAAGTAACGGATCACTAGGGGCCGGACAGCTTTGCCGCCGATCCATCCTCTATTACGGCATAGATATAGTGCGTAGACAGAGGAACCCCGTTTGGAAATTTTCAAGGTCCAAGTAAGGAAGAGATCCCCGGTGAATGGGTAGACCTCCTGGAAATCCTCACCCTTTCATTATCTCACAGCCAGGCTTTCCCCTGAACGTGAAAAAAGCTTAACATTCTCCAGCCCTGCCCCTCGCACCCGCTGAGGCACGTTCAAGCGGGTTCCTCCGGGTTTCCAGAATTGCTACAGATTTCAGCACGATCGCTTCTGCTACCCTAGGCCATTAAACAATTCATAATATTTAGCCCATCTGGCCATGCCAACAAATGGGTTTATAATGCCTCTGGCGAACTGCTTGGCTTTTGATGTTGACCCTTTCTTAAACTCATGACTCAATCCTCCGGATCCAACGGCAATGGTAATGGCAGCAGCGGGGGTGCCCTGGTCACCCAAACCCCTGGTCAAGCCGAGAATCGCATGGCGGTCTATCAACCGGCTCCCCTCGCGTTTGAGCAGCCGGTCATTTTGCGGCAATCTCCCTGGGCTTCCCGCTTTGTCGTCTGGGCGATCGTGGGGATTAGCTCTTTTACCATTGCCTGGGCTTGCATTGCCAAAGTGGAAGAAGCGATTCCGGCCCAGGGCAAGTTAGAACCGAAAGCAGCGGTTAAAGAAGTTCAAGCTCCCGTTGCGGGGGTGGTTTCTGAGCTAAAAGTGGAGGAAGGGGAAACCGTCCAAGTGGGGCAAGAACTGATTCGCTTTGATCAAACCACCTCCCAAGCCCAAGATGATTCGCTCCGACAGATTTTGGCCAGCCTAGAGGCAGAAACTGCTTTTTATCGTAGCCAAATGAACAACGCGGGTACGGTTTCCCGAGCCTATACGGTGCCTAGTGGTGTACCGGATGAATTGTTTTATTTAACCGAAAATCGTGCGGCACTGGTTGCTGAAAATGAATATTTTCGTGCCCAACTAGGGTCGAGTAGTGTGGGTTTAGATGCAGCCCAATTGCCACGTTAACGGGCAGCCAAAGCGGAGAAAAATTCACGGGTTGCAGCAGCGGAATTAGAGGTTCAACAATTAGAACGGCAGTTGAGTCAAGTTCAAGTACAACTTGAAAGCAATCGCAATAACCTCGCCACGAACCAAGCCATTTTGGATGATATTACGCCGTTGATGGAAGAGGGAGGCTTAGCACGGGTTCAATTCTTAAGGCAACAACAGGAAGTGCAAACCCTAGAGTCAGAAATCGATCGTTTACTGGAAGAAGAACAGCGGTTATTGCTCGATATTCAACAGGCAAAGGAACAGTTACAAAATACGATCGCCGTTTCCAATGATGATCTCTATCAACGCATTGCTGACAATGATAAGCGGATTTCAGAAATCAATAGTCAACTCAATAAATTGATTGTTGAAAATCAGAAACAGATCGACGAAATTCGCAGTCAGTTGAGCCAAACGGAGCAGACCCTTCAATATCAAGTATTGACCGCTCCAGTGAGTGGCAAGATTTTTGATTTACAGCCCACGGGGCCAGGCTTTGTGGCCAATACCAGTGAACCGATTTTGAAAATTGTGCCCGATGATGGCAAGCTAGTGGCTCGGGTCTTTATTACCAACCGAGATATTGGTTTTGTCAGTGTGGGTCAGGATGTGGATGTTCGGATTGATTCCTTCCCCTATAGTGAATTTGGGGATGTCAAAGGGGAATTGATCCGGATCAGCCCTGATGCTTTAGAGCCGGATGAAATTTACCAATATTTCCGGTATCCCGCTGAGATTGCTCTGGATCAGCAGCAAATTGTCATTAATGGCAATCCCACTCAGTTACAATCGGGGATGTCGGTTAGTGTAAATATTAAAACTCGGCCACGTCGGATTATCACCTTCTTAACGGATCTCTTTGTCCGTAAAGTTGATAGCCTGCGCACCAGTCGATAGGTCATTCACCTCAAACATTCATCTCAAAATGAGCGATAGAGAGTACCGCCAGGTACCACTCGATCCCGTCCGTTGATAACCTTTAAGTTACCAGCCTTCCTTTGACAGATCATCCTGAAGTCATGCTTGCCCAAAACCCCCATGCCAACTTGCTCTCGTTGCAAGCCGATTCGGCTTCGCCCGATCGTCTCACTCTGACCCTGAAATGCGGTATCGATCCCTTTGAAGTGTCCCCAGGGACGATCGTTCGGGTGGGTTTAACCGGTTTACAGTTAACCTTGCAATTCGATACGCTGGCACCGGTGACGATCGCAGGAAATCCCCTCTTAAAGGCGATCGATCAATCGATTGGGAAGCAGTGGCCAGACTGCCAACGTTTTTTAACGGAGCAATCTGGATCCGCCATCAGTCTAGCGATCGAAGGCTTTCAGGGATCCCTACCCGGAGCGATCGGGGTAGCGGAAATTGACTCCCAGCAAACGGGCTTTGCCTTAACGGGAAGCATTACCGTTGCCGATCTGCGCATTCTCGAAGCCAGTGGGCTTTGGCACCACGATATTTCCCCCAATAGCCACGGCGTTTTAGAGCGGGTTGTCCTGCGGGAAATCATGAGAGTTTTACCCAATCCCCTCTGCTACTGGGGAGATAAAGCCGGAGCCTTGGAACTGGATCATTCAGGACGTTCTGGCACCCTCAATTCCCAAGCGCTGCTGGAAACGATCGCCACCCTCAGTCAATGTGCCCCCGACTTGCCCACCTTACTCCAAGCCGCACAGCTCAATCTCAGCACAGATCTCGTGGGCATTAGCCTAATGGCGGGGGATCTGCGTAATCAGGATCTCAGTAATGCCAACCTCAGACGATCGAACCTGCGGGGAGCCGACTTGAGCGATGCCGATCTGACGGAGGCAACCCTGAGCTATGCCCGGTTGAGTGGGGCCGATCTCAGCGGAGCCCTACTGAGTAATGCGGATCTACGCGGAGCCAACTTGCACCGGGCCAGCTTAGCCCTAGCCAACCTCAGTGGAGCAGACCTGCGGCAGGCAGACCTGCGGGGCGCAAATCTCAGCCAAGTCAGTCTGAGTGGCGCACAGGTTAAGGGTTTGCGCTGGGGAGACAATGAAGGACTAGCGGCATCTGTGGCAGACTATTTACAGGCAAACGGAGCCATCCTTGAGCCATTACCTTAGGGAGAAAGAGGGCTACTGAGAAGTCAGTGACTTCAGAGAGAGGGGAGTGGTTCGGTACTCCACCACCTGAAGGTAAGAGCCCTGCCCCAAGATCTGTTAGAGTTTTGAGGGGTTTTCATCAAAAAAATGACTTATGAGTACCACAAATCCAGATCCTCAAGATACTGAACAGGAACCAACACCGTCCCTTGCACAGAACCCGGTTAAGACTGGTCCCGATCCAGATGATTGCTATGAATGTCGGGCCTGTGGATATGTCTATGAACCGTCCAAGGGAGATAATCGCGGCAAAATTGTCCCAAACACTGCCTTTAGCGACCTTCCCAAACTCTGGCGTTGTCCCATTTGCAATGCGCCTCAAATGCAGTTTGTCAATATTGGCGCTAAAAACAAACCTTCAGGATTTCAAGAAAACTTAGGCTATGGTCTTGGCGTGAATACCCTCACACCGGGGCAAAAAAACCTGCTCATTTTTGGCAGCTTAGCCCTTGCCTTCCTGTTCTTTATGAGTTTGTACGGTTTGAAATAAGTGGTCTGCGATCGCGTTCTTTATCCTTAGACTAGATATGAAAAGTATTTTGCAAAGACGTTTGAAAAACTTTATGCGTATGCGGCCCTTCTCTGCCTGGCTGGAACAAGCCTGGCGTTATGGTTTTCACGGGGTTTTGTTGATTTTGATCAGCCTGGGATGTTTTGGCTGTGCAGGATATTTAGACTCCATTTCCAGCAATCCTTGGCAGGTGATTACCCTGCCGACGGAAAGTACGATGCAGGATATTGCCTTTACGGCGGATAACCGCCACGGCTGGCTGGTAGGTTCCGATGCAAGCATTTTAGAGACCACCGATGCTGGAGAAACCTGGAATCCGGTCTTTCTACCCGTCGAAGACGATCGCTATCGGTTTGTCTCCGTGAGTTTTGAGGGGGAAGAGGGCTGGCTTGTGGGGCAACCCTCTATTCTCTTCCATACCAATGATGGGGGAGAACATTGGGCTCGGGTCTATTTAAGTGAAAAGTTGCCGGGATCACCGCTCTTAATTACCGCCTTAGGCCCAGAGTCCGCTGAAATGGTGACGGACATTGCCGCCATTTACCGCACTGAAGATGGTGGACAAACCTGGAAAGCAATGGTGCAGGATGCCTTGGGCACTGTGCGCAACCTAGCCCGTTCCCCCCAAGGTGGTTATGTTGCCGTATCAGCATTAGGAAACTTCTACTCCACCTGGGAACCTGGCCAGGAGCAATGGACAGGGCATAACCGTACTTCTTCCCGCCGTGTTCAAAATATGGGCTTTGCCCGGGATGGACAACACCTCTGGATGTTAGCCCGGGGTGGTCAGGTGCAATTTACCCAATCCGACGATCAAGAAGACTGGGGAGAAACGATCGTTCCTGAATTTGCCACTAGTTGGGGATTATTAGATTTAGCCTATCGCACCCCCGATGAAGTCTGGGTATCTGGGGGCAGTGGCAACCTGCTGGTGAGCTATGACAACGGGGAAACCTGGTTAAAGGATCGGGGAGTAGAAAACACCCCATCAAACTTTTACCGGATTATTTTTAATGGTCCTGAACAAGGTTTTGTTTTAGGACAACGGGGCATTCTTCTCCGCTACCAGCCGGAGGTTGCCCAAGCACAAGCCCCCGAATCTGTGAGCTAGAAGT
>JBMTZC010000244.1:0-6620 GCA_049455215.1 Prochlorotrichaceae cyanobacterium
CTAAAAACGATCGTAATTGAAACAACGCATAGCTATGCACTAACTGCAGGGGCAGGAGGGATACCCCCTCGAGATGAGACTGCACCCAACCTGCCCCCCAATACCAGTAATGAAAGCCCTCAACGCTACCGCTCAGTAAGAGCTTTAAACAATCATCATTCACGGTGATTACCTCATGAGTGATCACCAGCCCACTAAACTGACTTTTGTAGCTCAGGCCTGTTGTTAAGACTGGGGGTAGTCCGGGTTCCAATTGCTGGGGAAAGATCCAATCCTGAATCTGACTGGGGTGGGTTAAACTCTCCCGGATAGCTAAACGGGATGCATTGACCTCTAGACGAAGTTGGCAAGATTGGAAAGCACCGAGCATCATAAGCATCAATGAAGGTTTGAGGTTGGTTTTTAACTAGCAGCCCGCTCTGCTAAGTACACCGTTGAGGGAAACTCTCCCAGCATTTTAACCTCTGGTTCTAGATCAATGCCCCATTTAGACCGAATACAATCTTGAACGTAGTGGATTAAATAGAAAATATCTGTTGCCGTTGCTCCCCCTAAATTGACAATAAAGTTGGCGTGACGTTGGGACACTTGGGCATTACCAATTTGATAGCCTTTGAGACCAGACTGCTCAATTAACCAGCCCGCCTTATAGGGATTGGGATTGCGAAAAACACTGCCACAACTCGGTAAATGATAGGGCTGAGTACTCTTACGGTAGGAGAGATTCTGACGGGTCAGCGCTAACACCTCTTTGGGATCGCCCCCAGGGGTTAGTTGAAACGTGGCCTGAACCGCCAATGCATGCTTCTTTTGCAGTAGGGACGATCGATAGCTGTAATGAAGATCGGCCCCGTTTAGCCAATGGCATCCCTGGGGAGAAAGAACCTGAACTTGACGCAGGAAATCGGCGGTACAACTTCC
The DNA here is from genome assembly GCA_049455215.1 of Prochlorotrichaceae cyanobacterium. Taxonomy (GTDB): domain Bacteria; phylum Cyanobacteriota; class Cyanobacteriia; order Prochlorotrichales; family Prochlorotrichaceae; genus JBEAPM01. The sequence continues at coordinate 922 of JBMTZC010000244.1, forward strand.
CTGGGCTCCGGCATTCATCACCACCGCACCCCCCACCGTACCTGGAATTCCGGCGGCCCACTCTAATCCTCGCAGACCGCGCCGTGCAGCTTCCCAGGCAAGACGGGGCAAGGGTTCTCCCGCCAGTGCCGTAACTTGCCCTGTGTTTGCATTGTAGTGAGCCCCCTGAAGGTGGCGTGTGGATAAAATTAAACCGGATAGACCCCGATCGCTAATGAGTAGGTTGGAACCGGCCCCCAACATGGTGATGGGTAGCTTTTCCAGGTTCGCCCATTCAAAGCAAGCGATCAAATCTTCAACGCTTCGGGGAGCCGCATACCATTCTGCAGAGCCGCCTACCCGAAAAGAGGTAAAAGGGGCTAAAGACATATTGGTATGAAGGACGTTAGGCACGGCCGTCAGCTTCAGAGGAACTTTTTTTTCGACGCAATTTTGCAGCATGACAGGTCACATCGGAAAACACTAAAAATCAACCCAGGGGTGGGCTAGAGCCTGCTTTGTAACTGTTGTAACACCAGCGGAATGACCTGGTTTAAGTTGCCTGCTCCTAAAAAGAGAGCAAGATCACCAGGTTGTAAGTGGGTACAGAGCCACTCACTGACCGCTTCTAAAGATGCACAATACTGAACTTGGGGATGGTGCTCAGCAACTTGATTGGCCAGATGGCTGCCATCAAAGTTTTCAGGGCGAGGTTCCCCTGCTCCGTAAATATCGGAAAGAACCACTACATCGGCATCTCCAAAAGATTGAGCAAAATCGGTTAACAGTGCTTGCGTGCGACTATAGCGGTGAGGCTGAAAAATAGCTACTATTCGCGCCGGTTTTACGGGAAAAGTCGTAGTTTTTGTTTCAATCTGCAAACGAGCAGCGGCAAGGGTCACTTGAATTTCACTGGGATGGTGGGCATAATCATCCACGAAGAGGATCTCGTGAGCATCGCCTCGATACTCAAAGCGTCGTTTGGTTCCGCCAAAGCCTGCCATTGCTGCAGCTAAATCGGAGAACGGTAAGCCTAGATGGCGGCCGACGGCAACGATCGCTAGGGCATTACTAAGATTGTGAGATCCCAGGAGTTGTAGTTTGAGGGTTCCGAGGGGAGTCCCATGTTCCAGAATTTCAGCGATCGTACCGTTGCCTTGGTACTCTACCTGAGCCACAGAATAATGGGCCCCCCGATCGGGATGAAGACTATAGGTGAGGTTCAGGGCAAGATGCTGGGCAATGCAGGGGGAATCTAGACAACCCACAAGCACTTTGCATTGCTGCCCAAACTGTTGAAAAGTCTCAATAACCTTCTCCAGGCTACTGTAATGGTCAGGATGATCTAATTCAATGTTCGTCACAATGCCGATTTGAGGATGAAACTTGACCAGGGATCCATCGGATTCGTCCGCTTCCGCCACTAAATAATTACTGTGCCCCAGACGTGCATTCGTCCCTAAGGACTGAATCTCGCCGCCCACAATCACAGTGGGATCCAAGCCAAGGGTGTGGAGGGTATGGCTGAGGAGAGCGCTTGTGGTGGTCTTGCCGTGGGTTCCAGACACCGCAATGCTCTGGGAATACTCGTGAATGAGCGCGGCTAGGAGATCGGAGCGATGAAAAATTGGGCACCCCAGGTCTAGGGCTGCTCGATATTCCGCATTAGATGTAGAAATCGCAGTTGAGCAGACCACTTGGGGGAGGATTTTAGACGTGGCGGACACAGGAGCAGCATCCTGAAGGTTCTCCCCTGCCTGGAATTGAAAAAAGTTTAGATTTTGGGCAAGCTGCCCCTCAAAAATGTGGGCTCCCAGTTTTTCCAAGCGTTGGGTAATGTGATTGAGCCGGAGATCTGAGCCGGAAATTGGCACGTTTCGCCCTGCAAGCACCTGCGCCAACGCTGACATACCGATTCCACCAATGCCAATAAAGTGAAACGGTCTGCCACTTAAATCGACCGAGTTTATCATTAGTACTCCTCAAACACCACGGAAAGAACCAGAGCTAGAATTCTAATTCTTGAATCCGATAAACCAATCCACACCATCTTCAGGCGATATAATATCAGGAATTTCCCGATTTCCATAACAATTCGTAACAAAGCCATGAAGAAACCAAGTTCTCGGGGTGGACGAAAATCCTATTGACTAAGGTTTTTATGGATTTTGCAGAGAGAAGTTTCAGGGCTATTTTCAGGGGACTCAGCCCTCTATATTTCTCGGGTAGCCAGGTCAAAGGGGGCAGATTGCCAGATTTTCTACAAATCATGTCCAAAATGACTTGACAAAGCAAAGGCTTTTTGCAAATAATAGTAAACGCTAAATCAAGCTCTGATTCAGCAATAAGGGACTGTAGTTCAATTGGTTAGAGCACCGCCCTGTCACGGCGGAAGTTGCGAGTTCGAGCCTCGTCAGTCCCGTTTACTCTTAATAAAAATAGTCACCTCAAGAACTTACAAATCTTGGTTAAGCTATAGCTTCGTTCCTTCTTCTACGAATAGGAAGTAGTGGGCTATCTGGATCGGTGGGGCATATCGCCACAATGAACCGCAGTCCCTGTCATTATGTAATTAATTATGCGTCTTGTTGACTGAGCCAAGCGAGGGTTTCCCGCAGCCAGTCATCGGGATCTCCAGTTTTGGTTAAGTTGGTCTCTCGTCCAACGGCCACTAACGCTTGAAAAATTTCTCTGTCGGTGTAGCCGAGGCTGAGGAGGGTTAGCTCTACTTCTTCCTGGATGGCTTCAATGGGTAACAGGTTAGCCTCTACTCCCGAGTTCACGATCGCTGCCCAGCCTTTTAGTTTAGTTTTTAGTTCCAGAGTCAAGCGCTCTGCAGTCTTTTTACCAATTCCCGGTGCTTTGCTCAGTACCCGCACATTCCCCGAGACGATCGCTTCGAGCAATAGATTTATTTCTAGTGCATCCAGTAAGGCTATGGCACTTTGGGCCCCGATGCCACTGACGGAAATCAATTCCCGAAATAAGTCCCGTTCTGTTGCGGTAGCAAACCCAAACAACAGCCATTGATCTTCCCGTACCTGGAGATGAGTCAACACTTTACACTCCTGACTCAGGCGATCGTCTAGGGTTTCAGCCCAGCGGGACAGAACCTGAATTTCATACCCGATGCCACCAACCTCTAAATCCAGATAGACTCGGTTTTGTTGAGCATAAATCCGAGCGATCGTCCCGTTTAAGTAAGCAATCATTAGCGAATAATTTTCTTCTCTTTGAGATAAGTTGTTGTTAGGGGGATACCGGTTTGAATATTTTTCCAGCTCAAGGTTTCACAAAAGACTAAATCGTGATCAGATTCTGGTGTCCAGGTTTTGACGGACAAATGGACATAAGCCAAACAATCTTTTAAATAAGCAAGGTGGGCAGGAGATTTGGGAAACGAGACTCGCTTGCGGAGGTAGGTATCTTTATCGATCGTTAACCCGGATTTTTTACCGAGTGCATTAATGTAGCGTGTTTGATGAGTGCCTAAAATCTGAAGGAGAGCTTCACCACTTTTTTTCAGGTTTTCAAAAGTTTTGGTATTGTGAAAAAGCCCAATCATATATTGCTTGGGCTCCATAGTCATGGGGGAAACATAAGTACAAATATTCATGTTCAAGCGATCGTTATCCACCGTAGATAAGCTGTAGACCGCTTGAGGCACTCGATTCCAGGGACGCACTTGTAAAGACATTCTAGTTTGGGTCTATGTGAATCTGGGGCTGCCAAGGTAGCCAGTTTTCATCTAAAGCCTGCATTAAGGTAAAAGCGGGTCTTTCTGGAACTTGATCAGGGCTGAATAAACTGGCTTTGAGAAACAGCTTCCGTGCATTGCGATATTCAGCAACAAAAACTTCGTTGAGGTAATTTCTAAGGCTAGGACTATCCTTAAGGATAGCCTGAATATTGAAGCGAAAATTAGTGACTTCTACATCCCATCCCCTAAAACAGAATTCCCGTTCTGATGTCCAATACTGAATTTTAAGGAGATGTTCACAGAGCCGCATGAGGTAGCTAGAAATAGCCCGTTTATCACTTTTGCCCAAGCTCTCAATTTCCTCGATTAAGTTTTTGAGATCAAGATGGTCAAAATCCTGAATTCGTAATTGGAGAACGGTACGATCGAGCCAATGTTGGTAGTCTGTCTCGTACAAAGATCTCTCACCCTGTTTGTCTCTGTGTTCAACTTCAGATTGCATGATAATTCTGCTTCTCTGTTGAATATTCTGGGCACATTGAAAAATAAAAAACGGGTTCTCTTTCGAGACCTATGTTTGAGACCTGAAGAGGGATTGTGGCAGTGAAGTTGCCCGCCACAATGGATTGAGTGTCCTTCTGCTGAATCGGAAACCTCAAGCTTCAAGGGGGCGCGGAGCGCCCGATGCTCATTACGCGGCACACAGTTGACTGAGGGGAACGGTCGCGCTCACCTCAACCTTAATAGTGAGGCGATCTCGTGGATCATTATCGACTTTAGTCAGAGTCACGGTTTGGTTAGGGTATAGCTCACGGGTTGCAGCTTCCAATGCTGGTTTAAGGCTTTCAAAGCCGGCGCTGCTATTGGGGGCATGGAGACGATCGTTCGCAATAAATAAAAATTCTTGACCGCGAAACTGAAGTTGTCCCTGGAGACGGGCATCTTGCTCTAATAAGTCCCCAAACTTAGCGGTGGATCGGACTAAATCTGTAATGCGATCGGCGGGGGCACGGTCACTGCCAACTTTACGTTGGGCATACAATCCCAATTGTCCGTCTCCTTCATCCAAGGCATAGTTGGTTTCATAGGTAATGAGCATGATGCCAGGCCCATTGGGAACGTGGCGGTAATCTGCTACATCCAACAAGGTGCCCGGCAAGGCTTTCAGCCGAATCCACTCGTGCAGGATTGGAATTAAGCTGGCTTGATCAAATTCTGGGCTAGCTTGAATCGGAAATTTAACAGCAAAACGATCGATTTTCATGAAGGCTGTAACGGCTTAATGTTGAGTTATTCCAGATAGCTTATCGAATTCTTCACGCTTCTCACTCAATTTTTAGCTGAATTTCGGCTTTCCACGGAAAAATTTAATGGCAGAGCGCTGCACTCTGCAGCCTTAAGTTGGTCGCCTGAATTTCTAAGGAGCACCTTGAAACCTTCAAAATTTTTGCCTAGAGCGTGTCATTAATTCAGCCCAGAACCTTTACGAGCTAGGGCTTTCCGCTTTAAGTAGAAAAGATTCCCCTTATTCCACATCGCGAGAAGGGCTGTGAGGCTTTAATAACCAAACCTGTTCAGTTGCAGGATACATCCCTTTGAGACCGCCGTTGACCGGGGTACGCAAGAGCAGGGAGAGATGGTAGCGATCGCTATAGTGCTGATGGACTTCTTCGGGGCTTATGGAAAAGGGTGGCCCGTCCATCAGATCTTGGTCGTACTCGTAGGTGAGCAGTAACTGGGGAGCATGTCCCGTCAGTTGCCCTAAATGCTGGGTGTATTGCTGACGCATTGCTTGGGGTAAGGCGACCAGGGCCGCTCGATCGTAGACAGCATCAACCGATCCCATCAGTTCAGGGGAGACTTCAAAAATATTGCCCGTCAAGATCTCAAGATCTTGGCGATCGGGGGACTGATAGCGCTGGATAGTGCCCGTCTGAGAGCGGGTTGGCTTGATCCCCAGTTCATCAAAGAGTTGTTCCACCGCCCTTTCAATCAGTTCGATGCCGATGACGGGATAGCC
>JBMTZC010000245.1:0-6610 GCA_049455215.1 Prochlorotrichaceae cyanobacterium
AGGCTTTCCCTTGCAGGGATCAGCCTTCAGGGGTAGCCCCACTTTTACGGCAAAATTGGTCTACTCTAGAACAAAAGCCGATCACGAATTGTTGTAGGGGCTAATATTTTGCAGTAAACTATCATTTTATTTATTAGCAAAAATTCTTATGATTAATCGGTATAACGCTCCGGATGCCCCTTCCAAAAAATCGTTGGTAGAAAACTGTGCTTTCTTCGCCGGTATGCCTTCGGAGCTATTAGAAAGAATTGCTGAACACTTAGTCCTTCGCAAACATGAGGCAAACCAGGTTATTCTGCTCGAGAATGATTGGGGAAGCTCTGTCTATATAGTTATTGAAGGTTGGGTCAAGATTCGTACGTATAACATTGATGGTAAGGAGATTACGCTTAATATTTTGGGCAAAGGTGAGTTATTTGGTGAGATGGCTCCTTTAGATGAGGTTCCCCGATCCACAGATGTTTTAACCTTAGTTCCCACCGTTATTGCTAACATGCCCTCCCAAGATTTTGTCCAACTCATTCATACGGAACCGATCGCGGGGGTGCGTCTTGCCCAACTGATGGCCCGCCGCTTGCGTCAGGTCAATCGTCGGTTACGGCTGCGGGAATCCGACAGTACGGCTAGGGTCATTGATATCTTGCTGTTCTTAGCGGATGGACAGGGAACCAAGACCGATCGGGGGGTTCAAATTCCCAACCTCCCCCATCGCGAGTTGAGCAGCCTCAGCGGTTTAGCGCGAGAAACCGTTACCCGGGTACTGAGCAAACTCGAAAAGAAAACGCTGATCCAGCGGGAAAAGGATTCCCTATTTATTCCTAATGTAGTTGAGTTGGAAAAGCACTTAATGTAAGTTGGGGGTCTCCCAGTCTTTTTGCTCAACCTTTTTGCTCAACCCGACTGCCCCCAGAAAAATTCTCGTCCCTGAGACCTCTATCCTTTTGTGAAAGAGCTTCAGGTTTCTGCCCTCGTTGAACCCTTTCGTCGATCGCCCCTGCACCCTTTATGACCAGCGCATCCCCGAGATCATCCCAGAACACCTCCCTCGGCCTCATTTTGATTACCGCAGGCACTTGCATTGCCTTGGCCGCCGGTTTAGACTTTTTTGCCCTACTCTTTCCCGACCCAACACCCACTAGTGTCGATTGGCGGCTTAATACCGTGACTCAATTGGTAGATCGGGGTGTCATTCCCTTACTGGGATTTAGCCTCATTTTATTTGGACGGTGGGTCGTCTTAGTTACCGAAGGTGCCGGGCGCAAACGATCCTTAGGTGCCCTGAGTACCATTGCCTTCATCGCCTCGGGTTTACTGGGACTGACCTATCTAGGGCTTGCCCCTTTCCATTTTCGGGACTCGGGTATTGCAAGCACCAACGCGATCACTCAACTCAATCGCCAGGTGGAGCAAGCTGAGCAACAATTGGATAGCCAACTGAATCAAGAACTTAATGCCATTTCTGGGTTAATTAGCGACGAAAATCAACTCAAACAACTCCAAAATCCCCCTGGCACGATTACCGCAGAGCAGCAGCAACAGATTGATGAACTCTTAAATCAAATTGAAACCTTTAAGTCTGATCCCACTACCTTAGAAGCTAAAGCGCAGGAAAGTCGAGAGCAGTTTTTAGCGCAGATTCGGCTCCGAAAAGCCAATGTCGAAAGCCAAATTCAGACCAATTATTGGAAGTCTGCTATTCGGATTCCCCTCAGTAGTTTACTGTTAACGATCGGTTATCTGTTTGTGGCGATTAGTGGCTTTCAAGTGATGGGACGGTAAAAGTTTGAATTCAAGTTTTCAGTGAGCAAATTCAGACCCGCGAGTTTGATTCGGGTGATGGGAACGTATCTTTTTGAATTGGCTTAATTTCAATTGGATGAATTGTGGCGGACGGCTTGGCCCTCCGCCACAATTTTGATCCGGAAACTATTCTGAGGGCATTCCTACGTCCCTAAAGGGCGTAAGACGCTTCCGGTGACTTAGGGCGCGTCATCAATTCGGTCTAGAAGCCTTGCGACTCAAGGTTACCGCGCCCGCTCCAGCAAACATAACTAGGGGTTGAAACGACTGCCGTATAAACACTTCAGCGCTAAATGATGACAGCCCCTAGCGTCCCGCAACAACCCGAGTCCGATTTAAAGCCTCTACTAAACTTTGAACCGTCGCAATCATTTCGAGCTCGGTAGACAAGCGGTTAATGGCAGAACCAACCCCAACCCCAGACGCTCCAGCCGCGATGGCAAGGGGCACCGTCACACTAGAGAGACCGGAGGCACAAATCACGGGGACATTGACCACCTTAGAAATTTCTGAGGCTGCGGCGAGGGTTGGAACCGCTTTTTCCATTAAGCCCAAGGTGCCGGCGTGGGCTGGCTGGCTGCTGGTGCCCCCTTCCGTTTGAATAAAGTCTGCACCCGCTGCCACGAGGGCTTCCGCCAGGCTGGACTGTTGATCCAGAGGCAAAATGTGGGGAACCGTGACCGAGAGAGGAATATGGGGGAGGAGCGATCGGGTTTGTTGGGTTAAAGCCAAGACTTCCTCCGCCTCAAAGCGGCGACCTTGGGCATAAAACGCATCAAAGTTACCAATTTCGATGACATCCGCCCCCGCTTCTACCGCTGGTCCGAATTTTTCTGGCTCTACCGCAGATACACAGATCGGCAAGGTGCAATGTTGACGCACTGCCCGCACTAAACCTGGATCCACCGCAATATCAACCCAAGTGGCTCCACCGCGCTGGGCGGCTTGAGCGATCGTAACCACGCGATCGACATCGAAATTGGTTAACCCACTGATTACTTTTAAGGCCCGTCTTTCCCGCAGAGCGGTTTGAAGCGTTGCAGGCATCGTCATGAACATTCTCCAAAACAGACTAAAATTCAAAAATTATTGTGGCACAAACCGGGGCAGCCTTAGGACAGAAGTCTTGACCACTTGACCACACACAATCCCTAGCTCCCCATTTGCGGCCGCTACACGGAACCTATGAACGGAACCTATGAACAGTCAGCCTCCTCCTTTGTCGATTACCGGTACCACGCGCTTATTGGGCATTATTGGTGATCCGGTTAAACATTCCCTCTCGCCGCTGATGCACAATGCGGCCCTAGGGGTGATGGGTCTGGATTTAGTCTATGTCCCGTTCCCGGTGCAGCAGGAGCATTTAGCGGCTGCTTTGTCTGGCTTTGCGGCGATCGGTGTTCAGGGCTTTAACATCACCATTCCCCATAAGCAGGCTATTTTGCCCCTCCTCGATCAGGTTACGCCCCTGGCCCAGGCGATCGGAGCGGTGAATACGGTCTGGCCGTTCTATGACGAAGCCCTCTCAATGCAGGGCTGGCAGGGGACCAACACCGATGTACAAGGCTTTATCAGCCCACTCGAGGCAATCCCCCCAGAGCAGACCCAGGGAACGGCACTCGTTTTGGGCTGTGGCGGGGCGGCCCGGGCGGTGGTGGCGGGATGTCATCAGCTCAATTGGCAGAGCATCTGGGTGGTAGGGCGTGACCGGGAAAAATTACAAGCCTTTCAGCACAGTTGGCAGGAAACCGAGATCGCCCCCAAGCTGAAGATCGCACCTTGGTCTGATCTGCCCCAACTTCTGCCCCAGAGTAGCTTAGTGGTCAATACCACCCCCTTGGGGATGGCTCCTCATGGGGAGCAGTCTCCCCTCAGTGCAGAAGCCTTAGCCCTCCTACCACCAGAGACGATCGTTTATGATTTGATCTATACCCCTAGTCCCACCCAATTGCTTAAACTTGCAGAGCATAGAGGCTTAAAAACGATCGATGGGGTCGAAATGTTAGTGCAACAAGGAGCCGCTGCCCTAGAAATTTGGACAGGACAACCGGTTCCAGTGGAGGTGATGCGATCGACCCTCCGCCACGCACTTTTTCCCCAGGATCCGTAAGGGGAACCCTAAATCCTTTCCTAAACGCTGCCATGAGCAAAGCTTACTCCATCCACAACCGGGGACGTTCCCAGACCATAACTCACCCAGATCCCTGGGCGGAGGGAGAGGAACACAAACCGTTGCGAGAACTGATCCAAGGTCTCTGGCAAACAAGCATTACGTTTCTAGTGAAAACAATCCCCCTGGCCATCGGCTGTAGTGTGCTAGGGGCGATCGTGTATTTCACCGCAGGGGACAAGGTAGGTTTGGCCCTAGGGGCAGGAAGCTTTGCCATGATCTTATCCTGGCAATACCCCCGAGGTGCGTTATGGTTTTTCTTCCTCTATATGCCCTTTGCCGGCACCGTCACCTACTGGTTAGTGAATGGAAATACCTTATTTCAACTCGCTAAAGATGCCTTCTATATTCCGGCTTTAATCAGTCTTTTTCTAGCCATTAGCCGCACTAAAAAGAAAAAATTTTTCCATCCCAAAGTTATTTTACCCAGCCTTTGGCTCTTAGTTTCTTTTTGTTTTTTATCCTTGCTATTTGTGAGCATCCCTCGGCAATTTTTAGAGGGAGGGCTATTATTTGCCCAAGGACTGTTGGGACTTAAGGTGTTAATTGGCTATATCCCCTTGATTTTCCTGATGCAGATTTTAATCCGGGGCAAACGGGAATTGTGGTTTTTGAATCGTACTCATGTCCTCTTAGCGATCGTTTGTTGTGGGCTCTGTTTTCTTCAATATTTCTTTTTAAGTACGGGACGTTGCCAGGGAACGGATCATCTTCAGGGTGCGGCTTTATTCGAGACAACCCTAGATGCCAAATGCCTGGTGGGAGGCTCTTTACTGTATAGCCCTTCCCAAGGGGTGATTCGTTTACCGGGAACCTTTGTTGCGCCTTGGCAGTGGGGGTGGTTTTTAATTGGTAATGCCTACTTGACCTTTGCCGGAGCCTTTGCGGATCCCTCATGGCGATGGCGCACCGTTAGCTTTGGGGGTATGGTGAGTGTGACCGCAGCCGCTGTTATTTCCGGTCAACGGGTTGCCTTAGCTTTAGTGCCGGCTTCTTTTCTCTTGCTCTTAGTATTAACCGGACAATTGCTCAATGTGAAGCGCTTGGTTCAAGTTGGTCTAGGCGCGATCGTTACGGGATTATTTGCTTGGTTTCAATATCGAGATTTAATTATTAGTCGTATTGAAAATTTTCAAGGACGCTGGCAAGCCTCCCCAGCGGATGACATGATTGCCCACCAGTTTGGCTTTGTCTGGAAAGCCATGAAAGGTCCAGAATTATTACTGGGTCATGGTTTAGGGAGTGCAACAAATTCAGCACGGATGTTTGGTAATACGTGGCTGATCGAAACTTGGTTTCCAAAACTCTTATTTGAAACAGGTTTATTGGGCGTAGCACTGTTTCTGATCTTTGTTACAGTGCTGAGTGTTGCTGGCTTTCAATACTATCGTCGTCTTCAGGATCGGAGTCTCAAGGATCTAGCGGCCTGTTACTGGGTTTTTGTCCTCTTTATTAGCTATCAGACCTACTACTATCCCCTCGATGTGGATCCCGTAGCGGTATATTACTGGATGATGCTGGGGGTTCTCTTTCGGTTACCTGAAATCGATCGTCCGCAGGAGGCAGATAGTGTATCCCCCTCTGAAAAGAAGGGGGGAAGCCAGGGGAAATCTCGACGATTTGCTCCGATGCGCCGCCCTCCTCAATCTAAGCGCAATGCCACGGAAATTTAACGAAATGCGGGGGGCTGAACCCAGCGAAATCCTTGAATTTTTCGAGGTAGCCTGTCATCGTTCATCATATCCTTATGAACATCGAACCCATTCAATTACTCCTCGCCACAAGCTTAATTATTGTCAATATTGGGTTATCGATCGTCTTGAAACTTCAGCTAACCCGATCCCTCGTGGTGGCCAGTTTGCGTATGGTGATCCAACTCTTTTTAATTGGATATATTTTGCAATGGCTCTTTAATCAAGATAATCCCATGATGATTTTAATGATGGGCTTGATTATGACCGCTATTGCTGGATTCTCTGCGGTGGATCGCACTAAACGCTATTTTAGTGGCTTGTATTGGAACAGCTTTATTTCCATTCTAGCCTCCGCTACGATCGTTACGGGGTTAGCGGTTTCAGAAATTTTACAGGTCAGTCCTTGGTATAATCCGCAGTATCTCATTCCCTTATTAGGGATGGTTCTCGGTAATGCCTTAAATGGCATTTATCTAGGGGTCGATCGGTTTATGGAAACCGTCATTAGTGATCAAGAACAAATAGAACTCTTATTAATTTTAGGGGCAACCCGTTGGGAAGCGGCCCAAAGTGCTTTTCAAGATGCCATGCGCACCGGTATGACTCCCATTATTAACTCCATGCTCGTCACCGGCTTAGTTAGTTTGCCGGGCATGATGACGGGACAAATTTTAGCGGGCGCTTCCCCGATACAAGCCGTGCGTTATCAAATTGTGATTATGTTTATGATTGCGGCGGCCGTAGCGCTAGGAACTTTAGGCGTAGTCACCCTTGCCTTTTTTCAGATTTTTTCTGCTCACCATTACCTGCACCGCGATCGCATTTTAACGCGGTGACCTTCTGACCTGGAGGGCACATTTCTAATGGACAGATACCCTCACATTTCATGACCAGTCGAGTCTTATAATTGTGGAATGTTGAATCTAACCTACGAGTACAAGCTCAT
>JBMTZC010000246.1:0-6607 GCA_049455215.1 Prochlorotrichaceae cyanobacterium
CCCCTAGAGACAGCAGGAAATCGCATCCAAATTACAACCGCTCCAACAACAACTACAGCTTGCCAATGGATCTCCACAACCCATTCCCCCCGCACTAACCGGGCCACCACAACAGACATCCACAGCCCCACAGAGACAACAGGAAGCCAGGGGATTCGGGGGTGGCGTGGGAGGTTGAAAGTCTGGATCCGGGTAGTATTCTCCCTCGGTGATGGTTTCCGCTGGGGTTTCATCTTCGAGATCTTCGAGGTCTTCGCGTAATGTTCCGGCAACGCTGCTGGGAATTGGCCCTTCTGGGGTAGCCTCTGCTGCTTCCCAGGCTCCCGTTTTCCCGATTTCCCTGATGTGTTCCCTTAATTTTTGCTGCGCCTTGAGAATGTCTAGGGCTTGACGACAGGCTTGAAAGCGATCGTGACAGTGCGGCAGCGATCGTCTAATCCCCTCAGCAGCGATCGTTTGCTTGACGTATTCCGAACAGGACAGCCCTCCATACAGTTGCCGATGGGCACAGTGATAACCTTTGAGGGGTGAGAGATTCCGTTGATAAAAAGCGATCGTTTGAACCGCGACCTGACGACTACCTCTCCTGAGTTTCTCCGGAATCCGCAAAGAATTGTGAGGAGAGACTTGCAGGTTGAGCATTTTTTGTTAAGGTAATGGCGTTAAAGTTGGGCTTATCTATAATAGTCCCGAATTCGCGCAGCAGCCTGCGAATTCTTATTCCTTGCCCCCTACTTCTGAAGGAGCGCCTCGGCCATGTCAAAACAAGACTTCTCTCCGATCGTTACCTTGCCCAATAAGGAAACGGATCAAGAAAGCTCTGCATTGCCGCGATCGTTAGATCCAGAACTGCAAGGCGGGGAAACGATCCCAACCGTCCGGGATTCCTTTGCGGCGCTTGAACCGGAAAACTTTCCCTTGACCGAATTGACAGACATTACACCCACAGACTACTGGCGCGAGCCCTCCGCACCAGAGGAAGCGGCGGTGGATATAGACGTAGATATTTATGCCGATCGTCTCATGGATGAGATCTTCACGGAAGTGGAACACACCCTAGATAGTGGCGTTGCCCCCCTGGAAGTGGAAGAAGTGGAAGTCCTCAATATTCGATCCTTGTCCATGCCCTCCTTGGCCTTGCCTGCGGCCTTAGTACCCCGCGTTGATGCCTATAGCCCGGAGATCGCTGCACTCCCTGCGGGGAAAATCTCGGATCCAGTTTCTCCCTTTGTCGATCGCTTACTTTTAGGATCGGTTTTAGTCTCCTGTGCCATCACCCTCGGCTGGTGGGCCCTCGATCGCGATCGCTATGACGTTCTCCTTAGCTCTCCTGCGGCGCTACCCAGTGAATCCAGTGCTGCTACGGTTCAACCCGAAACCCCCAATGAGCAGTTTGTCGCTTATCTTCAAAATTCTTTACAAACCCTAGAGCAAACCAGCACTAGCGCTGGTCAGGGCGAAGCGGCAGCCACCGCAAACAACCCTCTCTCCGCCTCCTCTGCATCGACGGTTGCCTCCCTGCCCAGTGTCCCCACATCCCTCTCCGCAGATTTACCCACGGTGGCCGTTCCGGGAACCCCCTCCATTGGTGATCTCAGCCCCCTCCCCTCCACCACCCAAAATGCCCCCCAAGCGGCGGCTCAGGGAACGGTGCTAGAGCGAGTCTATATTCCGGTCTATCCCAATACTCCCGGTTTAGTGGCCCCACAATCAGCGGTAGCGGGTTCACTGCCCGGCGTGCTTAACCCCGCTCCCCCCTTGTTAGCTTCCGGCAAGTTACCCACCGTCCCGGTGGGAGTCTCCGGGGCTCCGGTGGCCACCACCGCTGGCCCCGCTAATCCCACCACGGCAGAGCAGCCGGCTCCGGGAGTTGCGCCGCTGCCAGAACCCGCAACCGTGAGCCATTCCCTCGTGGGAATTTTGGAGTTGGGGGATCAATCCGCGGCCTTATTTCAAGTGAATGGGGTCACCCGTCGGGTTCATCTCGGAGAAGCGATCGGCTCGGCGGGGTGGATGCTGGTGGATGTGAGCAATCAGGAAGCCATCATTCGGCGCAATGGGGAAGTGCGATCGGTTTATATTGGCCAGAATTTTTAGAGCCTGGCGACCTCAATTCATTGTGGTGATAATTGAGGCGAAACGTTCAGTATCCACAAGGCTCATGCTGATGATTGGAAAATTTTTGCAAAAAGCGTCTATTTTGGAGGAATTAGGCTAAACTCAGGGGCAATCTGGCGTGCCGCCGAACCCATCTCTGCTCACGCAATCTTTGTTTGCTTGATTTTAATGCTGTCCTGGCGAGGCTGACCCGTGCAAATTCCCAAGTTTCCAGAAGCCGAACATCCGCTCATCCAAGCCCTTGCTCGCTATAGCGATCGAGATCTGTTAATTCTTTTTCAACGGCACCCTGATCAAGGGCGCTATTTTACGGCAATCTTTTGTCGCTATTCCCCTATCGTTTACACCTTGATTTGGCACTCCCTGCGATCGCAAGTGCAGGGTGAGTACCTCTTTGCCCAAACTTGGCGACACATTTACTACGAGTTAGGCGGTTTAGATCTCCGAAGTCTGAGCGGTACAGGGTTTAACCTACAGAACTGGTTGATTAATATCACAGCCCACTGTATTAATGTGGCCAACTTGCCCCCCGTCGAATCCATTCAATATTCTCTGGCCGCTGCACCACCAGTTTTATGGTGCTATTTAGATCAAGCCCTCGATCGCTTACCCCCATTGTTGCGTTTGATGGTGATCATGGCCCAAACCTTCCGGTGGAGTGATACCCGCATCGCAGCATACTTGCGGGCAGAAGGGGAGAAGATACCGGCGGCTAAAGTTGCAGAACATTTAAAGACTGCCTATGAACAATTAGAAGTCGAAATTCCTGAAGATGTTCGTTTGCTCTATTGTGATGCCAATCCACATTCAGTGTTGTCTTTTGGAACCCCCAACTTAGTCGCGGTCTAGGATCCTGCGCCGCTGGACTCCTGTACGCCGGTGGATGGGTTGATCTCGCCAGAGCCCTTTCACCATAGCGCTTTCCGTTTCTCTCTCCCTTCCTTCTCCACTTGCCATGAATTGCCGTTTACTTGCCTATACCCTTAGTTTTTTCCTAGCGGGAGTCATTCCTGCTGTCCAGGCTCAGAATGCCACCTTTGGTGTGCAGCGGGGAGCCCAACTCTCTTTAAATGAGCAACTTCAGGTGCGGATGAATAATGGTACCCGCACTCCCGATCGGGCAGAGGCGGATCAATGGATGCGGGTAGGCAGTATCCAACAACGGGAAGGGGCTTACGGTAAGGCGATTAGCAGTTGGCGCACCGCCCTCTCTCTCTATGAAGGTATTGGGGACAATGATGGGGTGGGGATTGCCCTCGACTTTATTGGTTTAGCCTATGGCAACCTGGGGAACTTTTACGAGGCGGAACATGCGCTACGGCGACGGTTAGGGGTGGCCCAAACCCAGCGGGATTTTCTGGGGCAAATTTATGGGCTGAACAACTTGGGCACCGTTTTCCTCCAGAGTGGTTATTTACCGGCAGCGGAATCGAGCTTTAGTGAA
Organism: Prochlorotrichaceae cyanobacterium; assembly: GCA_049455215.1. Classification (GTDB taxonomy): domain Bacteria; phylum Cyanobacteriota; class Cyanobacteriia; order Prochlorotrichales; family Prochlorotrichaceae; genus JBEAPM01. Next base: position 3,563 of record JBMTZC010000246.1, read on the forward strand.
GCGCTGCGGATTGCCCAAAGCATTCAGCATTTAGAGGGAGAGGGGTTATCCCTGAGTAATCTGGGTTTAATTGCCGCTGGACAGGGCGATTATGCGGAGGCGGCCAAACGCTATGAACAGGCCCTATTGTTGAGGGGACGGGGTGATAATCCCTATGGTGAAGCCAATACCTTTAACAATTTGGGGGATGCTTACCGAGCTATGGGGTTAGATAAAGATGCGGCGGCGGCCTATGGAGAAGCCTTAGGGTTAGCCCGACGGTTAGGGGATCGGGCTACGGAATACCGGGCGATCGATGGGTTAGTGGTGGTTCATCAGGCTACGGGATATACCCAACGGGCCCTGGATTTATTAACCGATCGTCTTGCCTTGGCCCAGCGGGAGTCAGATGTTTACCAACAATTTCGATCGATTCGGGCCTTAGCCCAGTTTTATAAAGCCCAGCGCAATCGTGAAGCGGCCATTAGTTTTTACCAACGGGCGATCGAATTGGCGGTTTTTCTGGGAGAAGAACAGTCGGAAACGCTGTTGCGGGATGAACTGTCTCGTTTGGATGTGGATCTAGCCCAACCCCCTCAAACCGATGTGGAAATTCGCATCCGTCCTTAAGCCGCTAATCGGTTACGGTTTCCGTGTACTCGTGAATGAGGTCATGGATTTTGTCAAAGGAAAATTCTTCGGCCCAAGTTTTGATCAGGGTTGCTAAGGTAGGGGCTTGGGCTTCAATTGCCTGAACCAATTGCAAAATTTGTTCATCTGAGCCTCGAATCGTCGCTTTTTTAAGCTTGAGCACCCATTCGGGAGACAAGTTCTGCAGTTCCAATTCATTAGAGACCAGGGTCAGGGGCGCTGCAGAGGTGATCAGTTGAGATTTTTCATAATTCATGGTGACCAGGGAAATACCGAGGTGACGCGAGAGGATTTTGAACAAATCTAAGCTGGAGAAGGGTTTATATAAAATGTCGTTAAAACCCTCTTGACCAAGGTCGGTCACAGCTTCGGGGTGAAAGATATCCGAAGTAATGGCAATAATAATAGGCTGGGGATTGAGCTTTTTCTCACGGATTTTTAGGGTAGCCTTGCAACCATCAATCTGGGGCATTCTGATATCCATCAAAATGACATCGGGTTGAATTTTTTCAGTTAAATCGATCGCACTCAGCCCATCTTGAGCTTCCCAGAGTTGAAAGTCAAAGTGTTCTAAAACGGTTTTTAAGAGATAGCGATTACTGTCATCATTATCGACAATTAACACCTTCCTTAAACTCAAATCACAGCGATCGTTTTTAATTAAGGAAAAGGATTCTTGCGACGTTGGATTTGCCTCTGCATGGGCTAAAAACTGGACGGGAAGTTCAACGGCAAAGAGACTGCCCACCCCCAAAGTACTTTTCACCAAAACCCGGCCCTGCATGAGTTGGGCAAACTTTTGGGTAATGGCTAACCCTAGCCCTGTCCCCCCCTCTCCATAGCGTCCGGACTGGGTTTGCTCGAAGGCTTGAAAGAGTAAATTCAGTTCGGCGGGAGAAATGCCAACGCCGGAGTCTTCAATCTCAATGCGAAGCCCCGTTGTTGAGTGGGGTTCAGGACGATCGCTGTCCGTCTGGGCACGACCGGAGCAAGAGGAAATAGACCTTACCCGCAGGGTAATGCCCCCTTGGTGGGTGTACTTAACCGCATTACTGAGGAGGTTAATCAGCATTTGGCGTAACTTTCCTTCGTCCGCCAGAATGGTATGGGGTAAATCGTGAGATAACTCGATCGCTAAATACAACCCCTTTTCTTCAATGCGGAGCTGAAACATCTGGGTTACCGTCGTAATGAGTTGCACCAGGTTCACTTCTTTGCGATTTACCGTGGTACGCCCAGACTCAATTTTAGCCATTTCTAAAACATCATTAATTAAGCAGAGCAAATGCTCACCACTGCGGGTAATAATTTTAAGATGTTTGGAATACTCAGGATGATGATTTAATTCCTGTTGCAGGACTTGAGAAAACCCTAAAATTGAATTTAAGGGTGTCCGAAGTTCATGGGACATATTGGCCAAAAATTCACTTTTAGCCCTACTCGCCTGTTCTGCTTTTTGCTTTTCTTCCTGCAGAAGAGCCGCATTTTTATGGTTAATTTCTAACGCTTGCTCTAAAACTCTATTTTTATCTTCTAAGAGATTTTGTAAATCTTGAATTTTTAAACAATGATGAATTCGCAGAAGAACTTCATCAACATGAAAGGGTTTCGTAATGTAATCAAATCCTCCAGCTTCTAATCCCGCAACTTTGTCTTCACTCTGATCCAACGCAGTTAAAAAAATCACAGGAATAGCCGCGATCGCAGCATCTTGTTTCATCAATCGACACAGCTCAATCCCAGAAATGCCGGGCATTCTAATGTCTAAAATTACGAGATCGGGCTGAATCACACGAATGAATTCAATGGTGCGGTGCGGATCGCGCAAACAGCGTACATCGTAACCAGCATTGACCAATGCTTCCGAAAGCACCTTTAAGTTTTCAACCAGGTCATCAACCAGTAGAATTAAATGGGTATGAGAAGAGGATTCTTTAGCCTCAGGGGAAAGCTCAAATTGCATTTCAGAAAGACAGGACAATGGATAAGACATATAAAATCCCCGATGAGATATAGAGACCTTTGCTATCTGAACAACGCTGGAGATTCTAAAGTTGAGCGAGCCGATGGGACTTCCCTTAAAGTCGCTTAAACTGGAACGGGAGTAGACTGAGCCAAGGGTTAAGCCCAGGCAAGGGAGTGGAATTAACTTGGATTAACCGAGTCAATTTAGACCTAGAATAAAGTATCGAAATAGAGCCCGTATTGTCAAGTATTATAATATACAAAAGCCATTAGATACTGTTACTTAATATTTAAATTATTATAGGAGTAAGTGATAGGGCACCTCGAAGTAGCTGGGCTCCTCTTTCTACAGTTTTTCTATAGAATTGTAAGAATTTGTAGCTGCCAGATTTATGCAAGGTTCTAGTATAGCGTTTTAGCCGAAGTGAGTCAAAGAAGCCCCCTGTGCTT
>JBMTZC010000247.1:0-6549 GCA_049455215.1 Prochlorotrichaceae cyanobacterium
CCCACTAACCAGAGCACCGTGAGCATTAAACTAACCCCCTCCGGCAAGGACACCAAGCCCCCCCAGGGTAAGGACAAAAATTTAATTTGTACCCCCACATTCCAGACGATCGTCGCGATCGTCATTTGTAAAAGCAGGCGATTGAAGGCAGACAAGTTAAAAAAGTCATCCGCCAACCCAATGAGAAAGAAGGCTAACCCCCCCAGCGTAATGCCCCAAATTTGATATTCTTCATGAGGGGGTAACCAGCCAAACCCTCCGGTTTTCCAAACGATTAAAAGCGCGATCAAATTGCCGAGGAAGATCGAGACTCCGCCGAGACGAACCATGGGACGATCGTGGACTTTGCGCTCTCCGGGTAAATCAACTCGCCCAAATTTTAAGCCCAGGTGACGTACCCAAGGCGTAGTAAACAGAACCGTGATAGCTGCAATGGCAAAAGCCGCAAAATGGTAAAGTTGCATGATTGGCAAAGGGAACAGGGGCAAGTTTATGTTCTTAGGTTTGGAATGCGCTTAACGTTACTTAACTATGGCAATATACAAGATCCTTGCTGGCTTTGCTGGATAGCACTATGGATCAGTCCTCAACTTTTATCATTACGGTACCGGCCACCACGGCCAACATTGGCCCCGGTTTTGATTGTTTGGGCGCAGCCCTGAGTCGTTACAATCGGTTTTGCTTTAGCCCCAGCAATGCCGCCGCTGAGACCCTGACGATCCACGCCACGGGACTCGGGGCCGATCAGCTTAATTTAACTGCCGATAATTTGCTCTATCAAGGATTTCTGCGGGTTTATCAATACCTCGGACAACCCGCCCCCGCCGTAACGATCCAGGTGGAAATGGATGTGCCCCTTTCTCGGGGATTAGGGAGTTCTGCCACGGCGATCGTGGGGGGCATTGTTGGGGCGAATGCCTTAGCGGGGTCTCCCCTCTCGTCCCAAACCCTTTTGCAATTAGCGATCGAAATGGAAGGACATCCGGATAATATTGTGCCCGCCTTTTTAGGGGGATGCCAACTCACCGCCTCGAACCCGACCCAAACGGATTTTCCCTGGACTATTTGTGAGATTCCCTGGCACGATCGCTTAGTCCCCGTGGTGGCCATTCCCGATCTGGAACTCTCCACCAAAACCGCCCGCCAAGTTTTACCCCTCCAGTACGATCGGGCCGATGCCATTTTTAATATGGCCCACCTCGGCTTACTGCTCCGGGGCTTAGAACAAGGCCGGGAAGACTGGCTCCGCACCGCCCTGCGGGATCGCATCCACCAACCCTACCGCAAAGTTCTGATTCCGGGCTTTGATGATCTCGAAGCCGCCGCCCTCCAGGCCGGAGCCTATGGACTAGTGATTAGTGGCGCAGGCCCTAGTGTTTTAGCCCTCACCGATCGAGACTATCAGGAATCCGTAACAATGGCCTTGCAGCAGACCTGGCAAACCCTGAACCTGAGCGGCGTAGTTCAACCCCTTACCCTACAGCGATCGGGCGTTCAAGTTGAAACGTTGGCGAAGTCTTAACCTCCATGAATTTGAACAATTGCTTCAATACATTTTTTTTAATTAAACTTGTGTCTTCTGATACAAAACAATACTAAAATAGCCAAGAATGGGTTATCCGGAATCTAGTCTCTTCGGGAGTCATCTCAGACCCCACATCTCACTGGAAATCTTCCCACCGGGAAGAAAGGGTTATGCAAGACTAACCCAGCTCGCCTCCTTTGAAGAAGGACACGATCAAACTGCGAATTTTAAGACAGAAGAGGTTGAACGGATCCGGTTAACCCACGGTTTTCACTATCTTGCTATTTATTGACATCCATCTCTGCTGAACGTTCATCTGCCTTAAGGACTCTTCCCATTATGCTTACCACCATTGCTAAAACCAATACCGCTATCCCTACCACTAAATGCAGCTACACCCTCGATATGGTGATAGAAGAAGCTCGCCATTTAGTTGCACGGGGGGATGTTAACCGTCAACAACCTATTTATGTCCTCTGTCAATATATTCCTGCCCGGGAATGGGATCAGGTTGAATTAGAACTCGAATGCGGCGGTTTCCTCCTGCGCGATCGTATGGTTGATTTACTCGGTCGGGAAGACTGGAGTAATGACTAAGCTGCAAGGATCATCTGAATTATGAAAACTGCCCATGTCATTGGTTTGGGAAAGTCTGGGCTAGCCGCAGCCCGTCTCCTCAAATTTCAGGGTTGGACAGTAAGCTTACACGATCGTTCTGATACGCCTGCTTTACAGGAACACCGTCAGCATTTGGCGGCGGAAGGATTGACGGTTCAGTTGGGTCACCCCTATGACTTCCGTCAATTTGACCCGTCGCCTCAGCTTATTGTGGTTAGCCCTGGTGTGTCCTGGGATTTGCCTGGTTTACAAGAAGCCAGAGAGGCGGGGCTGGAGGTCATTGGCGAAATGGCCTTAGCGTGGCGGACGTTACGGGATCGTCCCTGGGTTGGAATTACGGGAACCAATGGCAAAACCACTACAACGGCACTGGTGGCGGCTATTTTTCAAGCAGCAGGATTTCACGCCCCGGCCTGCGGCAATATTGGCTATGCGGCCTGTGAATTAGCCCTACAGTTTGCCCAAGGCCAGCCCGTAGATTGGGTGATTGCCGAACTGAGTAGTTATCAAATTGAATCTTCCCCTGAAGTTGCCCCCGCAATTGGCATTTGGACAACCTTCACGCCGGATCATTTAGCACGGCATTACACCCTCGAAAATTATTTCAGTATTAAGGCTCAGCTTCTCAAAAATAGTGCTTGGCCGATTTTTAATGGCGATGATCCCGCCCTAAAACAGCAAATTCCCTCCCTCTTTCCCCAGGCAAACTGGAGCAGCACCCAAGGCAAAGCTCAGCTTCTGGGACAGGCGGATCAGGGCACCTATGTAGAAGCCGGTTGGGTCTGTTTTCAAGATCAACGGATTGTGCCCGTCCAGGATTTAAAGATGGTGGGGCAGCACAATGCCCAGAATTTATTATTGGCAACGGCGGCGGCCCTCAAAGCCGGCATTGCCCCCTCGGTGATTGCCGATGCCGTTCGTCAGTTCCCCGGTGTTCCCCACCGTTTGGAATGGGTGAGAACCCATCAAGGGGTGGACTTTATTAACGATAGCAAAGCCACTAATTACGATGCGGCCTGGGTGGGGTTAGCAGCCGTGGAGGCTCCAGTCATTTTAATTGCTGGGGGAGAGGCGAAGGCCGGGGAAGATGGGCCCTGGTTGCAAGCCATTCAAGAGAAGGCTGCGATCGTTTTGTTGATCGGTAAAGCCGGGCAGGTCTTTGCTCAGCGGTTAGCCGAGGTAGGCTACACAGCGGTGGAAGTGGTGGAAACCCTAGATCAAGCGGTAAAACGATCGTTTGAGTTGATTCCTCAGGTCAATCCTAAGGTTGTTTTACTCTCTCCAGCCTGTGCCAGTTTTGACCAATACCCCAACTTTGAAGCGCGGGGTGATCATTTTCGGACATTGTGCCAGGAGGGAGGCCGTCCCTAGGCACAGACTTTAGTCGTTTCTCCTGTCCTGAACTTCTCGATTGTCTGCGGCAACTCGCATAGAATAGACAGCAGTCCTAAGTCAGTGGTGAAGATGAAGCTGCTGAAACCCTTGTGTTCTCGGCAACCCGGCCACTACATAACCCTTTAGGATGACTGTAAACCACTGTTGTTTCCGTAGGACACTGACGATCGCATGGGGCAAGTTGTTTTAGAGAACCTTTGTAAAACCTTTACTCGTCTTAAAGGGACAACCGTTCAAAGTCAGGTGTCTGTCTTAAACCAGATTAATTTGACCGTTGCGGATGGGGAATTTTTGGTTTTAGTGGGCCCCTCGGGTTGTGGTAAAAGTACTCTTTTACGCATCATTGCTGGACTGGAACAACCCACCTCAGGAAATATTTTTATTAACGATCGCTGTGTCAATCCTTTGCCCCCCAAAGCTCGGGATATTGCCATGGTCTTTCAAAGTTATGCCCTATATCCCCACCTCAGTGTTTATGACAATTTAGCCTTTGGCTTACGGCGTTTACCGGCGGGGTTATCCACTCCATCGCGGCTTCACCCGAGCCTGGAAAGTGCCTTGATTCAGGGGACTAAAGTTTTACCCAAAGCCTTGCAATATCGATCGCCTCGGGAACAAGAAATACAAGCCCGGGTGCAACGAGTTGCCCAACTGTTGCAAATTGAACCCTTACTGAAACGACTGCCCAAGCAATTATCCGGTGGACAAAAACAACGGGTTGCCCTCGGACGAGCGATCGCCCGTAGTCCTCAGGTTTTTTTGATGGATGAACCGTTATCGAATCTGGATGCCCAACTGCGGGGTGAAACCCGGGCCCAAATTGTTACCTTGCAACGACAGCTAGCGGTAACGACCCTCTATGTCACCCATGATCAAGTGGAAGCTATGACCATGGGACAACGCATCGCCGTTCTCAATCAAGGCAATCTCCAGCAAATTGATACGCCCCTCAATTTGTATCATCATCCCAAAAATCGATTTGTAGCGGAATTTATTGGCTCGCCCCCCATGAATTTTGTCACGGTGTATCTCAAACCGCCGGGAACGATCGTTCATTCCACCTTCCGCTATTCATTGCCGGAACAACAGGGACAGAACCTTTTCGATCGGGCCATGCCTCGAGACACTTCCCCAGCCCCCGTCAAACTCTGCCTCGGCATTCGCCCCGAACATTTGAGTTTTGGTAAACCCGCCCTGAAAAATATTGCAGCGATCGTCCAACGAGTGGAACCCCTGGGCCAAATTACCGATGTCACCGTACAACTGCGGGCGCAACCCTACGATCCTGAACTCCCCCTAGAAGCAGAAGACCTTCCCCTCTGGCAGGTTCGTGTGGATTCTGATCTCACGCCTCAACCGGGTGAACAGGTGTATTTAACCCTCAATCTCGATCGAGTTCATTTCTTTGCCCCAGAGTCCGGCCAAGCTATCTAGAGGCTGTCATCAATTGGCTATTGGAGATTGAGACTGGCCTAGTGGACAAAAGGTCATTCGGTTCTCCTAAAAAATTCGTCTGCGTTAACAACTGCAGGAGGTTAATCTCCGGTTCTAATAAACAGGTGTGCCCACTGTAGGGCAGAATAATGCGTTGGCTGTCTAGGCATTGCTCCGCCAGTCGTTGGCTCTCGGCAACGGAAGGAAGTAAACGATCGTTTTTGGCCGCAATAATTAAGGTGGGATGGGGAATCGGGTGGGGGCTGACCTCTGGACGATCCAGCAGGGCAAGCCGCCAAGCCGCTGTTTCTGGACTGACCGCCTGCATGGCCGTTAAGAGAAGGTGACGGTGGTGGGCTGGAACCCGGGCCCAGTCTGCCAAAAAGGGTAATAAGCCGTGGGTTGCAACGGAATAGAGCGTGGGGGCAAACCATTGTACCAGGGGCACAGACCACCGTAGCAAGGGTTGGCGTTCAAAGGCAGAGGCGCAATTGATCAGAATTAAACGATCGTTCAAATGGGGATAGGCTTGAACCAGATGCAACGCTAAACAAGCCCCAAAGGATTCTCCACAAAAATAGAGAGTATTGTGCGGTGTCCGCAGCGATCGCAGTAAAACCGCTGTATCTTCCACCAATTCCCACCAAGATCGACGATCGTGGCTCGGAATGGCTAAACCCCAGACTTCAAATTCTGAGCGAAGATGTCGCAGTTGGGGTTGAATGAGAACGCCACTACCATCCATACCCGGAAAATAGATGAGGATGCGCGAACTCGAAATTTGCGGAGTGAGGGGAATCAGTTTGAGCGGTTCTTTCATGCGAGGTTTGCAGGTTCAGTTTGCATTGGCGAGGTTCACGACAGGCGGAGGGGATCCCTTGACCTGGTGCTAATTGAACGTTCAAAAGGGAATTGCCGGAATTTATAAGGGATTGCCATGACTGCGGGGATCCACCGTTGCCCCCTCCAGAGCCCCATTGACGGAAAAGGGAGAGTCTAATTCGGACAGAGTACCCTCTAAGGGATTACCAAAAGGTAAGGGAGTCGAATTGATCAGGGCTTCAATATTGGCCGTTAAAATCTCTAAGGGTTGTTCACCGATCGCTTCTGCGACGGTTTCTCCGCTGGCATCCAGATAGACAAAGTGGGGAATGCCATCGACCCGATAGGTTAAGAGTTCGGGTAACCATTTATCGTTGTCTACATTGAGCATGACAAAATTGAGACGATCGCTATAGCTGGTTCTGAGCTTTTCCATATCTGGAGCCATGGTTTGGCAACTGGTACACCAGTCAGCATAAAACTCTAAAAACGTAGGTTTCCCATTGGCTAAAGCCGTGTCAAAGGGAACTGCCTCTGCGGCTAGATTTTGTAGTGTTGGGACTGCAGTTTGCAGCCGTGCCCCAAACACGAGGGCGGTGGTTAAAATCACCACCACGATCGCTATTAAAAGATTACGGATCTTGTGACCAGAAGAGGCAACAGCCGAAGATTGAGAAGGATCAGGAGAAAAAGTCATAGGTTAAAAAATGGATCAAAATTAAAGATAAGTTAAGGTTAGGATTTGCGGTCTAAAA
>JBMTZC010000248.1:0-6493 GCA_049455215.1 Prochlorotrichaceae cyanobacterium
CGTGTATACATAAGTCTCGTGGGAATCGCAAAACTTGAGTGGATCCCCCCTAGCCTGGATTATTCATGAGCAGTAGAAGACTGAGGGATTTATCCAGATTGAAGAGCAAGATTGGCAGGACTCAGTCCAACGGTGGATAAAACCGCCACAATGAGGGCAGAAAACGCCCTAAAATGCCCTGCTTGAGGCTAAAAAGACACACTAATCCTATGGAAGGTCAAAAATTAGCTCAATGTCAGTGCTTGGGGTGCTTGGGGGCGGCATAATTGCTGCGAAATACGACGCAATGACTGGGAAAAAGGACAGTGAGCGGCTAGCTCCACTAGGATTCGTCGAGCAGACACTGTGACTCGGGCTGCCCCTTTGATGAGGAACGAGCGCAGCCCCTCGACTTGAGTTTTGGCAAACGGCGTATCTACCGCTGCTTGGCGAATGGTGAGCATCAAGATATAAGCCGCTTGTGCTAAGAGCAGGCGAAACTGATTAGCAATAAAGCGGTGACAACTGAGTCGGTCGGCTTGGATACCCCGTTTGAGTTCTTTAATCCGCTGTTCACTGTCGGCTCCCCGTTTGACATAGAACGAGTCATAGAGAGCTTGGGGGGACAACTCCAGATTAGTGAGAACAAAGCGGGGATTGGCTCCTTTTGGCAACCATTCGGCTTTCATCACCAATCGACGGGGATACTCCCAGGTAGAGGCTGCATAGTAGACATCATCGAACAAACGCGCTTTTTCTCCTGTTTGGATACACTGCAAACGGGACTGTTCCAGGAGGTTCGCAATCTTTTGTTCGGTGACCCCATTGCGCTTAAAACCAATGGCATAGCCCACCCCGGAACGCTCACACAGTCGCAAAATCTCAGGCAAGGCAAAGCCCGCATCTGCTCTGAGTATTAGTCGTACCCCTGGGAATGCTCGTTTCAGCCGCCAAAATAACCAGCGCAATAAACTTGCCACTCCTTTACCCGGATGGCTATTGCCCGCTCGCAACTGCACCACCAGAGGGTATCCACTGCTTGCTTCGTTAATCAGCACCGGGAAGTACATGTGCTGACGATAGTAGCCGTGAAAAAAACTCAATTGCTGCTCCCCGTGCGTCGGGTCATCCCACCCGTCAATGTCCAATACGATCTCCTGGGGCGGCTCTGAGTAACCCTGGATAAATTTCTCCACCAGTCCTGAACGCATCTGGGAAACCTCCTGTTTGCTAACGTGATTCTCCAGTCTGCTGATGGTCGGTTGACTGGCCAGTAACTCCCCTTGAGGTATCGGTAAGCGACCACAGGCGATCTTATAAATTGGGTCGTGGCGTAACCGGTTGCTATCATTGGCATCTTCATAACCGCCCAACAACTGATACACCCGTTGACAGACTAACTGATAGAGACTGTGGGTAATCTTGTGGGGGGCTCGCCACTCCTTAATACTCTCGGACAATATCCGACACACCTGTGTCAGTTCCTCGGCTTGGCGGGCTAACAAAATGCCGGCATCCGAACTCAACTGAAGGTCTGAAAATTTCACCACCAACGATCGGGGGGTATCAAAATCGTAAGTCAGAGCTGAACGAGAGTCTGTCATGTCAAAATAGAGAGGCTAAAAAATCTAGAGAGCTTGATTCTAAAGCGTTTCAAGCTCTCTTTCCTGTGTCTATTTTGACCTTTCGTGAATAATCCAGGCTAGCCCCCCTTGAAAAAGGGGGGAACCGGAAGAAATGGCTCGAAAGTCCCCCTTATTAAGGGGGATTTAGGGGGATCCAGCTAAATCGATCGGTTCCATCAAGATGTGTGTACACCGTAGCTCCTTGGGAGGGGCTAGGGGTGGGTTTGTTGACTAGCTAGCAAGTCTAATCCGATCGTGCCAGGAATTGATGTTTCCCGTAAGGCTAGCCCCACACCCAAACCCCCTCCCGAGAGGGGGCAGGATCGATCTTAAGGGCAGTGACACGATCGCCTTTCACTAGCAAACGATCGCTACTGTTCCGGAACTCGCCTTAACCCACCTCTGCCACCTGAACCTGGGGAGCCATTTGGGGCTGGAATTGGAATAAACCGTAGACCACATTCCGACGAATGCTGATCATCATATCCAGGAACAACTCGTACCCTTCACTCTTGTACTCAATCAGGGGATCTTTTTGTCCGTAGCCCCGTAAACCGATAGAATCCCGGAGGGCATCCATTTGCTGGAGGTGTTCCCGCCACAGGGTATCAATTTGTTGCAAGGTGAAAAAGCGCTCGGCTTGGCGCATCAAGGGTACGGGTAAATCTGGTTGAACTTGGTTCACCTGCGCTTCTTTGATGTCATAGGCAATGCGAACCTGTTCATGAAGAAACATCTTCATTTCTTCCATGGATAAATCTTCGAGTTGATCCGGGGTTAAGTCCTGGAGCAGATAGACAAATTCTTTGACTTTGCTGACCAAAGTATCTAATCGCCATTCTTCCGAAGGCAACTCAGGATTGACGTAATATTCCACAATGTCATCCATGGTCAACTCGGCATATTTGACGATTTGCTCCTTGAGATCCATCCCTTCTAAGACACGACGGCGCTCGGCGTAAATGGCGCGGCGCTGGTTGTTCATCACCTCGTCATATTCAAAGACCCGCTTCCGCATGTCGTAGTAGTGGGTTTCTACTTTTTTCTGAGCATTTTCCAGGGAGCCCGTTAACATCCGAGACTCGATGGGCATATCTTCTTCCACCCGGAACATATCCATTAACCGGGAGACTCGATCGCCCCCAAAGATGCGCATGAGGTGATCCTGCAGACTGATGAAGAAACGGGTAGAACCGGGATCCCCTTGACGACCAGCCCGACCCCGCAATTGGTTATCAATACGGCGGGATTCATGGCGCTCCGTGCCAATAACGTGTAGCCCTCCCAATTTCACTACTTCTTCATGCTCTAAGTGGGTCAGGGATTCATATTCCTGCAAAATCCGTTGGTAGGATTCCCGCAGTTTATTGATAACGGGATCCTGGGTGGGGGCTTTTTCCGCTGCAACCGCTACTTTGTCTTCTGCTTCCAATTCCTGCAGGGCCCGATCGCCGTAGACTTGGACAGCATAATCTACGGTTTCCCGTAGGAAGCCTTCCGTAGTACTGGATAATTCCGTGGGAAAAATATCCGGAGACACTTTCCAGGTTTTGACTTTTTTGCCGGGTTCGTTGGCAAATCCCTGGGGCGTTTTCCGCGCTTTGCTGGTGCCGGGGACTTTTACCATCATGGCATCATCGTCCTCAGGGCGGACAATCCGCGGCAGCAAATATTCCCGCAATTTGAGGCGAGCCATATATTCGGCGTTCCCCCCCAGGATAATGTCGGTTCCCCGTCCCGCCATGTTGGTGGCGATCGTTACGGCTCCTTTCCGACCGGCTTGGGCGACAATTTCGGCTTCCCGCTCCACATTCTCCGGTTTCGCGTTGAGGAGGTTGTGGGGAACTTCCAGTCCATGGAGCAACTGGGACAGGTATTCAGATTTTTCCACACTGGTGGTTCCCACTAAGACGGGACGACCGAGGTTATGCATCTCCGCACACTCCTGGGCCACCGCCCGCCACTTGGCCTCCTCGGTTTTGTAGACTACGTCCGCCTGATCTCCTCTACGGCTACTCCGATTCGTGGGGACGATCGTCACCTGGAGGTTATAGGTTTTTTCAAATTCCGGCTCTTCCGTTTTGGCGGTACCGGTCATCCCCGCCAGTTTGGGATAAAGGAGGAAAAAGTTTTGGTAAGTAATGGTTGCTAAGGTCTGGGTTTCCGGTTGAATTTCCACCTGCTCCTTCGCCTCGATCGCTTGGTGCAGCCCATCACTCCAGCGCCGCCCCTGCATAATCCGACCCGTAAACTCGTCTACAATCACCACTTCGCCATTACGGACAATGTAGTTTACATCTAGGGTAAAGAGTTCCTTGGCTTTAACCGCATTGAAAATGTAGTGGGCCCAGGGATCATTGGGATCAAAGAGATCCGTGACCCCCAGTAATTCCTCCGCCTTGGCGAATCCCTGATCCGTCATCAAAATATTGCGACCCTTTTCATCCACTTCGTAATCCCCATCCGGCTCAATTTCTTCAAAGCCAGTACGGGCATTGGGATCCGTAGACGATCGCTCTAGACTCATCGCCACCTGGGCCGCCCGGATATACTTCTCACTAGGACGCTCCACCTGGCCCGAAATAATTAATGGGGTTCGGGCTTCGTCAATGAGAATAGAATCGACTTCATCAATGACACAGTAATTGAAGGGACGCTGCACCACCTCTTCGATCGTGGTGGCCATGTTATCCCGTAGGTAATCAAACCCTAACTCGCTGTTGGTGGTATAGGTAATATCCGCTTGATAATTTTGCTTCCGCTCACTGGGGGACATCCCCTGCTGAATCAGCCCCACCGTTAAGCCCAAAAAGCGATGTACCTGGCCCATCCACTCCGCATCCCGGCGGGCCAGGTAATCATTCACCGTCACAACGTGAACGCCTTTACGGGTTAATCCATTCAAATAGGACGGCAGGGTTGCCACCAAGGTTTTTCCCTCCCCCGTCTTCATCTCCGCAATCTGCCCTTCGTGCAGTACCATGCCCCCAATCAACTGCACATCAAAATGCCGCATCCCCAGCACCCGTCGGGAGGCTTCCCGCACCACCGCAAAGGCTTCCGGTAAGATTTCCGCTAAAATATCCTGCTCGATCGTATCAGAGGTCGCTTTTTCTAGCCGTTGTCGAAACTCCACCGTTTTGGCCTGTAATTGCTCATCCGTAAGGGGTTGAATTTCTTCCTCTAGGAGGTTGATTTCTTTAACCAACGGTTGATAACGCTTGAGTTTACGAGCGTTTGGGTCACCCAGCAGAGCTTTGAGCATGATAATCCAACAATCAAGAGTACGAAGGGAAGTAGACCAAGCAAGGCCACACTCTAGCTTATCCTACCGTCAACTTACCCTTCTGGGTACTGATCCCATCGCAATGACTAGATCGGGATCGGCCCCAGAACCTGCGCCATTGTGCCCTCTTTATGAGAGCATTATTTTTATTAAATGCTAAATGCTAGTCACTAGTCAGGAGCCACGCGATCCAATGTTTTTCAAGAATTTACTTAAAAAAGTCTTGTTGGTGGTTGTTTTCAGCCTATTCCTTCTTTTCCAAGCCCCGGTTCAAACTGCTTTCGCCGCCGACTTAACCGAGGATCTTCGGACTCTCCCGATTAATCCCGCCGGTGATACCAAGGTTTACTCTATTCAAGAAATTGGCCAAGGAGAGCGCACGTTTAATGCGTCCTGTGCCCAATGTCACGTTCGTGGGATTACGAAAACCAATCCTAACGTCGGTCTGGCTCCCCAGGATCTCGCGGGTGCCGTCCCTGCTCGGGACAACGTGGCCGCTCTAGTCGATTACATGAAAAACCCCACCACCTACGATGGTGCGTTTGAAATCTATGAATTTCACCCCAGCATTCGGAGTGCCGATATTTTCCCCAAAATGCGGAATTTGACGGAAACAGATCTAGAGCAGATTGCGGCTTACATCCTGCTGCAACCCCGAGTACAGGGTGAGCGCTGGGGTGGTGGTAAGTATACCTACTAAGCCCATCCAGCAACCCTGCTGATCTTTCTGATGTGGAGCGGGAGAGTGTTGCACTCTCCCGCTTTTATTGTCTTCGGTGGGTTCAATTCATCCGGATCTACGATCCCTGGAACGAAATACCCTAAAATAAATCTGAATCGGAAGAAGAGATTTTTCTGTCCTCTTCAAGGCAATGTTCCAATGTCTATTCATAAGTTAACCCTTCCCGGGATACAAAAGATTCGAGAGCATTTACAGCAAAGCTTAACTTTGCCAGACTTGGAGAATCGTCCCCGCCGGGTTGATTTAGGTCTGGAGGATGATATTCCAGAGCCTGACTCTCTGGATGCCTTAGGGGATCTTTTTCGGGCCGCTACGATCCCTGAAGAAGTTTTAAACGCCCCCAATACCGATGGGCGTTGGTTTATCAGCTCTATTAATCCGGGGGCGGGGTTAAACCGAGTTCCGGGCTTGACCCTCAAAGCGGAGTACCGTTTTGTCCCCTACCTCTTTCGGACGGTGGATCGAGGCATTGGCCAAGTTTGGGCCGTTCCCGAAGCTGAAAGTGGTACAGCAGACCTAGAAGAAGTGCTCGGACAGCCTGGTCTCAATCGTCAAAATCCCCCTCGTCCTGTCCATGCCCTCGATCATCCCTTACTGGCGATCGAAGGCGATCGTTCTCCGGCTTCCTATGTCATTGCCTCAATTTTTTGCCGCGAGTTAAAAGAATTTGGAGCCTTAGGGGAAGACAGCAATTGGAGCCACCATCGTCTGGTCGCCAAACTCCCCCCCCAAGTGAAGTGGAATTGGAAGGTGGAGCCCCCTAAGGACTTAGCTCCCAAGGTTAAGGTGTTTGAAGATGGGAAAGCCGCTGTAGATTTTTATACCTGTCGGATCACCCCTCCCATTGCCTTAGTCCGCCAC
>JBMTZC010000249.1:0-6473 GCA_049455215.1 Prochlorotrichaceae cyanobacterium
TTTAAGGGAAGAGTGCGGCGCGCCGCACTCTTCTGCCTAAGTTGATAGCCAAACGATCGTAGCTTAATTAGTTTGTCTTAGGAACATCAGATGAGTTCAATGCTGAAGCAAATGCCATTTCTCGGAAAAGTTTTCCTCGTCTCCCTGGGCATCAGCCTCGGGATTAAGTACCTAGCGCCTTTCTTGGGCATTCCACCCACCACCCTCGCGGCCCTCACGCCAGTGGTGGGCGTACCCCTTGTTATTGCTCTGATGCTCGGTTTTCAGCGCTAAACTTTTGGTTTATCGTGTGGGCCAGGCTAATAAAGTCGGAAGGAACCATGACTAGGGTTGTGGTGTTGTTTTCGCTACCGATTTCCGTCAGCATTTGTAAGCGTCGCAGTTCCAATGCGGCCGGAGTACTGGCAATGAGCTGCGAAGCTTCCATCAGGGCCTGAGAGGCTTCTTTTTCGGCATGGGCTTTAATTAAGCGAGCCCGCTTTTCTCGAACGGCCTCTGCTTCCTTGGCCATGGCCCGTTGCATCCCGGGGGGAATCTCCACATCTTTAATTTCAACCCGCTCCACGACAATGCCCCAGGGTTCCGTAATTTCGTCCACAATCTCCTGAACCCGATCGTTAATGGCATCTCGTTTTTGTAAAATATCATCCAAAATATTCTGTCCCACCACATTCCTCAGAGTAGTCAACCCCATTTGGTAGACCGCATTCTGATAGTTTTCCACTTGGTTAATGGCTTTGTTCGGATCGAGAATTCGATAGTACATCACCGCATTCACCCGAATCGTCACACTATCGGAAGTCACCGCTTCCTGAGGTTCAATATCCACGGTTTTCGTGCGCATATCCACCTGTACCTTCTGATCCACCCAGGGAATAATCCAATACAATCCCGGCCCCGCCACTTTTTTCGATCGTCCTAAGCGATAAATGACTCCCCGTTGGTACTCTCGATCGAGCTTGCAGCCATTCAGCCCCAAAATTAAAACGGGTAAGAGGAGAAAACTCAACATAGACGCAAACATCCAACACCTCCAGAATGCGATCGTGTAGTCCTATCCTATCCTGTGGCAGGCGATCGCTTTCCGGTGATCCTTGGGAAGCGCCCCAGATTAACGACGCGGTTTACGGTAGGCTCGGCAGGGGAGGGTGTAGAAAAATCCATCCTTGCCACCCTAAATGGAGGGCATCAAGGTCTTCTGGAATGGAAGGATTAATTGACTGAATCGGCCTTGGCATCGGCAGGGATAGGTTGAAAAAAATGAACCGATCCTTTACGCTTGGCAAACGTTAGGGTTCTACTGGATTTTACTGTCCTGTCACGACGATCGTTAGGTCTAGCTTATGCCTAAAGCACTACAATTCTGGGGTATATCATTCTTTTTACTTTTTGCCCTTTCCCAATTGTTGGACTGGTTACAACAGGCTGATCTGCCCTTTCCCCTTTTTGTGATGACCGGAGTGGGTCTTGCTGCTTTTTCTAACTACGATAAACGTAAAACTTTTCCCCTTTGGTCGAGGTTAAAACTGGGAGAGAACGATCGTCATCCTCCTCTATAGATTCCTTGAATGATCGATCTCAGCAGCCTTGATATTAAAACTATCATGGTCATGAATAGCATTTCCGTCACGTTGCAGCTATCCATGATGGTTTTTCTCTGTCTCTTGGTGAAACACTATGGGGGGATCAAAATTTTTACCCTGGGTAGAGTCGTTGCTGTTCTGGGCTATGCCTTTATTTTTAGCCTGAAGTCCACTTCTCTAGCGGTTTGCATTGGCAGTTGTTTGCTGGTGTTGTCTAACTCATTGTGCTACTTAGGTCTTGCCAGATTTATTGGCAAAAAATTTAAGATTATCTATTTGATACTCTACAATCTTGCTTTTATTTCTATTCAGGCTTGCTTAGTTTTATTTCACGATCGTTTTCTTTATAAAATGATTGTTCAGACTGTTTTTCAGTCGATTTTAATGTTTTTACAGTTTTCGCTTTTACTCTCTAGCCCTAAGCAAATTTTTTTGGAATCCAAACGATTCCTCATGACCATCTATTTCTGCATGGGCTGGATTTTAGTGTTAAGAATGGTAGGGTTAATACGCCACACACCCTCCACTTTTTTTACCCCCAATGAGGTGAATGTCGGATCACTATTGATTCTCTTTGTCTATAGTTTACTGCTGACCATCGGTTTTACGATGATGGTCTGTCAACGGCTGTATAACAACCTGCAAGTGACAGCGGATACCGATGAATTAACGGGTCTATTCAACCGTCGTGCCATGATGAAACTGCTCACCCAGGAAATGAGGCGCTATCTCCAGAAGGGGCAGTCTTTTGCGCTAATTTTAATTGATGTGGATCATTTTAAGCGAATCAACGATCGCTATGGCCACGATGGCGGGGATTCAGTTTTAATTCATTTAGCCCAGATCTTCAAACAACAAGCAAGACCTGAGGATTTTACGAGTCGTTGGGGAGGGGAAGAGTTTTTGGTGTTGCTGCCCAAAATTAGCCAGCAGGAAGCCTTGGCGCGGGCAGAAGCTTTACGAGCCTATGTTGAGCAGACCCCCACCCCCTTAGGCATTCCGATCACCATGAGCTTGGGGGTTTCTCTGGCACAAAACAACGGTGATTCCGTTGAAAGCTTAATTACGGCAGCGGATCATGCCCTCTATGCCGCAAAACGATCGGGACGAAACCGAGTCAGGGCAGGATAAACCTGATCTGACTCGATCCAATCTAGATGCTATTCAGCCGCTTGACGCTCTTTGGCTTCCTTAATGACCACCTCTGCCACGTTAGAAGGACAGGGAGCATAGTGGGAGAACTCCATGGAGAACTGACCCCGACCGGAGGTCATGGTGCGCAGGTCGCCAATGTAGCCAAACATTTCACTTAAGGGCACGTCGGCTTTAACCCGAATCCCCATAGCACCGGGATCTTGGGATTTGATGATGCCCCGACGACGGTTGAGGTCACCAATCACATCCCCCACATGATCATCCGGAGTGAATACGTCCACCTTCATGATCGGTTCCAGCAATTGGGGTTTAGCCTTGGGCATGGACTGACGATAGGCCGCCCGCGCTGCAATTTCAAAGGCGATCGCAGAGGAGTCAACGGGGTGGAAGCCTCCATCCGTGAGGGTCACTTTCAGATCCACGCAGGGGAAACCGGCCAGGGGCCCTTTAACAATGCTGGCTTCAAAGCCTTTCTGAACTGCTGGCCAATATTCACGGGGGACGTTCCCCCCCACAACCTTAGACTCAAACTGGAAGCCGGAACCGGCTTCACCGGGCTCAAGAACATAGTCGATTTTGGCATACTGACCCGACCCACCGGACTGCTTCTTGTGAACGTAGCCATCTTCGAGGCGGGTGGTAATGGATTCCCGGTAGGCGACCTGGGGTTTGCCCATTTCCACTTCTACACCGTGGGTCCGCTTGAGAATGTCCACCTTAATATCCAGGTGAAGTTCTCCCATCCCCTTGATAATGGTTTCACCGCTTTCTTGGTCGGTTTCCACCCGGAAGGAGGGATCTTCCTGCACCATTTTGCTGAGGGCCAGACCCATTTTTTCATCCCCGCCCTTCTTCTTCGGCTTAATGGCCACGGAGATCACGGGATCCGGGAAGACCATGGGTTCCAGGGTAGCGGGTTGTTTAGGATCGCAGAGGGTATGACCGGTTTGGACGTTCTTCATCCCCACGATCGCTACAATATCTCCCGCTTGGGCGGTATCAATCTCTTCCCGATCGTTGGCGTGCATTTCCACCAACCGACCGACCCGCTCAGTTTTGCCCGTGGCGGTGTTGAGGATGGTGTCTCCCTTATTGAGGGTACCGGAGTAGATCCGGGTAAAGGTTAAGGCTCCAAAGCGATCGTCCATAATCTTGAAGGCTAAGGCCCGCAAGGGTTTTTCGGGATCAACAATGGCAAAGTTTCCGGAGGGATGTCCTTCGAGATCCATTTCGGGCTGAGGATTAACTTCCTGAGGATTGGGGAGATAATCGATAACTCCATCCAGCACCAGTTGCACCCCTTTATTTTTGAAGGAAGAGCCACAATAGGTGGGGAAAAAGTCCAGATTAATGGTGCCCTTACGGATACAACGCTTGAGGCTTTCAATATCCGGTTCTTCCCCTTCCAGATACTGCTCCATCAGGTCATCATCTTGCTCCACCGCTGTTTCAATGAGTTTTTCCCGATACTCCTCCACCAGATCTTGAAGATCTTCGGGAACCTCTTGAATGGAATAGTTCATGGGATCCCCAGACTCATCCCAGATCCAGGCTTTGCGAGTTAAGAGATCGACCACGCCAATGAAGGAACTTTCGACTCCGATCGGGATTGTCATCACCAAGGGTTGTGCTCCCAGCACATCTTTCACTTGCTTAACAACTCGGAAGAAGTCAGCCCCCATGCGATCCAGTTTGTTGACGTAGATAATCCGAGCAACCTTGGAGTCGTTCGCATAGCGCCAGTTGGTTTCGGATTGGGGTTCTACACCACCGGATCCGCAAAATACCCCAATCCCCCCATCGAGTACTTTCAGGGAACGATACACCTCGATCGTGAAGTCTACGTGACCAGGGGTGTCAATAATATTGAACTGGTAATCTTTCCAAAAGCAGGATGTTGCTGCGGACTGAATCGTGATCCCCCGCTCCTGCTCCTGTTCCATGAAGTCAGTTGTGGCAGCCCCCTCATGCACCTCACCAATCTTGTGGATCTTTCCAGTGAGCTTCAAAATCCGTTCGGTTGTTGTCGTTTTGCCCGCGTCTACGTGGGCGAAAATACCAATATTACGGTAGCGAGTGAGGTCTTTCTTCATAGTTTCATCTGAGTCGTAGGGTTAGAGGCGCTGCATATTGGTGACCCACCGGATAAATGCAACGGGAATGCGACTAGGCTACCGCCTGCTCGGCTGAAAGCGAACAGGTTCAGACGCGGAACGTTCTGGAGGGTGCTACTAGTTGCTTTACGTTTGGTTAAGAACAGTATTTCTAATTGTAAATTATCTTGACAACTTTCCGCGCTCCCTAGGGAAGATTATCCCCCAGCCTCAAGGGCAGTGAATAGGGGCGGCAGAGGGTAGAATAAGGCGCATTATGGTGTTGCAGCAGTTTCTCCTGGACAGCGAATGATGGGGTGGCATAGATTGATGGGGTGGCATAGATTGAAGCGGAATTCAAAGCAGTTGCGTCCCTGCGCCCATTGTGGGTTTTGGATGACTCCCCAGCAGGTCTATTGCCCGAATTGTAACCACACCCGTCCCTTTTCCTTAGCCTTTTTACCGTTCAAGCTCGTCCTCTTTAGTACCGGCACCCTGGGCATTCTCACCCTCTTTCATTCCCTGGAACTGGGCGTCACCTGGCCTCATTTTGGGGTAGGTCTGGCGGAGGGACTGGGGGTCACTGGGGGGCTTTTGGCCACGGTCTGGGTCGGCAGCCAGCGGTTATTGGGACGGTCTTTGTTACCCCACAAACCATCCTCCTGTTTGCAACAAGGTGAAACACGAATTCACGATCGCCTTCAGTACCTCCATGATCGCCAACAGCCCATTGATCAGGTTCGCCAGCGGGCCACCCATATCCGAGATCTGCAGCGACGGGAAGCCATTCTCCAAGCCCTCGATCATGCGGTTGAGTTGTTACACAATCAGGTGGATCAATATCGACTCAAACTTTGGGAAATTGCCCTGTTACGCTGGCATAACCAAGTGCAACCCCTCCTTCAGACCCACACCTTTCAGACCCAGTTTCTCCAAGCTTCCCCTGCAAAATTCTGGCAACGGTTATGGTTTGCCCCCCCTGCCTCGAGTGTAGAAATTACGGACGCTTTAGAAGCCTTAGAGGAAATTTTGACCACCGGCCAAGCCCTGTTGGTGGATTGGGAACACCATCCCCTAGGTGATCGGAGGGCCGGGGAAACCCTCGTGGAACGACTCGAACAAGCCCTGAACAGCAGCGATCGTCTTTATCAAGATTTAGTAGCGCTACAGGCCAGTGCTGTCCTGCAAGGTCTGAGCCACTTTGAACTGGATGCCCAACTTAAGGGTCAAACCAGTGATGTGGAAGAAATGATCGAAGCCTTTGGTGCCCTGCCCAGCGTTTATGATTTTGCCCAGGGATTTGATGCCCTAGAGCAGGAATACCTACGCCTGCAAGGGGAATTAGAGGTTCGTCAGCTCACGTCATAATCCGTCACTGGTCAGTTAAGCCGTGAGGGAAGTAAAACCCCGTAATGATAGCAACTCCAGCATAGAAATCGATCGATGACACAGCCCGATCGCCATAGATGGAGTCTCGTTCTTCCCTAAGCCCACATGAGGTCTGACCCAGTTGTGAACTAATCGTTGTACCGTGACGGTTCGTTGTAATCCCTGCACATTCTTAGCATAGAGGTTTTGTCTACGGCGATAAGGGAGTTGCTTGCAAATACAGTCCCAACGCTTAAGCTATAAGTGGGGGTTT
>JBMTZC010000250.1:0-6452 GCA_049455215.1 Prochlorotrichaceae cyanobacterium
AGTTTCAGAGGGAGTTGCTGTTAAACTAGAGTCAAACCGGGGAAGAGATTGAAGATTCATAGCGGGATCGTTTTTTTATAGCTAACTGTTATTTTTCCACAGGTTTTCAGGGTGTGCCACTTCTCCGTCCTTTACGCATTTGTATCAGGAGCCGATCATGTTTAAGTCTTGGCTACACTATTGGTCCGCGTGGTTCCAGAGGCATGGAGTGCCACAAGTCTCCAGTCGATCGCTTTTCTCTTCAGGGGAATATGCTTCAGGGAAACCCTTACGTCGTCTTGGGAAACGTTGCTTGACGACGATCGTCCTGATGAGCTTGCTCTTGCCTAGCTTTGGTGTCCGGGCCTTAGCGGAGGATGACTTTGACCCTCCCGATCGGGGCTTACCTGGCCGACGGCGGGGGGGAGGCAGTCGTAATCCCCTCTCTCAATGTCTTCAGGCGGGCGATCCGGGGTTCACCGCCCTCTTGCCCGTGAGTAATATTGGCCTCACGATCGCGGAGTATCCCCAGATTTTCTGGTTTATTCCCCAACATCAAGCCCCTTTGGTGGAGGTGAGTCTTTATTCCACCAATGCGGACTTTCAGGATCAAGATCTGGTGTTCCTGAGCCAGTTTGCCACCACGGGTCAAGCGGGAATTGGCCAACTCAAAGCCCCGGAAGCGGCAAGCTTGAAGCCCTTAGCGGAAGGAGAAACCTACCACTGGTATCTCAGTCTGATCTGTGATCCTAACGATCGTGCCGAGGATATTACCGTCAGCGGCTGGATCGAACGGGTGCCTGTTCCCACCAATTTAGCAGCGGAGTTGGAGATCCGGCAGGGAATCGATCGCTATCGAGCCTTGGCCCAGGCTGGACTCTGGTTTGATGCGCTGGACACCTTAGCCACCCTGCGCTGTACCCAACCGGAAAATGCTGAGGCGATCGAAGGGGTGTGGCAAAGCCTCTTAGCCCAGGAACAAGTTGATCTAGCCGAGTTTTCCACCGCAGCCTGGCTCAGACCCTGTAGCGAGTTTCCCGAATCTCCTCTAAGCCCTTAATCTGGCACTACTCCCCTCGCCACCGGCCCGTTTTTCCGGCGGGATCCCTCGTCATCCGCGAAAAAATTGACGCGAACCGAGAGTCATCCTTTACAGTAATCCTGAACCGATCGCCCCCCTATCCTCATGACTCCCCTTGATACGCTCTGGATGCTGCTTTGCTCCGGTTTAGTCTTTTTAATGCAGGCTGGCTTTATGTGTTTAGAGTCTGGTCTGACGCGATCGAAGAACAGCATTAATGTAGCCATCAAAAACTTTGCCGATTTTGGCATCTCCGTTGCCTTGTTCTGGGCCTTTGGTTTTGGGGCAATGTTTGGTCTCTCGGCCTTTGGCTGGTGGGGAAGGGGCTATGGCTTTCTCAATGTCAGTGAACATCCTACCCTGGCGGTCTTTTTTCTCTTTCAAGCCATGTTTTGTGGCACCGCCACCACCATTATTTCCGGGGCAGCGGCGGAGCGTTTAAAGTTTTCCGCCTATCTCCTCGTGGCGGGTTTAGCCCCAGGGCTCATTTACCCCCTCTTTGGTCATTGGGTGTGGAATGGCATCGGCACGGCCACCGGCATTAGCACGAGTGGGGGCTGGCTAGAAAATTTGGGGTTTCGGGATTTTGCAGGGTCTTCCGTGGTGCATAGCGTCGGGGCTTGGATTGGCTTAGCCACCATTCTGGTGGTGGGGCCCCGACAGGGTCGTTTTCCCCAACAAAGCGACCCCCATAAAATTCAAGGCTCTAATATGCCCTTTTCCGTTTTAGGAACGCTGCTGCTCTGGTTTGGCTGGATTGGGTTTAACGGAGGCAGTACCCTCGGCTTAACCCCTGAGGTGCCCAATATTATTGTCAACACCATTATGGCGGGGGTCGGAGGGATGTTGATGGCCGGGCTACTGAGCTTAGTACAGGAAAAGGTGATCGAGGTGGAACCCCTGATGAATGGGGCCTTAGCGGGATTGGTGGCCATTACTGCTGGTGCGGATGTGGTGATTACGCCGATCGCTTTGATCATTGGCGCTACAGGGGCAACGATCGCTCAGTCTGTATCCAAACAACTGCAACACTGGCGCATTGATGATGCCGTGGATGCGGTGGCGGTTCACGGGGGTGCAGGAGCCTGGGGAACCCTCTGTGTTGGCTTATTTGGGCAGTTACCCCTCCTGTCCACGGGACTGAATCGAGGTGAACAATGCTTTGTGCAACTGCTGGGCATTGGCACCTGTGCCTTCTGGGCCTTCGGTTTGGCCTGGACGGCCTTAACCCTGTTGAATCGAGTGGTGAACCTCCGCATTTCCCCCGAAGCGGAAGATATGGGGCTGAATGTGTCGGAACACCGGGCGACGACGGAATCCTACGAACTCCTGAAAATTATGGATCGTCAAGCGAAAACCCATGATTTAAGCCTGCGGGTTCCCGTTAATCCCTTCACAGAAGTGGGACATATTGCGGTGCGGTATAACCAAGTGATGGAAGCCTTTGAACACCGGCACCATCGCAGTGTGGAGGACTTAGCCCAGATCTATTACGTCACCGCAGCGATCGCCGCTGCCATTGAAAATAATACTTTTAAGGCGGATCAGTTAGGGCTAGAAGAGATTACGACTCGGCCCGATGAATTGGGAGCCTTAGCCCGAGCCATTCAGCAAATGGCGGAAATGTTACAGCGGCGGGAAACAGAACTGATTGCCGTGAAGCAACAACTGGTGAATCAACAATCCCTCAATCAACAACTAGTGAATCAACAACTGATCAGCCCCCAGGGTTCAACTCAAGAGCGCTCAACTCAAGACCGTTCCACTCAAGAGCACCTCGAGTAAGGGCAGCGGGCAGCGTTGCCACCCGTCCCACTACTGCGGCCAAAGGGCTCCCCTTTTTCGCTCCCCTTTTTCGAGGTGCCTCAAGACTCAGAACCGCCTAACCGATCGCAATCTCTCGGGGAGCTTCTAGGGGGGTATAGGTCTCCTCAACGATCGACTTCACTTGATCCCGCGTGAGCTTATCTTGTCCCAGCATCAAGGCATTTAAAGTTGCATGGGCTAAATTCAAGGGCAACTTACAAAAGTCTTGAACGGGGCCCGCTTTCAAACCATGAGTATAGGCATCAGCTAAGGCTAGGTTGCGTTGGGCATAATGATGCATTGCCGAATGATCCCAGCCAGTGGGATAAAAGGTAACCCCGCGCTGGGAGTCCTCTTGGTGATTGCGGAGAATATTGACGGACTGTAACCCCCGCCCAAAACCAATGGCTTGCAGACGATTGGTTTGGGTGCCATCGAACCAGCCCCACAGATCCGACAACATGAGCCCCACTGCCCCCGCCACACTAAAGGTGTAACAATCTAAATCCGCTTCTGTTTGAATGTCCCAATTTCGCTCCGCCCAGTAGGCCATACGATCGGCCATGGCGGCGGTAGCATCCCAAATCCGGGGGGCAATATCTGCAGGGGCTAACATGGCCCAATCCCCTAACCGCCAACTCACTTCTGGAATTTGCTCTTTCCACGGCGCTAGGCCAATGGCAAAATCTTCTGCACGGGAATCTTCGCGCCCTTGTTGGAGATTTACGCTCATCTGGCGCAAAATCTGAGCTTTAGTGGTTAAATCTAAGTGGGGATGATCCTCCACCTCGTCGATCGCTCTCATACACAAATAACCAGAAGCGACTGCCTCTTTTAAGCCATCTGGCAAGCGATTAATCGGGATAAAAAAAGTACGGCTGGTTTCTTCCAAAACCGTTAAAGCACTCTGTCGTAAGTCCATTGATTCACTCCTCAAACGGGTATCCGCAGAATGCGGGAGACATAATTTGAGCGGGTAGAAGACAATCTCTTCCATCGCCCTTGCGATTGCACTCCACGCACTGTCGAAGGCAATCGTTACCCTTTGACACACACACCACAATTCAGAGAAAAAAGGGTTACCAACCTCAGACGGTAGATGGGCACGAAATGTCCCCTTTCTCCGTTAAACTTTTCCGCCTTCAGCGGAAAACGGAACAAAATTCCCAGTTTTTAATGAAGGATCCCTAAATTCTAAGAATTAAACTGGACATACTTTACCGTGGACAGGATAAACAGTAAATGATTTACCTATGGGGTAGCCAAGAAGAGAGACTGTTACTGGGGGCTGCACCACCCGCCAGCATTCAGCAAAAGCCTATACCTACTTAGCCTGTCCAGCCCTGCCAAACCTACCGTTTCTCAGCCCTTTCCTGCTTCATGACTTCAGCCGATCTACGCCAATTTGCCCCCGCAACCCAACGCAACCGATCCTTTATTTTGCCCCTCCTTCAAGCGGTCTTGCCTGAGCAGGGAACTGTTTTAGAAATTTCCAGCGGTACGGGGGAACACGCGGTCTTTTTTGCCCCCCAGCTTCAGCCCCGATCGTGGATTCCCTCAGATCTTGATCCCATTGCTTTAGCGAGCATTGCGGCCTGGCAGGCCCACAGCCCCGCCCCCAATCTCTGGCCACCCATTGCCTTGGATGTTCGAGCCCCCATGTGGCCCATTGAGCAGTCTCCCCTTCCTGCTGCGTTGACGGGCTGGCAGGATTCCCTCACGGCGATCGTGAATATTAATATGATTCACATTTCCCCCTGGGAGTGTTGTGAGGCGTTGATGGCGGGGGCTGGCCGCTGCTTAGGAAACGAGGGGGTTTTGTATTTGTATGGCCCCTTCAAGCGGGATGGAGTTCATACGGCTCCCAGTAATGAAGCATTTGATCAATACCTACGATCGCAAAATCCAGAGTGGGGGGTACGGGATCTTGAAGCGGTGGAAACGATCGCTAGAACTCAGGGATTTCAGTTAACCCAGATTGAGGAAATGCCTGCCAATAATCTGTCCTTGGTTTTTGTCAGGAGCAACCATGAACGTCCATGAAATTTCTATCACCCTCAGCTTTGCGGCATTTCTCGTTCTCTTTATTGGGGTGGGACTGTACTCCGGTTTGCACCAAAAGGAAACCGTGGAAGATTATTTGCTGGCGAGTCGGCAGGCCAATCCTTGGTTGACGGGGCTTTCTACCGTGGCCACCAGCAACAGTGGGTTTATGTTTATTGGACTGATTGGTTTCACCTACGGCATTGGCATTGCTGCCATCTGGTTAGTGATCGGCTGGATCCTCGGGGATTTTATCGCGTGGATCCTCATTCACGAACGCTTCCGGCGAGTTTCGGAAGGGGTGAAGGCCAATACCATCCCCGCCTTTCTCGGTCAGGACTCTGAGGCACAACCGGGTCTGACCCTGGTAACCGCCCTGACCACCCTAGCCTTTTTAGGGGTCTACGCCGCCAGTCAACTGCAGGCCGGGAGCAAGGCCCTCAATGTCATTTTTGGTCTGGATTATCGTTTAGGGATTCTCCTCGGCGCGATCGTTGTCACGATTTATTGCGTAGCTGGAGGCATTCGGGCTTCCATTTGGGTGGGTTCCCTGCAGGCCCTCTTGATGATTTTTTCCATGCTTTTACTCGTCGTCGTTGCGATCGTCTCCTGTGGCGGCACGATCGCCCTTTGGGAAAAATTAGAGGACATTAACCCGGCCCTGCTCAGTTTAGCGCCGCCGAACTTAAAATTTGGCTTAATTCCCTTTGCCCTCAGTTGGCTGGCGGCCGGCTTTGGTGTCGTGGGGCAACCCCACGTTATGCGCCGCATTATGTCCATTAACTCCGTCGCCAATGTCAGCAAAGCCCGCAACGTTTACACCGTTCTCTATATCCTTTTTGCCTGCTGTGCCATTGGTGTGGGTCTAGCCTCCCGGGTGCTGTTGCCAGGGCTTCTGGACAGCGATCCAGAGGTGGCCCTTCCCCAACTGGCGGAGAACCTCTTACCGGGGATCTGGATCGGAATCATCCTCGCGGGACTCTTTGCCTCCACCATTTCCACCGCAGATGCTCAACTGTTGACCTGTTCCGCCGCCCTCACCCAAGACATTTTTCCCCAGGCTAAAGAATCCTTTTGGGCCGTGCGGGGGGGCACCTTGGGCATGGCCCTGCTGATCTTTCTGATCGCCATTTTCAGTGACGACAATGTATTTGTCCTCGCCACCGTCGGTTGGGCCAGTTTAGGGGCAGCCCTCGGCCCCATTATGGTGGTACGGGCCATGGAGTGGCCCCTCAGTCGCAACTTGGGTTTAGCCATGATTGTCACCGGCATTAGCATCGCCCTGTTTTGGCGCTTTGGCTTAGGCTTTGGCAACTCCGTCTGTGAAGCCCTGCCCGGCATGATTGGGGTCAGCCTGGTGTATGGGGCTGGACGGATCTTGTTTCCCGTCGCGCCATCGGAAGCCGTCAGCGATCGTTCATCTTAAGCGCAACGCCAATTTGAGCCTGATGGATTGGGGACATCTCTGCGAACCGCTTAAGTCAAATGGTTTTGCCTAAAATATAATCAGTTCCTAACCGCCGCCCCAACCCCCAGAGCGATC
>JBMTZC010000251.1:0-6437 GCA_049455215.1 Prochlorotrichaceae cyanobacterium
TAAGGGGGATTTAGGGGGATCCAGCTAAATCGATCGGTTTAATCAAGATGTGTGTATACGGTAGCCCTTGCTAGGAGGGCGATCGGTCTACGTTTCTTTGAAACTCACGTATTGAAACGGTTATCAACCTGACGGGGCACCCTTAAAAGGATTGGGGTTGATTCCAATTGGGGCCACCTTGGCCTCGGCTTTCTCCACCGCCTCGAGATTTCCGACCGGAGTTATCGCGACCGGAGTTATCGCGGGGCCGGGCTTTATTGACTCGCATTTGTCGTCCCATCCACTCTGCACCATCCAAGGCTTCGATCGCTGCAACTTCTTCTTCATCTGCAGACATTTCTACAAAGCCAAAGCCCCTCGCCCGTCCCGTTTCTCGATCGACCGGAAGCTGAACCCGTGTCACAGAACCATATTCTGCAAAAACTTCTTTTAAGTCTGCCTCACTTACACTATAGGCCAGGTTACCGACATAGATGGACATAAATCAATGACTCCACAAAGCAAGAATCGCAACGGTTTTCTGTGCCATTTGGGTCAATACCGTCCTTCACTGCGATCGAGCAAAACTGTGTAGTTAAGGTTGAGCCAAATCTGAAATGACTGAGCAATACTGCACCTGTAGCGACAGACTACCGAACCCTCAATGAACTCCTATACAATAGCCCAGCTTGATAAAACTGTCAGGATCCAGCGGGGAACTTCTGGCGGGTGACTTAAACTGCGGAGGTGCTGAAGATGATCGTTGTTACTGTCAAACTCTTTGCCATTTATCAAGAAACCTTGGGTACAGAAGAACTGAGCTTGACCCTGCCGGAGGAAACGCCGGTAATCGCGTTGCTCGATCGCTTTGTCCAGGAGTATCCAGAACTAGCCCCCTGGCGATCGGTGACCCGGTTTGGCATTAACCTAGAATTCGTCCCCCCGGAAACATTCCTGCGATCGGGAGATGAAGTTGTGCTCATTCCGCCAGTTAGTGGGGGATAATCAACCCTATACCTTCTTCGATGGACAGGACGGTAGACCTCCGGCTCACCCCTTGCCCTGCATCCATCGAGATCATGCTATTGATCGATTGACCCTTGAGGAAATTTATGAAACGTTTGAAAACTTTGCTCTCAACGCTTTTGCTGGTTCTTTGTGCCAGCCTGCTCGTCGCCTGTGGTGGGCCCGTCGCAGAAGCACCAGTCTATACCCCCGGTCAAATTGCTGAAGTCCAGCGGTATGAATCGTCCGTGCTGGTCAGCTACGATCGGTTTAATGAGTTATCCGGCTTGCTCGCCGCCAAGGATTGGACGAACCTCCGTAATGTGATTCATGGCCCCTTAGGGGATCTGCGCCGTGAAATGGACAATTTGAGTAGTGTCCTGTTAGCTTCCGACAAATCCCAAGCTCAAAAGCTGTCTCGCTCTTTCTTCCAGCATTTGGAATCCCTAGATAATGCAGCCCAATATCAAGAAGTCGATCGGGCTAATACGTTACTGCAATTGGCGGAGTCGGATTTTAATGACTTCCTCAATTTGCTCCCCGGAGCAGCGGACGCAGCCTAATCCCTCCGCTTAAAATCGGAACCGGGCAGCACTTGTCCGTTCCGATTTTGTTTGACTGTCTATGCTCCAGGATGGGGAGGGACAATTTCACCTTCATCTGGCTCGGATCTCTGGTTAATGGGAATGCGGCTTGATCTACTCTCTCTGACCCTGGATGATCTCATTGTCTTGAGCAATCGCGGCTTGGTAAACCGATCGCTGAAGGAATTGGAGTCTGGCAAGGTAACGGTAACGATCGCTGAAGCGGCGGATGGCAGCGTGACTTTTTCCTGGTCAGATGGGGTGACGTGCCAGTTACCGGAGGGGGCGGTCCTCAGTGAAACCTGTTGTAGTTGTAGCGCTACCCAAATCTGCCGTCATCTCCTGCGCTCAATTTTGTATTATCAACGGATGGTAGGTTCTCCTCCCGATCTCGCTGAAACTGAAGCGGATCAAACCATCCCTCCTGGGCCCTCGGGTTGCGAAGAGACTGCCACACTACCTGGGGACGATGCTACGGCTAAGGGTACGGCAGAAGTACCGATCGTTTCTGACCTGGGAGCAGGGCAACCCTGGGATCCTGGTGACATTGCCGACACGCTGCTAGAAGCACACTACAAAGCGGCGGAGTGGAAACGGTTACACCAACAGTATGGCCAAGGACAAATTATTGAACTGAGCCGCAGCGCTAAGCCAACGGCCTATTTTCATCAATGGGGCGTAACGACGCGGTTTATGGTTCCGGGGGATGTGCGTTACGTGTATTGCAGTTGTGGGGAAGCTCGATCGGAAGGGGACTCTACTAACCTCTGCAAGCATATTCCTTTGGCGGTGTGGGGGTTCCGATCGCTCCGGGAACAGTTTCCCCAGCAGGCTACGGGGTTGATTTCCACGGAGGTGTTTGAACCGATCGCACCTGCGGTTCTGGAAGCAATGGAAGCGATCGTGGCAGATCTGCTGAACTTAGGGATTACCCAACTCTCTACTCCCGTTTTGGGACACCTGAAACGGGTGGTGAAATGCTGTCAAAGTGAGGGCTTAATCTGGCTGAGTGAAATTTGGTCAGAATTATTGCATCACCATAGCGACTACCAGAAGCAGGATGCCCAGTTTCAGCCGGCCCAGGTGACGGAACTGTTGATGGAAGCGGAGTGTCGTCTGCGGGCCCTACAGGCTCCCCACTGTCCTGTGCCTCAGTTGTGGATTCGTGGATCCGCCTTCGATCGTCCCACTAGCTTGGGTTCTACGACCCTCGTGGGCTTGGGTTGTGGGGTTCGGGTGGGGCAAAAGGGGGTGCAATTACAGGTTTATGTGCAGGATCTCAAGTCGGGACAGGTGTTGATTATGGGGCGGGATCAGGAGTCTTCGGAGACTACACCCTTTGCCCAGTTGGCCTTGCGATCGGGATTCAAGCGTTTTTCTCTAGCCCGTTTAGGGAGCCATCAAACCATTATTAAGGGGGGAAAGCGCCTGCCCAACCAGGAATTTCGTCCTGCGCGGAGTACAGCGGCCAATCTCAATCCCCAAACCTTTGCTTGGGAAAATCTGCGTCCCCCCCTCCTAGTGGACAATGTTCAGTTGCTGCAGGAACATCTGGCGCAATGTCCCCCTGCGGTCCTGCGGCCTCGGCGTTTAGCGGATAATTTTCGGGTGATTCCGATCGCTGGGGTGAGGAGTGTCGAGTTTTCGAGGGTGGATCAGTGCATTGTGGCAGAGTTGCAAGATCCCCAGGGGAATGGGTTTAGCTTGCGTCATCCCTACTACGATCGGGGAGCGGAGGGGGCAGAGATTTTACTGCATTTGCTCCAGCACTACCCCGATCGGTTTCGCTTTGTCTCGGGGACGGTTAGCCCCAGTGCCCAAGCTTTGGTGATACAGCCCGTTGCCTTAATTGTGGAAGATCAGCAGGGCCAGCGCTCTATGGTGCAACCCTGGATTGATACTCGTCAAACGAGAACTGGGCCGACAAACTGGGGGCAAAACGATCGTCGTCTCTCTCAGCCCCCTCTTGCTGAACCCAGTCTCTCCGACCCCCTACCCGATCGCGTTGGGTCAGTTGCCACTGCTGAAGAGACGCTGGAAGAGTATGTTGCCCAGGTCAAAAGCCTCGTCACAGACTTACTGATGCTGGGGTTAGACTCCAATGATGCCCAACTGCTCCGACAGATTCAAATCTGTTGCCAACAGGGGCGAACCCTTGGATTTCATCACCTCCTTACGATCCTAGAGGTGCTCCACAGCGAATTCCGGCGCAAAGCGGCAGATCCCCATTGGCAGGCACAGGCTAGCCGATCGGCGTTGCGGGAGTTACTGGTCTGGTTGAGTTTGGCCACGAGCTAGGGGCGTTTTGGCCAGGGTTAACGGGAGTATGGAGTGGGATGGAGATTCGGCCCGTTTTGAGATCATCCCCTGTGGGACTCATAGGATACGATCGCTCCTGCTCCCTCGTTCCATACTGTAATCTAGGGACTTTATCGTTCACTTAAAGGGAGCAAACCCACAATGACTTCAAATCACTCTCGTCAGACCGTTGGTCGCGGTTGTCTGTATGACAGTGTGCTCGATACGATCGGCAACACCCCCTGTATTCGGATCAATCATCTTGCTCCTGATCAGGTGCGTTTATATGTGAAAGCAGAGGCTTTTAACCCTGCGGCTTCCGTCAAAGATCGCTTAGCCATTAGCATTATTGAAGAGGCTGAACGGCGTGGCGAACTCAAACCGGGTCAAACGGTAGTGGAAGCTACCAGTGGCAATACCGGCATTGGCCTGGCGATGGTGTGTGCCGCTAAAGGGTATCCCTTGGTG
The DNA here is from genome assembly GCA_049455215.1 of Prochlorotrichaceae cyanobacterium. Lineage (GTDB taxonomy): Bacteria > Cyanobacteriota > Cyanobacteriia > Prochlorotrichales > Prochlorotrichaceae > JBEAPM01. Next base: position 4,335 of record JBMTZC010000251.1, read on the forward strand.
GTGACCATGGCAGAAAGCTTTTCTATTGAGCGGCGTAGGCTGATGCGGTTTCTGGGGGCGAAGGTGGTGCTCACCCCTAAGGCTGAAAAGGGGTATGGGATGTACGAAAAAGCAAAGGAACTGGCAGAAACGAATGGTTGGTTCCTGGCCCACCAGTTTGAAACCAATGACAATGCCAAAATCCACGAAAACACCACTGCCCGCGAGATTCTAGCTGATTTTGCAGGAGAGCGGCTGGATTACTGGGTGACCGGGTATGGTACTGGTGGAACCCTGGCGGGTGTTGCTCGGGTTCTAAAGAAAGAACGGCCCGCTACCAAAATCATGCTCAGTGAACCGGTCAATGCTGCCCTGGTTGGCTCTGGCATCGCCCAGGATCGCAATACCGATCATTCCCCTGCGGTGAGTCACTCCGCGTTTCAGTCCCATCCGATTCAGGGGTGGGCTCCAGATTTTATTCCCTATGTTTTGCAGGAAGCCATTGATCACCATTATTTTGATGAACTTGTTCCGGTCTCTGGCGTAGAGAGTATGGAGTGGTCTCATCAGTTGGCTCGGCGGGAGGGCATTATCACCGGTATATCGGGAGGTGCCACCTTTGCCGCAGCGATGCAGGTTGCCCAGAACGCTGCACCGGGATCCGTCATTTTGGCGATGCTGCCAGACACTGGAGAGCGCTACTTATCTTCCCCGCTCTTTGCAAACATTGAGGAATTCATGTCGCCAGAAGAAATGGAACTCTCACGGTCCACCCCGAGATTCCAAATGTAATCTCTCGGGGCACCTCGAAACCAGACACATTAAGCAGAGTCATCCAGACCATCTAGGACAAACTGAATATAGGGGGCATACAGTTCTGGTTCCAGCAAGAAAGAGTCGTGCCCCTTATCAGAATGTACCGTGATGTATTTGACATTGATGTCAGCCGCTTTCAGCAGTTGAACGATCGCTAATTGCTCTTCGGGGTAGTAGCACACATCGGAATCAATACTGAAGACGAGATGTTGCTGATGCTGGCAGGGTATCAGGGTTTCAGGATCCAAGTTCCCCATAATTGGAAAATGCTGCCACATATCCATGACCCTTAAGTAGCTATTTGCATCGAACCGCTCGGCAAATTTGTGACCTTGATGGAGCATGTAAGACTCAACCACATCGGAAAGGGAATAGAAGTGACCAATGAGTTCGTGGCTGGCAATTTGTTGTCTCGCTCGCCCCTCCATAACCCCCAGGGACACAAAAGTCTTATGGGAAATGATCCGGGCTAAGGCTAATCCCTCGGTGGGCAGGGTCGTGGAATGATAGTAATCTCCATCGTTAAAATTCGGGTCATTCCGAATGGCCATAATTTGCTCAAAATTATGGATGCGCTGCAGGATGGTCACCTCAAGCCCAGTGGCCATCGTAATGACAATCTTCACCCGTTGGGGAAAGCGTGTGCAGAGGAGCAGGGTTAACATTCCCCCTAAAGAACTGCCCACCACAGCGTGTAATTGTTCAATGCCTAAATGATCGACCAATTGCAGTTGACTATGGAGAATGTCCAGGGCATTCACCCGCGGAAAGGTATAACCGTAGATCTCACCCGTTTTGGGATTGATGGACAGCGGGCCGGTTGAGCCGTAGCAACTGCCTAAGTAGTTGGCGCAAATAATGAAAAAACGGTCTGTGTCCAGGGTTTTACCGGGGCCAATAAAGTTGTCCCACCACCCTGTCCAACAGTCTTCCGTCCATAACCCATTCACACCTTCCACCTCAGGATTGAACCCTGCCGCGTGTTGGCTGCCCGTTAAGGCGTGGAACAGTAGGATCGCATTACTCCTATCTTCATTGAGGGTTCCATAGGTTTCGTAAGCGATCGTTGCTGCATCCAACTGCTCTCCTGAGACCAAGTGAAAGGGGCCGTTCGCTGTGAGATCAAAAAACTGTGTTGTTACGGAGCCAATACTCATCGCAAATTATTCATGCCTCGACTAGAGATTCTCGCCCGTGGGGGTACCTACTTCAGGCGGAAGAACGCTCATCCCTCAGAGGGTAGATTTATTCTTGGAACTTACCTTGAAATTTTTGGCTACCAACTTAAGGTGGAAGAGTGGGGGGGGG
>JBMTZC010000252.1:0-6431 GCA_049455215.1 Prochlorotrichaceae cyanobacterium
GACCAAAAGGCAATTCTTCACAGAGCGGGTTTGAATCCAGTCCAAGGTTTGTACAGCCTCCGTACCAGGAACTGGGGTTTGAACTTCAGTGAGTTCCCGAAATACAGCGGGCGGAATCCAAATCTGGCCGTATAGTTCTTTGAATAGCGGCAAGTGATGAATAGCCGCCAAGTTAGTAATGGGGGAAGTGTTGCTAACAACAATCACAGATAGCCCATCTCCCTTAAAGTTTGGGCATCAGCCTCAAGTTCAGCCAAGTCGTAGTGTAAGGGAATTTGACGACTAGCCAACAACTGCTGAAACTGAAGGCGAGGCATTTCAGCCAGTCGGCTGGCCTGGGCTAATGTCAGTTTTTCTTTCTGAAACAACATCACTGCAATTTCCTGCTTCATTTCAGCTTCGGTCATACGAGATGACAAGAGAATTTCGTTTGAAATAACGACGGTCATATCAAAACACCTCCTGGGTTAGTCGTTCTCTAAGAATTAATCCTTCCTCACGTCCTAAGTTACTGACTGATTCGACTGATTCTCGGCCATTCATATTATCCCGCTAGGGATCGTTCCCATACTGCTTGGGTTTCTTCCAGGGTAGAAGAGGGAATACAATGCAAAATGCAACTCTAAGCGTTTATTTTTGCTTGAAGTGAAACGCAAAAAACATGCAGAAAAAAAGAGGATAAATAAAAAAGACCTTAGGAATTCCTAAAGTCTTTTTTGTATAGTTCTTGAATTTGGTGGCGGAGCATGGATTTGAACCATGGACCTTCGGGTTATGAGCCCGACGAGCTACCAGACTGCTCTACCCCGCGTCAACAGTTACCACTATAACCAAGACCTTTCATTTTGACAAGGCTAAATTCTACTTTTCTGCCAACCCGGTCAGGGGAAGCCCTATTCAACCTTTTCGGGCTTGGCTGAGGGGGGAATATTATAAAGGTTAATTAAAACAGAAAAAACCTGACGAACGATCGGTGCCGCTACCGTAGAGCCATAGGCATCTTCCCCTGTGGGCTCATCAATGACGGCAAAGACTAGATACTGAGGGTTGGCAATGGGCAGAATCCCCACAAAACTGGTAATGCGGGCATTGTCAATGTAAACGCCGTTTTCTGCTTTTTGGGCTGTACCCGTTTTGCCGCCAATATCATATTCAGGAATACTCACCACTTTGGCTGTACCCACGTTCACCACATCTCGCATCATGCTCAACACCACATGACTGGTTTCTGGCGAAAAGAGTTGTTTGCCGGGAGGACTGTCGGGTTGCCACTGCAAGGTTCCGTCGGAATCCGCCAGACCCTCAACGACGTGGGGACGAATCCAGCGCCCGCCATTGGCTAAGGTGCCCAGTAACTGAGCCATTTGTAAGGGGGTGAGGGAAACTCCCTGGCCAAAAGCCATGGTGGCTCGATCGACCACGGACTCCATAAATAAATTTTTATCCCGCAATTGGCCGGGGGTGGCTAAGGGAAGATCGGTGTTAACGGGTTGTCCAATTTCCAAGCGCTCCAGCCATTCATAGTAGGTCTGGGGGGGCACCTGCTCCATAATATGCACCATCCCCACGTTGCTCGATCGCTGCAACACTTCGCTAATGGAGAGGGTTCCCCCTGCTCCTACGGAGTTGTAATCGTGATTTTGAATGGGCCAACCACCCCGCTGAATTTGCCCTTCGTCGTAGATGGTATCGGTGGGCTGAATGCTCTGATTTTCTAAGGCGATCGCCACATTGATGGGTTTAAAGGTAGACCCCGGTTCATAGAGATCATTGACCGCCCAGTTACGGAAGAGGGCAATATCGGCATCATAGTAATGATTGGGGTTATAGCTGGGCAGGGTCACTAAACTGAGAATAGAACCATCCCGCACATCCATCACGAAAACAGCGCCTCGTTTGGCCGAGAACTTTTTCATCTGCGCGGTGAGGCTATCGGTGACTGCCCGCTGCAGACGACTATCCAGCGTCAGTTTCAGGGATAAATTATCGGGGTGAACCAGTTGCTCCGGCACCAGATCCGGCAGCAATAAGCCGTTGCCCATCCGTTCTACTTGGGACTCCGGCAACGATCGTTTAATTTGGGGGGCATAGGCTTCTTCTAGACCCGTGCGTTCCTGACCATTCACATCAACAAAGCCGAGGATTTGGGAAAAGAGGTCTGCACTAGGATACAGACGGCGTTGATGGGGAACTAAGTCGATGCCATCTAAGGTTAAATCGAGAATACGATCGGCTTGATCTTGGGTTAAGTCTCGGCTGAGGATAATACCGGTGCCTGTTGTTCCCATCTCTTGCAAAATCTGATCGGGGCTTTGCTCGAGAATAGCCGACAGATCTACCGCCACCTCCAGGGGTGTTTTGGAAAACAAATCCGGGTGGGTATAAAGGGTGTAGAGAGTTTGATCCACCGCCAAGACATTGCCCAAGCGATCGACAATGGGGCGGCGGGGAATTAAGGGGGTGAGGGTGAGGCTATGCTGAAATTCTGCCGCCTCTGCTAAGTTCACCTCATTGACGACCTGCACCACCTGGAGTTGATAGAGGCGATAACTCAACCCACAAATTCCCAGGACGAGAGTCCCCCAGACTAACCAAAGCCGGAAGCTAATGTTCAGAGGTAGGGAGACCGACAGAGCCGGCATTTGGGGGTGTGGCAAATTCTGCCGTACCTTTGCCCAGAGCGATCGTCTGCGTCGCCGTTTCTGGGACAAGGACGGGGGAGAAGTAACCGGAGCAGGAACCACAGGATCCCGCGACTTCGCTGTAGCGTTGAAGTTCCCTCGGGGTCTAGGAGATGGCTTTGCCTTAGCCTGGGAGGATGGTGAACCGGGGCGCTGACGGCGAAAACTAACCATAAAACGTCAATATCCCAAGGGAAATCTGGAAGCAGGCATCGTAGTGGTCGGTTTTACCTCAAGGGGTGGGCGAGGTTCCGTTGGCTCTAAAAACACCATATTATTTGGCTCAGGCCACTTCAAGGCGGTGTTTTGGGCGGCGGAATTGACTAAATTTTCCTTCAGGGACTCGTTAATGGCGGTGACCTGATATTCCTCTTGGCGCAGAGACTCTAAAGTCTCGTAGACCTGTCCCCAGCGATGTTGAGAATAGACCACACTGGCATAACTTCCTAGGGTTAAGGCTCCTAGGATCAGGACCAAGAGGGAAGAACTTTGCTGAACCGCGAGAATCAGCCGCAGCCATAACGGCAGTTCTAGGGCTTGACTTAACGAGGCAACTTTAGCGGGAGCCACAACCTGCGGTGCCGCGACCCGAATGGATCGCCGGGCTAGGGTGGCGGAACGGACAGCAGACTTCGATCGAGAGGAACGAGGCCGTCTGGGGGAGGGATTAGGATAGGAGGACTGGGCTGCAGCAACCATGAAATTGGGGTCAATAAACTGGCACAAGCAGAGGGAACAGGGAAATAAAATCTACGACAGTAGATCTGTAGCACGAGATCAATTCCCAGAAAGTTTGCAGTTTTCAGGAAAATGACAAGTTAAAGACCGCGATTGTGCGGATTAAACAACACCGTGCCCCCAACGAAAACTAGATGCATTGCATCGGTCAGCCCTGATAAAAGGAGAACCGTAAAATCAAGACAAAGCAATACATTTGTATTGGGATTTGTGCTGATTTAGTTCGAGGATTCTTAGATCCTCATACCCTAGCCACCTGATGAACGAATTCAGCCTAAACTTAGCGAAGGTATTGACCAAAATCAAGTCTTTGCTAGGTCTTGATGCGGCTGACAGGGTCATGCCCTCATGGTCAGAACCCGATTGTCTTCAGCAATATGCGGATTCGCAATCGGGGCTTTGAGATGGTTATACTCTAACCGCAAATGTCTATTTGATCACGATCGAGAGTGTAAATTTTTCCCGGACTTAATTATGCCTGTTTTGGTGGATTATTCAAGTATTCAAACCCTTCCTGAAATTTGGCGGATTGCGGCCGATCGTTTTAGTAATACCTGTGCCTTGGATGCGCCCCATAATGATCCCCCTATCCGTTGGAGTTATGCAGAACTCTACCAACGGATTGAGCTTTTTGCCTCGGGGCTGCAGGCGTTGGGCATTGCCCCCCAAGCGGGGGAATCGTTACCCCCTCGCCTGGCTTTATTTGCTGACAATAGTCCTCGTTGGTTTGTGGCGGATCAGGGCATGATGTTGGCGGGGGCCGCCAATGCGGTGCGCAGTGCTGTGGCGGATGGGGAGGAATTACGCTTTATTCTGAACCATAGTGGCTCCCAAGCCCTGGTGGTGGAGAATTTGGCAACGTGGCAACGGCTGGAGCCCGGCATTGAGGCCGGTGCCATTCAATTCTGTGTCTTACTCACGACGGAAACGGCACCGGAGTCCAAGGTCTGCCCCGTGTTGAATTATGAAGACCTGATGGAGAAGGGCCGATCGGCCCTGAGTACTTTTCAGGCTCCCCAGGGCCAGCGGGAAGATTTGGCGACCCTCATTTATACCTCGGGAACCACGGGCAAGCCCAAGGGGGTTATGCTCAGCCATCGTAATTTGCTCCATCAAATTTGTAATGCGGGAACCGTGGTGCAGCCAGAGGTGGGGGATCGCATCCTGAGTATTCTGCCCACTTGGCATTCCTACGAGCGTACAGTGGAATATTTTCTGCTGTCCCAGGGCTGTACTCAGATCTATACCAATATTCGCCAGATTAAAAAGGACTTTGCCCACTATGCCCCCCAGTACATGGTGAGTGTTCCCCGCATTTGGGAATCGATTTACGAAGGGATCCAGCAGGAAGTCCGCAAACAACCCCAGGGGAAACAAAATCTAGTCAAGCGCTTTTTGTCCCTGAGCGATCGCTATATCCAGGCTAAACGCACCGCTTTAAACCTCAATCTAGACGATCTCCGCCCCACTCCCCTGCAGCGAGGCTTAGCTATGCTCCGATCGGGTCTGTTTTGGCCCGGCCATGCCCTAGGAAAAACCTTAATCTATAAGACGATCGCCCAAAAGGCTACCGGGGGCAAACTGAAACAGGTGATTAGCGGTGGGGGATCTTTGGCCAAGCATCTGGATCTTTTCTTTGAAACGATCGGCGTTGAACTGCTAGTGGGCTATGGATTAACGGAAACCGCCCCAATCCTGACGGTACGGCGATCGGAGCATAATCTGCGGGGATCCGCGGGCTTACCCTTAGCGCAGACCGAAATTAAAATTGTCCACCCAGAAACCCGGCAACCCTTGGGCATTGGTGAACGGGGTTTGGTTTTGGCGCGGGGGCCACAAATTATGCAGGGCTATTTCCAAAATCCTGAAGCCACCGCGAAAGCGATCGATTCGGAAGGGTGGTTTGATACCGGAGATCTGGGCATGTTGGTGCCTCAGGGAGATTTAGTCTTAACGGGCCGGGCCAAGGACACGATCGTCCTCACGAATGGCGAAAACATTGAACCCCAACCCATTGAAGATGCCTGTCTACGGAGTATCTACATTGATCAGATTATGCTGGTAGGTCAGGATCAGAAAAGTCTGGGAGCCCTGATTGTGCCCAACTGTGCCGCACTGCAGCAATGGGCCAGCCAAGAAAAACTCAACTTGGACTTCCCGGAAGATCTCAGTGCCCCCCTCTCCCCTGAGCAGCAAGCCGCCTTAGAAGCCCCTCAAGTGCAGAATTTAATTCGCCAAGAACTGGCACGGGAGGTCAAGGATCGTCCTAGTTATCGGGCAGACGATCGCATTACCGTCTTTCGGATTCTCCAGGAGCCCTTTTCAATTGCCAATGGACTCATGACCCAAACCCTAAAAATCCGCCGTCCCGTTGTAACAGAACGCTATCAAGCTATGATTGACGAGATGTTTAGCTAGACCTTCTCCTAATCTCCAGTCCGCTTCCGGAGGACGACCGGAGCGGGCGCTAAAAGTCTTAAGACTTCTACCCTTTTGATCAAACTTTATTGAACGGATGACACTATGTCTAATTTGATGCTAAAACGGGCCGTTACTGTGAAAGCGATCGTAACCCCGCGTTGGAAAGAAGAAGCAAATCAACAACTTCAAAATCAAATTAATCAGTTGGATGGACAACTTCAGCAACTAGAAATGCAGGCTCAGCGCATGATTGCTGAAATTCAACGTCAAAGTAGTCAGCCCGGGAGTCCCCAAACCCTGCAACAGGTTGACAACATTCAAATCCAAGTCAATCAGAAGAAAAGTGAACTTTTAGAACAGAAGAATCGCGTGCTTCAACAATTGCAGCAGGTGCAAATGTTGGAAATGGAACAGGAAGTCAATCAAGGGCAAATTGAGAGCTTTTTTACGATCGAAAAGGGAGATAATTTAGTCCAAAAGATGCAGGTAGAAATCCTGATTCGCGATGGCATGGTGGAGGATATTCGCGGGACACTCTAGGGGCTGTCATCATTTAGCGCTGAAGTATTCATACGGCAATCGTTTCAGCCC
>JBMTZC010000253.1:0-6417 GCA_049455215.1 Prochlorotrichaceae cyanobacterium
CCAGAAAATAATCTCTGCCCTTAGGGGGTTCCGGTGTGGGAGCAATGTTAGGGGAGGGAAGCGATCGGGGGGCAAAGGAGAGGGTAAATTCCGCTTGATCCTGAAATTGCGCTAACTGCTCGCCATACAACGCCGCATGATCGATGAGATAGCCCTCTAGCTGTTCCCGATCCAGAAACTGGGAGCCGAAGCGCAGCGGCAGCACGGGCGTTTGCTCAAAGATCGCCTGCACAATCCGATCGTGATGGATCACCGCTTTGAGTAAAGCCTCATCTTCCTGGGGAACGCCATCGGCAAAAGGGTTTTCTTCCACCACCGCATAGAGGGAGCCTTGTCCCCAGATCTGCAAGGGATTCCGCAGTCCCGAAAGCGAGGACAGGTCTAAGGCTGAAGTGGAGATTAGGGCATAGGTATAGATCATCGGGAAAAATGGTTAAGGTTACCAGTATGCTGGAGATAGCCTAATTTCTGGGAGAATAACTTCAGTATGAACCATGCTAGGGAACTGCAAACCGCGATCGCAGCCGTCCAACAGGCCGCCCTGCTCTGTGAACAGGTTCGTCACCAAATTGTGCCTGCCGCCTTAGAGAAAAACGATCGCAGCCCCGTCACCGTAGCGGATTTTGGCGCTCAGGCGATCGTGGGACGGGCTTTGCAAGCAGACTTTCCGAGCGATCCCCTCATTGCCGAAGAAGATTCGGGATTATTGCGCCAACCAGAACAAGCTGCAACTTTACAACAAATCCAGACCTTTCTAAACCCGATCGTGTCCACGACGGATCCGGCAGAAGCTTTAGCCTGGATTGATCATGGCAAAACGGCCCCCTCCAGCACCGGGAACCCCGATCGCTTTTGGACGTTAGACCCCATTGATGGCACCAAGGGCTTTCTCCGAGGCGATCAGTATGCCATTGCCTTGGGTTTAGTGGAAAACGGTACGATTCAACTGGGGATTTTAGGCTGTCCGGCCTTGACCTTGGGGGCTCATACGGGGGTTTTACTCGTGGCCATGCGGGGCCAGGGGACTCGCTTATTCCCCTTAGCAGACCTAGATCTCCAAGCCGGTAAAACTGCCGAAGCCCTCTTTGGGGAAGCCCAAGTCCTTCAGGTGGTGCAAACCACCGCATCGGATCAGTTTCGCTTTGTGGAAAGTGTGGAAGCGGCCCATGGTAATCAAACCCTCCAGCAAACGATCGCTCAGGCTGTGGGCATCACCGCCCCGTCCGTGCGGATGGACAGTCAAGCCAAGTATGGCGCTGTAGCAGCCGGAGAAGCAGCCCTCTACCTGCGCCTGCCTTCCCCAAAAACCCCAGACTACCGGGAAAAAATTTGGGATCATGCCGCCGGAGCGATCGTCATTGAGGAAGCGGGGGGCAAAGTCACGGATATGCACGGTAAACCCTTAGATTTTTCCCTGGGCAAAACCCTCGCCCAAAACCAAGGTGTAATCGCCAGTAACGGGACCATTCACGATACGGTGCTAGAAGCCTTAGCCAAGTTGTAATATCCACCCTAATGCTAGGGGCTGAAGCGATGACGGTATAAGCGTTTTATCGTTAATAGACGACAGCCCTTAGTCCTCATGGAAGTCGGATGGCTGCGTTGCCCGATCCCCGACAGCATGAATCGAGGTGTCCAATCATCAAGGTTTCCAAAAGCGGGAAAAGAGCGATCGGGCAAGGATTAGGGGTGAGGGAATGTAAATCTGGTATGGTCAATTCTTCCAGCATAGAGATTCATTCGGCTGTTACTCAGGCGGAAGTCTCTAGCTAAGCAAAGAGACGTTAAAGACTTGCAAAGTGCTGTAACGGTACACTCACCCTCTTGCTATCCTGGAAGTATATTTATTGGCTGTCCGGGAGCGGCGTAATGCAGAACACAGCAGAATTGTTAGTAAAGTGCTTAGAGAATGAAGGCGTAGAGTATATTTTTGGCTTACCGGGGGAAGAAAATCTCCACATCCTCGAAGCCATTGATCACTCCCCCATCCAGTTCATCACCACTCGTCATGAGCAGGGAGCCGCTTTTATGGCAGATGTCTATGGCCGGTTGACGGGCAAAGCCGGGGTCTGTTTGTCTACCTTGGGCCCAGGGGCAACCAATCTCATGACAGGGGTGGCCGATGCCAACTTAGACGGTGCCCCTTTGGTTGCCATTACGGGGCAGGTGGGAACGGATCGGATGCACATTGAATCTCACCAATACCTAGACTTGGTGGCCATGTTTTCCCCCGTGACCCAGTGGAGCAAGCAAATTGTTCGCCCCAGTAATACGCCGGAAATTGTGCGAAAAGCCTTTAAGGTGGCCCAATCAGAAAAACCAGGAGCCGTGCATATTGACTTGCCGGAAAATATTGCGGCAATGGAAGCAGAGGGCGTTCCTCTCCGGCGAGATCATCGAGAAAAAGTTTACGCGGCCTACCAAAGTTTTAACGAAGCCGCGGCCTTAATCTCCCAAGCCCAAAATCCCCTGATCTTGGTGGGCAATGGAGCTATTCGCGCCAATGCTGCGCCAGCTCTCACGGAATTTGCGACCCAACTCAATATTCCCGTGGCAAATACCTTCATGGGTAAGGGGGTGATTCCCTATACTCACCCCTTGGCGTTATGGACGGTGGGACTACAGCAGCGGGACTTTATTAGTTGCGGTTTCGATCGTACCGATTTAGTCATTGCCGTAGGGTATGACTTAATTGAATACTCGCCCAAACGGTGGAATCCTGACCGCAAGATTAAGATCATTCATTTGGGAGCCTTACCGGCGGAAATTGATCAGAGCTATATTCCTGAAGTGGAAGTGGTGGGTGATCTTTCCGATAGTTTGATCGAGATTTTACGCCGATGCGATCGTAAAGGAAAGCCGGATCCCTACGGCATTAGCTTACGGTCTGAGATTCGTGAGGATTATGAACAATATTCTCAGGATATGAGCTTTCCCATTAAGCCCCAAAAGTTAATTTACGATCTGCGATCGGTCATGGGCGCAGAAGATATTGTCATTTCTGATGTGGGGGCGCACAAAATGTGGATGGCTCGGCAATATCATTGTTTACAGCCCAATACCTGTTTAATTTCCAATGGGTTTGCAGCGATGGGCATTGCCATTCCGGGCGGTGTAGCAGCTAAGTTAGTTCATCCTGAACGCAAAGTTGTTGCCGTGACGGGTGATGGGGGCTTTATGATGAATGTCCAGGAATTAGAAACTGCTCTACGGATCAACACGCCTTTTGTCACCATTATCTTTAACGATGGGGGGTATGGTCTCATTGAATGGAAACAACAAAGCTATTTTGGACGATCGTCCTGTATTAGTTTTGGTAATCCAGATTTTGTAAAACTGGCGGAAAGTATGGGACTAAAAGGATATCGTCTGGAAAAAACAGAAGACTTTATTCCAACCCTCAAAACGGCTTTAGAGCAAAGCGTTCCGAGTGTTATTGATTGCCCCATTAACTATCAGGAAAACCTGCTCTTTAGCCAAAAATCCGGTAGTCTAAGTTGTCATACTTAGGTCATCCGTTCTCAGCTAAAGCAGTCCTAGATCAGTTATTAAGAACTAGTACTCCTTGGCGTAGGTTTACTTATCGTCAAACCCCTTCTAACTTCCCCTTTGTAAGGGGAAGGATCGGATTGGATCAAACTGATCAATTTAGCTGGATCCCCCTAAATCCCCCTTAGTAAGGGGGACTTTCGAGCCGTTTCTTCCGGTTCCCCCTTCAGTTAAACTAACACCGGTATTCTTGGGTTTGCCATCGGGGGCGCAGCATGCAAATGTTGTCGCCGGGGTTCCACAATATTTTTAATATAGCTTTCTAAAAGATCACGTTTAATCCAACCCCGTAGGACGAGAATCTCCCCGAGGCGCATCGGTTCCGGGGTCTGGCTTTGATCCCACAGAGCTACTTGAAGTTGGGGAACAGACAGGAAACCATGTTCCACAAGGAAGTCGCCTAAGTATTTGTGGGAAAACGGGGTATGTTTTTCGGTGGGAAGTAGCATAGGAACACCAAAAATATCTAGGAGATGACGATGAATTGGCTTCGGGACACCTCGAAAACTTCAAAGTTTTTCGATCGTCCTCACGCAGGAGTAGAGATTGTGGAGGTTGGCTGTACTGACCTTCACAATTAATCGAGGCTTCCTTAGATAATCTCTGGCCGCTGTTTGTTTTAATGTCTAAGAAATGTCTAAGTTATGTATAACTTCTCTTGGATGCACACCTCCGAGTTCCGCTTCTCGCAGGGGAGAACCGGCTCACGCTGCTCGAAAATTGCACTCTACCTACTCTCTCGACTTATTGATGGACGGGGACTCCGCCCTCTACAATCCCATGTTAGAAAGGCTTAGATCTTTGGGTTGCAAGGTATTCAGGTTAACTTCATCAACTGAAAAACTTGCTCTACCGTAAGGTTTAGGGGAATAGCACTGAGGACAGGCAATCGCATTTGGCCGGTGCAGTAAGTGGGTTGTTTTTGAGGTTCACAAATCAAAATAGAACGATCGTCTGGATCCACTAACCAGCCGAGCTGAGTTCCCTGATCTAAAGCAAAAAAGATTTTAGCCAGGACTCGATTATTACTTTGGTTGGGGGAACGAATTTCAATGATCCAGTCCGGAGCGATCGTCACAGCATCCAAGGGCTCTTGGGCTTCATTGAGTTGTAAATTAGACCAAAGGATCACGGCAAGATCCGGAACGATCGATTGACTGCCAAAGGTGCAACGCAATTCTGGTAAGGCACAGGCGATCTTCTGGCTGAGGGTTAGCTCATTAATCAATTTCGCCAGTTGAAATTGCAAGAGAGAATGACGAGTGGTCGGCATCGGTTTAGGGATGCTTTCGCCGTTGAAATATTCACGAGCAGGCTTCGTTTCAGGCTGTTGCAAAAAAGCATGAAGACTCAGGGGTGGGGCAGCCGTGATCATGGTTTTATCTCCTTTGGGGCTGTTCCGCTTAAACCTGATAATAGTCTCGATACCACTGTACGAATTGAGGCAACCCTTCTTCTAGGGAAATACGGGGACGAGTCCCGATCGCTTTATAGAGTGAATCCGTATCGGCATAGGTTTCTACTACATCCCCGGGCTGAAGGGGTAGAAAGGTCTTGATCGCCGTTTTACCGATCGCTTCTTCCAAAATTTCAATAAAGCGCAGCAATTCAACGGGCTGGTGATTGCCCAGGTTATGAACACAATAAGGGGCGGTACTGATACCAGGGTTGAGCAAATTCTCCGGATTGTCGCTGGCGGTTGGAATGCAGGGCATCAACCGCTCAATCATTTCCACTACATCATCAACGTAGGTAAAATCCCGTCGCATCGCACCGTGGTTATACACCTCAATGGGACGATCGTTAAAAATACAATCGGTAAACTTAAAGTAAGCCATATCGGGGCGACCCCAAGGCCCATATACCGTAAAGAAGCGCAGACCCGTCGTGGGCAAACCGTAGAGATGGCTATAGGTATGGGCCATTAATTCCCCCGCTTTTTTAGTGGCGGCATATAAACTAATGGGATGATCCACGTTCTGCTCTACAGAAAAGGGAATCACTCGATTTGCACCATAAACAGAGCTAGAAGACGCATAAAGCAGATGCTCAACTTGGGTATGGCGACAGCCTTCCAAAATATTGACAAAGCCTACTAAATTGCTATCCACATAAGCATGGGGATTTTCCAAGGAGTAACGCACCCCTGCTTGAGCGGCAAGATGAATGACCTGCTGGGGTTCAAGCTGTTGAAAAAGTGCGGCTACCGCTTCCCGATCGCTGAGATCCAGGCAAACAAACTGAAAACGATCGCTTTCCGGTTGCTGTTGTAGTGCTGTCACCCGTGACTTTTTAAGCTCAACATCATAGTAAGAATTGAGGTTATCAATGCCCGTAATATCATGCCCCTGCTGCAGTAAATGTTGGCAGAGGTGATAGCCAATAAATCCAGCGGCTCCCGTCACGAAAAGATTTGCCATAGTTCGGGGTGGTGAACTCCAAGAATGTGGTTGAATAAGAAAGGCTAAGAACGACTTAGCGAGGTGGACAAGCTGTGCTTACTTCACCGCTTATGCTATACCAGTTTCATTTTGTAAGGACTTTAAGGAAATAAACTATGGAATCCGTATTTTCCACTCTACCCTATTACGGTGTTTTACTGACTTTGGCGTTTGGAACAGCCGTAACTCTCTTTTTCATGGTTAAGGTCTTAAAGCTCATCTAAGATTTGCATCTGGTGTTCCCTAACCGAACAAAATAGCTGGAAAGCCTCTCTGATCTAGGGAGGCTTTCCAGTTTTTGGGTTAACGGTTTTTGAAGGTATACCGTCAGGGTTCTAGCCTTGGTGACGTGCCCTAGGACATCATTTTGAATTTTTCGAGGGGCTTTCCACTGAAAGCGAAAAATTTTAATGGAAGAGTGGGGGGG
>JBMTZC010000254.1:0-6414 GCA_049455215.1 Prochlorotrichaceae cyanobacterium
CTAAATGATGACAGCCCCTAGGGGCATCTCTTCACCTGCTGATTAAGTTGATTCTCCAGAGCTTCCACGGTTTAGGGGTACCCAAATGAGTACTAGGTCTGTTGCCATTTCATTAGCGATGCAATCCGATGCCATGCGTGGGTCAGCTCCTACTGAAATCGGCAAGACTGAGGCTAATGTCCTATGTTGCGGTAAGGGTTTTGAACTTAATGGGTGGTGGGTCTGGTATCCATTCATTGCCTCTCAGGTGCGAAGATAGAAGGCGTTTAGTCCTGAGCCGTTTTGGGTACAGCCGTGGTCAGCCTTTGGGTGCTTTTCGATCCTTTTTGCTGCAATGCTTTCAGATTGTTCAGCTTGAATTGGTGACGCGCCCTCGGGAAGGGAAATTCACAAATTTTGCCCCCTTAATGCCCTGGGCTGCAGCACGATCGTTTCATCTTTCAGGACGATCGCTAGGAGAAACCCGCCAGTTTTGCCAAAATTTCTGTCCCAACTCTAAAAATACCTATCAGAATATTTAATTTAACGGAATCCCCCTGATCCATCCCTAACCCTCAAAATTCATCAGAAAATTCTATCACCGCCCTTATTCCCCAGACGATATGGTTTCCGTGGTGCTATTTCAACCCCAAATTCCGCCCAACACCGGCAATATCGCCCGAACCTGTGCGGCGACCCAAACCCCCCTCCATTTAATTGGCCCCTTAGGGTTTGAAATTAGCGATCGTTACCTCAAACGGGCGGGCTTAGACTATTGGCCTGCGGTAGATCTGCATCAGCACCCCAGTTGGGAAGATTTTCAGCAGACCTTTTCCCCCACATTGAACACTCCTTCATCCCGGTTGATCGGCTTTACGACCCGGGGAGAACATAATTACACTCACTTCACCTTTCAGCCTAGCGATCGTCTCCTCTTTGGCCGAGAGACTAGTGGGCTCCCTGAGTCCGTTTTAGACGCCTGCACAGAAACGGTGTTTATCCCCATCGACTACTCCCACGTTAGGAGCCTTAACTTATCCGTAAGTGTTGCTGTTGCCCTCTTTGAAGCCCGCCGCCAATTGGGCTTACTCAATACCGGGGCGAAGATCGGTTAAACACTAGCTTAAATTGATCGAAATGCAGGCATAGGAAATTGATATTATCCCCGCCCTATAAGAGATTTATATGGTTTTTTAGCCCTGCTCAATGCATTTTCGGATCTAAATTCGAGTCCCAGACTTCCCTATTGTTGCGTTTTATCAAGTTCATCCTGACCTCCTGCCTCCCTTTCAGAAGACTCGTTTAATTTAGCCTGTAGAATCGCTCGTTGCCAAATTTGGTGATGGTTGATGACTATCACCAAACCCCTTATCCAGTCGTCCTTTTAGGGTTTTACGCTATCCCACTTAGCCTAAACACCAAACTCGATGGTTAGGGCATCCCCTTGACAAGCGCAAAGCCTGATTCCATAAGCTATTACTGCCCTAGCGGAGCACTCTTTTGAGTCGCGCATTTCTATGCAGATTTAAGATTGTTTGTCAAGTCCTTGAGATGATAGTTAACGAATATCTTGTCGAAACTTAAAAATCAAGGTAAGCTCTGCTAGGTATATTTACAGTCGGTAAAACTTCAGGACTTTGATAGAGTTGCCTGTGGCAAAAACATGGCTGTTATTTCTCAGGACTGATGCCCTTGGGGTCTGCCCTGAGAATGAAGGGATAGAAGTCATCGCGAACTCTATCCATTGTCTTTCATAGATTCCTCGGTCTCTGTGAGGAGAATCACAAGCTTGAATAAGTTTAAGATTTCCTCTACAAGCACCTGAATCCTGAAGACAGCATGGTTCTTCAAGACTCACCTTTCTCCTCCGGCTCGCCTAGCGAAATGGACGACGGTGAGATTATCTAAAGTTCCACTTGCAGGACAGTTGATTTCTGAACACTAGGAGGTCGTTCTTTGAAGCGAGGATTTCCCGATAAAGTCAAACACTCATCTGCCTACGGCGCAGTTCACCGTGGGTCTTTTACCTATGGGGGGGTGGCTCCTGTTAAGCAGTCTGAAGTGCAGCGGCCGTCCTTGGCACTTGTGCTCAACTCTACTGCTCCAGAGAGTCTTCAGGCAGATGTTCCGGATTTTCTCTTTCTCAACGAAAGAGTGCCCATCCCATCCCTCGAAAATAATAATCGCCACCGTCGAGTCCGCACTTCTGCGGCCATGGTCGGCTTAGCGCTCTCGGTAGGATCTTCAGATTTGCTTTCCCTCTGGAATACCAAGGGTGTTCTGGCGGCAGAAGCAACTCCAACGCTGGAGCCACTCCAAAATTGGTCTGCTCCCAATACTTCCTCCGAATCCTTAGCCGCGATGGGGAATAGCACACTGCCCCAAGCGATCGTTTCGCCGATTCTACCCGTTGAGGATGTTTCCTTTTCTGCGGGTGAGCCTAGTACTTCCGCTCCCGCCTTTGATCTTTCAGATTATTATCCCCATGAGCTGTTTACCCATCAGGTGGCAGAGACAGAAACCCTGTGGAGTATTGCTCAGCAGTACGGGATAGAAGCAGAAATTTTAGCCAGTCTGAACCACCTGAAGTTAGATAGTCCGCTTCAGGTCGGTCAAGTCCTTCAGTTTCCTCGGGTTTTCATTACAAAAACCATTGCGCCGGAGTCCCAAAATCTGGCTTCGGCCCCCGAAGACAAGCCCATTGTTAAATCTGAGCTTCTCTCCCTCGATACTAGTGCCGACGTTAAGGGGGGGCAGAAAGTTGCCCTAGCGGATCCCTCGATTCCCCTAGAAATTAAACCCTCTGCAGTTCAAGACGAGAACGTGCCCATCGCCTTTTTACCCGAGGCTGGAACCTCGGATTTGGGCTTAGCCGATCTAGTCCCTTATCGAGTTCAATCTGGAGATACCCTCGATAAAATTGCCCGAACCTACGAGGTGACTCGAGCAACCTTGGTGGCGGTCAATCAGATTGAAAATCCCAATCTCTTAAAAGTGGATCAGGTTATTGGTATTCCCCGCGCCAATGCAAGCTTAAAGTTGGCTTTGGTGCCTGAGGTTAGTGCTAGCGATCAAACTAACGTTCCTGTTTTAAGCACGCTTCAGCCTCAAGCCGAATCCCAACTCGTAGACGAGAATCCACCTGTTTCACCGGATCTAATCTCCGTTGTTCGGCAAGATACGTCTCGTTTTCCCTACGAGCCCACCAATCCGCTTTCAGGCGAATTAAGCTATCAAGTTCGTCCCGGCGATACCCTTAGCAAAATTTCCCGTCGTTATGGCTTGCCCATTTCAGACCTGATTCAAGCGAACCGCATTGCTAACCCCAATATTATCCGGGTCAATCAAAGCCTTATTATTCCGAGTCAGAGCGCTCCTGTTCTTCCTTTGGCTGGGGCTCAACCGGTTCAAGTTGCCTCCAATCCGGCAACCCCTAGCTTAGAACTTGGGCAACCCCAAGCCCCCCAAACCATTCGTGAACAAGTTGCGGTTCAAGATGCACTTCAGGTCAACACCGCCGTGATTCCCACGGTGCCTAGCCTAGAGTCCATCGTTCAGGATCCCATTTCCTTGCCCCGTCCAGCGGTGTCGGTGGCTCCCAGTGAAGTGCCCCAAGTTGCGGTTGCTTCTCCCTCTGTAACGACTCCCTTTGCCCCTAGTGCTGGGGTGACGGTTCCCGAAGCTCTTGAGCCTGCTGCAGTACCCGCTCCTAGCACTAAAAATGACTATGTGAGTCGTTTGCTGATGGAAGTTAACACGCTGCGGGAACAGTATCGCAGTGGCAATCTGAATGAAACCGCACCCGAACCCGTTGCTGCTGCTCCTGTCGCGATTCCAGTGCAAGCTGCGAGTCCTGCCGCTGCGCCAACGGTACCCAGCCTCCAACCGTCTGGTATTTCCAGCCTATCCAGTCGCGATCGGATTAATCCTGAATTTAATCCCCAAGCCTATTCCCGTGTGGATACCACTGCGGCTGAAATTCCCTCTGAAATGGTGGCGGATACCACTCAGATCCTAGCAGCGGCTCCCGTGGGCTCTTCTAACTATGAACCCCTTGTGCAGTCTCTCGTTGGACAAACCGTTTCCCCCGCCTTACCTTCCTTGAGTGCGGATCCTTATTTACCGAAGGATCGTGCCGTTGCCGGTTACATGTGGCCCGCCCAAGGGGTGTTAACCTCGGGTTATGGTTGGCGTTGGGGCCGGATGCATAAAGGTATTGATATTGCTGCCCCCATTGGTACGCCGATCGTTGCAGCAGCTCCAGGAGAAGTTATTACCGCAGGTTGGAACTCAGGTGGTTATGGCTACCTGGTCGAAGTTCGTCATGACGATGGCAGTATTACCCTCTATGCCCACAACAATCGTATTTTGGTGCAAAAAGGACAATACGTAAGCCAAGGTCAGCAACTGGCGGAAATGGGCAGTACCGGTTACAGCACCGGGCCTCACCTGCACTTTGAAATCCACCCCGCTGGAGATGGTGCAGTTAATCCCATGGCTTACTTACCGCAGTAAATCATCCACTGTGCAGCAACTTTGAGTAGCCTTGTAGACGGGGCAGAGTGACGGAGCGTTACTCTGCCCCGTTCTGCGTTCGGGAGCATCCCCTTTTCTGGTGAAGTCCGTATTTTGAACTTTTCAGGCGAACTACCCCTCGTTATGACCGAATCTGATTACTCTCCAGAATCCCTGGATCCAAATGAACTTAACGATCAGGCTCAGGATCCGGAGGAGGATTCTCGCCAAGGTGCAAAACGATCTCTGGGCATGATTGCCACGATCGTTGCAGCGGCAACCCTCATTAGCAAAATTTTTGGGTTAATTCGCCAACAGGCCATTGCGGCAGCCTTCGGAACCGGGGCCGCCTTCGATGCCTATAACTATGCCTATGTCATTCCAGGGTTTTTATTAATTCTGCTCGGGGGTATTAATGGCCCCTTCCACAGCGCGATCGTCAGTGCCTTAGCCAAGCAGGATCGCAAAGCGGCTGCAGCTCTCGTCGAAACCATTACCACGCTGGTGGGGGTGGTGTTACTGGTAATCACCGTGGCCATGGTTCTTTGGGCCGATCCCTTAATTAACCTGGTAGCTCCAGGACTGAGCCTGAGCGAAGAAGGGGCTTTTATCCACAAAATTGCGGTGCAGCAACTCCAAATTATGGCTCCAATGGCCATGTTGGCGGGCTTTATTGGTATCGGATTTGGCACCTTAAATGCAGCGGATCAATATTGGCTTCCCTCCATCAGCCCCCTCTTTTCCAGTAGTGCCGTCATTCTCGGGATTGGGGGCTTGTGGTTCTGGCTGGGACCAGAAATTGTCTCTCCTCGCTACGCCACCTTAGGGGGAGCGGTCTTAGCAGGTAGCACCTTGCTGGGGGCGATCGTTCAATGGTTGGTTCAACTTCCCCCCCAATGGCGATCGGGATATGGTGGGTTACGCCTACGTTTTAATCCCCGCCGTCCAGGGGTCAAAGAGGTCTTTCAAGTCCTCATTCCTGCCACCTTTTCCTCAGGAATGTTGCAAATCAATGTTTATACCGACCTCTTTTTTGCCTCCTATATTCCCCAAGCTGCTGCGGCTCTAGGTTATGCGGGGCTATTGGCAATGACCCCCCTTGGTATTCTTTCTAATATGATTTTAGTGCCCTTGATGCCGGTCTTTTCCCGGTTAGCGGAACCGCAACACTGGGCAGAATTAAAACAACGCATTCGCCAAGGCATTTTAATTACCGCCCTGACGATGTTGCCCATTGGGAGTTTATTTGTAGTCCTAGCCAAACCGATCGTTGAAGTGGTCTATGAACGGGGAGCATTCCAACAGGAATCTTCCCAAATTGTCGCCGGTCTAGTCATTGCCTATGGCGTGGGAATGTTCGTCTATTTAGGACGAGATGTGATTGTGCGAGTCTTTTATGCTTTGGGAGATGGGAATACCCCATTTCGTGTGAGCATGGTCAATATTTTTCTCAACGCCGGATTGGATTATCTCTGTATTCGAGTGTTCAATTTAGGGGCTGCGGGACTGGTCTATGCCACGGTCGGAGTTAATACTTTTTCCCTCATTGTTTTATTGATTTTTCTCTATCGTCGCCTCGGTGGCCTCCCTTTACTGGAATGGACGATCGCCTTTGCTCAACTTTTGGGCGCTAGCCTACTGGCGGGAGGAATAGCTTGGGGCACTTCTAGTGCTCTAGCGATCGGTTTAGGGACTAGCGGATTATTTCCCCAACTGATCACTCTCAGCCTGTCTGGGTTCTTGGGACTTATCGGATTTGTGGGCATGGCTAGCCAATTCCAGATTCCCGAAGTCCAAGGCTTTTTAACCCAACTGCAAGAACGATTTCTCTCGCGTTTACAACGGTAAGGAGGACAAAACGATCGTCCTCGACTTTTAGGGGTAAAGCGAATAAGATTGAGCCAAGGGTGAAGGAGAAAT
>JBMTZC010000255.1:0-6410 GCA_049455215.1 Prochlorotrichaceae cyanobacterium
CCCCCCCCCACTCTTCCCTTAAATTTTTTCGCTTTCAGTGGAAAGCCCCCTAAATGACCGTACCATCCCGAATCACTGCGTTTTTGAGAATCACGACAATACCGCTGCGGATATAAAAACCGAGTTCCTCTTTGTTAGACTCTTCAACGTTATCTTTGTTGATAATTTGCACGTTGTTGCCAATGCGAGCATTTTTATCCACGATCGCGCCTCGGATGGTACAACCAGAGCCAATACCTAGGGGTTGCAGCCCACTAGAAACTGCATTTTTGCGCTCTTCATAGGCTTGGTAATAATCCGACCCCATGATTAAAGAATCCTGAACAATAGTACCGGATTCAACGCGACTTCTGACCCCTAAAACAGAGTGATGAATCTTACAGTTCTTGAGGATACAGCCTTCCCCAATGATGGATTCTGTAACTTGGCAATCCAGTAATTTGGTGGGGGGTAAATAGCGCGATCGGGTGTAAATCGGAGCCTTGTCATCGTAGAAGCTGAAGGGTGGATGGGGCTGTTGGGTTAGGGTAAGGTTAGCTTCATAGAAGGAGCGCATCGTTCCAATATCTTCCCAATAATCATCAAAAAGATAGGCCTGGAGCTTGTAGCCCTTTTCCGCTGCACCCGGAATAATTTCCTTACCAAAATCGGTTTGGGATGTAAACATCCGCTCCAATAAATCCTCTAGGGCTTTGCGCTTAAAGACGTAGATTCCCATCGAAGCAATATAGGGTTTTGCTTTCGCAGACTCCGGATCTAACCCTAAACAGGCCGTGTCCACTTGCATTGCTTTGAGCGCGTCTCCTTTCGGCTTTTCACTAAAGTCAATGATCTGCCCCTGCTCATTAATTTTCATTAAGCCAAATTCTGAGGCGGTATCTTCTCCAATGGGTACAACGGAGAGGGTAATATCAGCCCCCGTTTCCCGGTGGTGGCGAACAAAAGCACTGTAATCCATGCGATAGAGGTGATCGCCGGAGAGAATCAGATATTCATCGACATCCCATTCCTTAAAGAGCCAGAGGTATTGACGCACCGCGTCCGCTGTACCCTGGAACCAATCGGGGTGATCGGGGGTTTGCTGGGCCGCTAACACCTCTACAAAGCCTTCCTGAAAACCGCCAAAGTTATAAGCACGGGCAATATGACGATTGAGAGAAGCTGAATTGTACTGGGTGAGCACGTAAATTCGATAAATCTCTGAATTAATACAATTGCTGATAGGAATATCAATCAATCGATATTTACCCGCCAGCGGGACAGCCGGCTTTGCCCGTAGCTTCGTAAGCGGATAAAGACGAGTTCCTGCCCCGCCACCTAACACAATTCCTAAAACTTTTTTCACAACTGCTCCCCCAAAACGTCCCTATTAATAACTAAAAATATCTATTCCAGTGTCGGATTGACCGTACCCGTTGGCAAGGGGATCAGGGAAAAAAGTCGATTTCAGTGTTCTAGATAACACTAGCTGATGGCGGTGAGCCATCCCCGCAGGAGATAATAAATCTGCGTAAGGTATTCCTGCACCAGATCACCGGTTTGAGCCAGGGCGTGTTCATTGGGGACGAGATCCTGGGGCACTTGGTATTTATGCCGAAAATCTCCTTCTTCCTGCACGGTATAAAAGTCTGTAGCGCGGGGAATAATCTGAATACCAGATCCCCCGCCTAAGTCTTCCAGGGTCTTTTCAAAGGTAGCGGAGGCTCGTTGCATATTTAAGGCAGAGGAGACCAGAATCAGCGATCGTACTCCGGTTAGCCCCTGAGCCTCATCCGTTAAGACAGCACGAACAGCATCCGCACTCTTTTTGATTGAACCACTATTATTTTCAACAATGATATTCCCTCGAGGAACCCCCAAGCTGGTCAGCACAGCAATGGCTTCGTTACTTTCCTGCAGTCGATTACCATCATCACTTTGCACATCACTGCGGCGGTTGCCTGTGACGATCAGAGTGGGGGCCCCAGTTCTAAAAAAGATTTCTGAGGCATACCGTAAACGATCGCCGCTTGCCGTCAATTCAATTTGGGTACGAGGGGGGATGGCCGGTCGAGTAGTGCCCTGAGCTAAAACCACCATCACCGGTGCGGTTTGTCCAGCCGTTGCGCCGATTGCTTCCGCTACGGGCTGCTCGACCTGCTGACTGAGCCAGTAGGCAGTGACGGGCATACTGCTGAGAAACAGCGTGAGGAAGACCCAGAGTTGTCGGTTTTGGAACGTCTTGCCATCAAATCTAACCTCTGCCCACTTAATCATCATAATTAAGGTGAACAAGGCAAAACCCAAGGGACGAAGGGGTAAGGAGAGGACGCTCCACGCTTCAGAAATCACCCCCGCATCAGGCTCAAAAAAGGCCAACACCAACAGCGCGACCATGACAAAAAAGCCTAGGGTCGTATAAAAGGCGGGTTGGATAAATTGCTTGAGGATGTACCAGGCAATGACACCAATCAATAACCACAAAAGGATCTGAGTTAGCAGTTCAAACATTGCTGGCACTCCTTACAATTGACGCACGGTGAACAGGTCCGGATCTAAATCAAGCCACTTTAACGCAAGCATTGTACTGGTCAAGCGGCCTTTGGCAAGCACTTTCTCGAACAATAGCGCTTGGGACAATGGGCCCTTGACGGTTCTCTGTCCACGTCAGTTTATATCGCAGTTTCAGGCTTCACCGTGCTCCCCATGGTCTTAGCGGCTACGGCTAAGGGAAGTTAAACGTTCACCAGTGCCAATTAAACCCGCAATGGCTAAGCTGGGTTTGATCTCAATGCGGCTGACCTGGGTGAGATGAATACAGACACTTTCTTCAGGCAGTTGCAACATTAACCAGTCCTTATTGAAAAAGGCCGGCAATCCTTCCTGCAAGATTTCCGCTAACGATCGAGTTTCTCCCTCTGCCACCTGGGCTAGGGTATAGAGGTTATAGGATTCAGACTCTCCACTGACATAGTGAAAGGTCAGTTGGGCATAATCTCCCACGGGGCTACTGTACATGGCAATCAATACTCCTCATGAACCGGATTGCATCATAACTGTAAGGGTATCAGAATACTCGAACTTCCCGTACCACGGCACAGGTCAGTGCATCCTAAGGTAACCTAAAGAGAACCTTCCCTATGAGGTTAGACCATGACGATCGCTCCCCGCTCCGTCTTTCCCCTGATCGAAACTGAAGAGGTTTTACCTGGCTCCGAAGAGCTCCCCGATTCTGACGATACCCCTGTGGATAGTGAAGGACAAAATGACATACCCAATGGTCTGCGCTCTGCCCTCGCCCAACTGTGGAGCGATCGTCAAGACTGCTAGATATCTGTTATGAGCGATATATCTCCCCTGCGCGATCGTTACATTAATCCCTTGACAGACTTTGGCTTCAAACGACTGTTTGGTACAGAGGCTCACAAGGAATTACTGATTGACTTTTTGAATGTAGTGCTACCTCCCCAGCACCAAGTCAAGGATTTAACCTTTCGTAATACAGAAAACCTAGGCAATACACCGATAGATCGTAAGGCTATTTTTGATTTGTACTGTGAAAGTCAATCGGGTGAGAAGTTTATTGTGGAAATGCAAAAGGCAAAGCATAATTACTTTAAGGAAAGAAGTGTTTATTATGCTACTTTTCCCATTCAAGAACAGGCACAAAAAGGGAACTGGAATTATAAGCTCACTGCCGTTTACACGATCGGTATTCTAGATTTTGTTTTTAGTGATCACAGGAATGAAAGCACCCTTTTACATATCGTAGAGCTGAAAGATCAGGATTGTCGTGTATTTTATGAAAAACTTAAGTTTATTTACATTGAGTTGCCAAAATTCACCAAAACGATCGATGAACTTGAGAATCATTTTGAGCAATGGTTATACCTTCTCAGGCACCTGCCAGATTTAGAAGATCCACCTTCAGCACTTCAATGTAGTCCCTTTAATCAACTCTTTAGTGCGGCAGAAGTGGCTAATTTATCTAAACCAGAACGAAAAGCCTATGAGAATAGTTTAAAATACTACCGAGATATGGTCGGGGTTGTGGATACGGCACGGGAAGAAGGGCGGGAACAGGGACGACAAGAAGGGCGGGAACAGGGACGACAAGAAGGGTGGGAACAGGGACGACGAGATCAACAGTTAACGATCGCTCAAACCCTGAAAAACGCGGGAACTTCTCTAGATTTTATTGCTCAGGTCACGGGGTTATCCCTAGCGGATCTGCAAACCCTGGAGTAAGTGCAGCGTTCGATGGAATAAATTAAGAGATTAATTATGGATTTTACGATCGCTATTCCCACCTATAACGGAGCCAAGCGATTGCCGGGACTATTTGCAGCACTGCAACGGCAAAAACCTGTGCCTGGCATAGCATGGGAAGTCTTAGTGGTGGATAACAATAGCCAGGATGAAACGGCTCAACTTCTGCAGGAGTGGCAAGGGAAAAGTTTAGGATTTTCGATACGGTATTGTCATGAGCCTCAACAAGGAGCCGCCTTTGCCCGGCAAAGGGCGATCCGAGAATCCAGCGGAGAGTGGGTTGGCTTTTTGGATGATGATGTCATTCCAGATGAAAATTGGCTAGAGGCTGCACTGCAGTTTCTAAACGATCGCCCTAGATTAGGAGCCTACAGCGGCAAAATTCGCGGTATATATGAGGTTCCGCCCCCAGAAGGGTTTGACAAAATCAAATTTTTTCTCGCGATTCGAGATCATGGCAACAAGCCTCGACAATTCGTGCCAGAGCAGTTGCAACTTCCCCCTGCAGCATCTTTAATCATTAGGCGATCGGCTTGGCTCGAGAGTGTGCCTCTACACCAAAAGCTCTCGGGAAAACGTCCGGGGCTATTTATTCAGGGAGATGATTATGAACCCTTGCTCTATCTCCATAAAGCAAAATGGGAAATTTGGTATACCCCTGATCTTTGCGTTTCTCATCACATCCCTGCGAGCCGATTCGATCGTAGTTATCTTTTAACGTTAGCAAAAGGCTCTGGTTTACCCATTTTTCAACTTCGTTTAGTTTTGTCGAATTCTTATTTAGAAACCTGCATTTTATTCTTGCGTACCCTTTTTGGGAACGGACGGCGCTTAGTGATCCATGGGCTAAAATATCGGAATCGAATTAACCAGGAACTGGTTCCTGGTTTTTTATGGGCTTTCTACTATGGCAGCTTCTTAAGTCCTTTTGTGAGATTTCCTACGGAAAGATAACTAAGGTAGAATGGACTGATAACTGTCGATCGTAAGAACTCAAGTTGACAAGCTTTAACAACATCTGTAGCTAATAATTTTTGATGTTTTATATAGAAAACAACTAGGTTCCAGAGGTCTTTAGTCCAAGCCACGATAAAAATGACAGGGCGAAGCCAAGGGCTATATCTTTTCATACGAATATAGTGCCGTGCTAGTCCAGTTCCTCGAATAGTTTTTAGTAGTCCTTTGCGTGTTAAACGAGCAGCAGGAATTTTGTGCGTGATTTTCATGAGAGGGTTATACCAAATCTCATAACCTGCCTTTTGCATATCCAATAAAATTTCTAAATCCTCACTATTTAAGTTTATGTCAGTGGTGGGACCAGATAAGAACTGATTTACAGAAACATATTGGATCCATACATTTTTACGTACAACTAATCCAGCCGTGGGAGGTAACATCTTTTTTTGAGGTGAGTAAATCAGGGGCTTGTCACCTAACTCGGTAATCGCTAGGAAAAAAGAAATTTTGTCAAAGTTTTGAGGTGGATCAATTTCAAAATCTCCTTGAATACGACTGCCAAATGCACCGACATGAGGATGAGAACCTCCAAAAAGAATAGCCTCTTTCACCCAGTTAGGCTCAGGAATATTATCATCATCCAGAAAACCCACTAAATCACTCTTGGACTCTCGAATAGCTAGGTGACGAGCATGGGCAGCCCCTTGCTTGGGTTCATGGCAATATTTAAGAGGACAGCAAAAACCACGCTGATAGCTTTCGACTACATTTTTGGTTTGATCCGTACTATTATTGTCAACTACAATCACTTCCCAAGAATACTTTTTCAGATCTTGTTGTTCTTGTAAGCGATCGAGTAAAAGAGGTAATCTAGCCGCACCATTGAAAGTGGGTATTGCAACTGTAAAATCCATAATTTGTAAATTTTATAGATATTTAGGCTATGAACTTCAGACAGGATAGTTCCACGACATCCTGTTCTCTTTTTTCATGTTAAATCAAGAATAAGAGTAGAATGTAGTCTCAAATGTCACATGCCTCCCTCTAAAGTTGATAGTCAGCTAATTACATTCGTCATCTGAGGCAATGCGCATTCCACCGATGAGAGTAGAAATAATTGTACAGGATTGCTTATTGCTTCCGGCTCTTGCTTCAAAGACAATTTTGCCAAATGGAGGTGTAACATTACCTTGAAAATCAAACTC
>JBMTZC010000256.1:0-6324 GCA_049455215.1 Prochlorotrichaceae cyanobacterium
TCCAACATAAAGCCGTCCTGAAAGGACGGGGTTTTAGACCCACTTCTCTGATAACCATTGCCCTCTGCCCCCATCTGGACAATTCCCTCCAGCGTGGCCTGGAGAATGGGCAGACTTTGTCCCGAAACGGTAAAGACTAGCATTTCCCGGTAGATGCGCTGGGAACGATGACTGAGGTGGTTGGCGGCTCCTCGGGAAACCGCTACGGCGGCTTGGGCACAACGGCCAGCCAGAGCAATGGCACTACCCCGCAGTTTTAAGCGATCGGCTAGGCTACTCGCTTCAGGGGCTTCAGGGGACAGGGCGATTTGAATGTGCTGATAGCACCTCTGCCACTGATGCTGTAACGCGGCGGCGGCCGGTTGTAATTCGGGATGGTGTGTAGCGGCTGCTTGAACCAGATCCAATGAACTTTGGGCGGATCCTAAACAGAAGGCGGTGGCCTTGAGTAAACCTTGTTGATCCTGGTGTTGTAACCAATGGGGGGGGTGAGTGTTGAGGATCTGCTCCGGTTGGAGTTCGTAGTTCTCTAGGGCGATCGCTACGGTTTGAGTGGCGGGCATTGCAGCTAAAGCCATGGGTGGGGAAGGCTTACAGTGCGGCGTTTCCACCAGGGGGATAATACCCCACACACTGCCCCCTTCCGGTAAGGTCGCGGCAATCACGGCATCCTGAAAGAGCCCCCACCCCGTCAGCCAGGGAATCACGCCATTGAGGCAATAACCCCGATCGCTGGGGGTGGCCCGCAAGCTGGGTTCACCACTCCGTCTGAGATGGGAAAAGCCGATGCCCATCCGATGCTGCCCAGTGGCCATCCCCGCCAGATACTTCGATTTCAATTCAGGATTGTTCCCCTCAACAATAAAACTAGCGGCACTTTGATGCTGGGTCTGGGTGAAGGCTAGGGTTCCGCTCTGGCGAGTAAGCGCCATCTGAAACTGGAAATATTCCGCAGTCGTTAGTCCCTTGCCTCCCCACTCCTCAGGCACCTTGAGGGTCAGCAGGTGACGATCGCCTAAACTCGCCAAGCCCTGCCTCAGCGCCAGCGGATCCTGTTCCATCATTTCTGGCGTAACGGTTAAAAAGGAAAAATCGGGGACGAGGGGAGGGGGTGGTGCAGGCATGAGAGACCGTTAACTGAAGATTCTCCAGTATGATTGAAGCCAGGCTTTCGCTGGTAGGAAACTGCAGCAATGAGCCGGGGACTTTTCACCCTAGTTCAAGCCGCCTCTACAGTAAATAGCCATTGCAGCCAGAGTAACAGCCATTTTTTATGATTTCAATTGCAATTTTGGGCGCAGGGCGTTGGGGCAATCATTTAATTCGCAATTTTCTGGCTCAGGATCGCGCTAAGGTGGTTGCGATCGTCGATCCGAGTCAAGAGAAGTTAGACGAGATTCGGGATCGCTACGCTTTGCCCCCCGAGATTGCCTTACTCTCGGATTGGCGATCGATCTTGGATCCCCATGCCCCCTCCCCCGTGACGCTTGATTTAAACGCGATCGTTGTGGCGACTCCCGCCGTCACCCATACGGCGATTGTAGAAGCGGCCCTGCTGAATCAGCTGCACGTTTTAGCGGAGAAACCCCTGGCCCTGACGGTGCAAGAGGCTCAATATTTAACGACTTTAGCCCAACAGCAAGATCGACAGTTAGTCATTGATCACACCTACCTATTTCACGGTGCCGTGACAGCGGGAGCAGCGGCCGTTGCCCAGTTGGGAACCCTGCGCTATGGCTACGCAACCCGAACCAACTTGGGCCCAGTACGCTTAGATGTGGATGCATTGTGGGACTTGGCTATTCATGATTTGGCCATCTTTGGGCAGTGGCTAGGGGAATTGCCCTGCCAAGTCCAGGCCCAGGGCCACACCTGGCTCCCCAATCCGGGGCCCACGGATCACTCTAATGAGCCGGGACTAGCGGATCTGGTGTGGGCGAAGTTGCGCTATCCCAGTGGGATGACGGTGCAATGTCATTGGTGTTGGCATAACCCCGATAAACAAAGACGTTTAGCCCTGGTGGGGGATCAAGGCACCTTGATTTTTGATGAGTTAGCCCCCCATCCCTTAGTGGTGCAGCGGGGATCGTTTCAAGCTGCTGCGGACTTTCCCTTTGTACCCACGGGGTTAGCCTCTGAAAACCTTGCCGTTGATCCTCATGAACCCCTGGCGGCGGTGTGTTCTCATTTCTTAGATTGTGTGGAAGCCAATCAGCCCTCCCCCCGCTCCCCCGGCCCGATCGCTGTGGGGCTGATCACGATTTTAATGGCCCTGAGTCAGTCTCTCCGTAACGGTGGCACCTGGGAAACCGTCAATCTGCCCAGCGGATGAACTCTGGACAATGGGGTAGAATCATGGGGTTAGAATCGTGGTATTCGTCCTGAAACGGGTTCACCGCATCAAGCATCTGGAGCGATCGGTATGGCAAAACACTATTTTATTTTGCAGCGCAATGATGAGTTAGATCGAATCCAGCAGGAAATTATCAATTGGTTCAAAAATAGACAGTATGAAGTGGAGTTCAAGTTATTCGATCGTCGGTACTTTATCCAAGCGAAAAAAACCAATGTCTTAAGAACTTTACTGGGAGCCAATCTTGCCTTTAAGGTCAACGTTTATGAGTACTCCCAGCCCAGTTATAATCGAGAAATTATTATTGAAACCAGTATCGGAAAATGGGTCTCTAACATTGCCGGAGCCGGATTTGCCTCCTTATTTATGGGGGGCATTCCGATCTTTACGGGAATTGCCAATGCGGGCTGGGCCTTAGTGCTTGAGAAAGAACTGATTCGTCATTTAGAAGCAACCCTTTATTTAAATCCTATTTCCACCGCAGATCGGCCGAGTAACCCCCAAGATACGGTCATTGATGTTAGCGCAAATACGGTGAAGGTCAGTACGGCCCGGGACAGAGCGGAAGCTAAGGTCGCGGAGGATTTGAGTAAACTCAAGCAAGCCTTAGAGGTTGGGATTATCGATCGTCTCACCTTTAATAAGAAGAAAGAGAAACTAGAGGAAAAAGTCGATCGCTATGAGGCAGAGTTTTTAATTGAGGAACGGTTAGAAAAATTACAGCAAGCTTTTTCCGCAGGCATTCTAGATACCTTTGAATACGAAACTAAACTCCAAGAAATTCACGATGTCATTGATAAGGAAGTGATTAAAAAGCGGAGCATGAAGCGGAAAAATGAGCGACGTACAAAACTGAAGGAAGCCCTAGAAAATGGTATTTTAACTGAATCTGAATATCACCAAAAGTTAAATGAACTCGAGTAGTTTTAATCCCATTGTGCCCCCAACACAAACAGCCCTCACAACAAACGAATCAATCTCAAATTCGTATGAATAACAGCTTAGATGAGCACCCCATAGCCTCAATCCCTTCGATGAAGATTCGTCCTGCCACCGTGGAGGATGCGGCCCAAATCTGCCAAATCTATAACCCTTATATCTTAAACACCACGATTACCTTTGAAGAACACCCCCTCAACCCCTCGGATATAAGCGATCGTCTCCATCAGGTTAAGGCTGCCGGTCTGCCGTGGCTGGTGTTAGAAGATGTTGACCAAAATGTGCTCAAAGGCTATTGCTATGCGTTTCCCTGGAAAACGCGCAGTGCCTATCGTTATACCGTTGAAACCTCCATTTACCTCCAGGAAAACGATCGGGGTCAAGGGCTTGGGGCAACCCTCTATACTCACTTATTGCACCACCTACAGGATCAAGGGATTCACAGTGCGATCGGTATTCTGGCCCTGCCTAATCCCGCCAGTATTCGACTCCATGAAAAACTCGGATTTGCATATGCAGGCTGTTTAAAGGACGCGGGCTTCAAGTTCGATCGCTGGATTGATGTTGTCTATTGGCAGCGGCTTTTGTAATTTTTCAAGGTGTCCTGGGGATTCATCTCGGCTCCCCACAGAAAGAGGGTATTATGAACTAAGTAAGAGCGTTAAAATCAGGCGGTTCTACCGTTGATCTAATGTTGCTTACAGCGGAAGCTTGTCAGGATTTATTGACCCCCTATTCCGATCGCTATGCACACCGACCCGACTCTGCAGCCCGTCCTTAGGTTCCGTCGCCTGATCCGTCGTCCCATTGGTCACCTCAGTGTGATGGGGCTGGTGGTCTTGAGTCTTTGGGGCTGCCAACCCCCTACCCCAGAGGGGGAAGACACCGCAAACGCCCCCCTCAAAATTGGGACGTTACTGCCCATTACCGGGGATTTAGCCCAATACGGCAGTCCCATGCAGGATGCGGCCTCCCTCTTAGTGGAAACCGTCAATCGCTGTGAAGGGGTTCAGGGTCAGTCGGTGCAACTGGTGACGGAAGACTCGCAAACGGATCCTGCCCGAGCGGCGGCGGCCATGACCAAATTAGTGGAAGTTGATCGGGTGAGTGGGGTGGTGGGAGCCGCGGCCAGTGCGGTTTCCAGTGTGGCCATTGATGTTGCAGTCCGCAATCAAGTCCTGCAAATTTCCCCGTCCAGTACCAGTCCCAGTTTTACAGCGCGATCGAAGGCGGGAGAGTTCCAAGGCTTTTGGTTCCGGACGGCTCCTTCTGATGCGCTTCAAGGCCCGGCCCTGGCCCAGGTTGCCTGGAGTCGAGGGGTGAAATCCGTGGCGGTGGTTGCCATCAATAACGACTATGGCAATGGCTGGGCAGAGTCCTTTATTCCCGCCTTTCAAGCCCTAGGGGGAACCGTCACCAATGGGGCAAGCGCCATTTTCTACCCCCCCGATGGGGCGACCTTTGAAGCTGAAGTGAGCAAAGCCTTTGCTGAAAATCCAGAAGGGTTGGTTTTAATTGCCTATCCGGAAACCGGTAGCCTAGTCCTCAAGGCCGCCTACGAAAAAGGATTGCTCAATGGCACGACCCAGATCCTGCTCACGGACGGCATGAAAACCGATGGCATTGGCGATCGGGTGGGGAAAAATCAAGCCGGTGAATATTTACTCGCGGGAGCCCTGGGAACGGCGGCCAAGGCAGGGGGAGTGGGCTTAGCCGCCTTTAGCGAACAGTATCAAGCCGCCTTTAATCGCT
Organism: Prochlorotrichaceae cyanobacterium; assembly: GCA_049455215.1. Classification (GTDB taxonomy): domain Bacteria; phylum Cyanobacteriota; class Cyanobacteriia; order Prochlorotrichales; family Prochlorotrichaceae; genus JBEAPM01. The sequence goes on from JBMTZC010000256.1 coordinate 5,045, forward strand.
CTCCTGAAGTGTATGACCCCAACACTTGGGATGCTGCCGCATTAATGGTTTTGGCGGCGGAAGCGGCTCAGTCTACCCAGAGCACCGCCCTTCAAGGGCAAATTCTTGCGGTAGCCAACGCCCCCGGTACGGAAGTCAGTGACGTTTGCCAAGGACTCGCTCTAGTGCGGGAGGGGCAAGATATTAACTACCAAGGGGCTAGTGGCGATCTGGAATTGGATGAATGGGGGGATGTGGCCGGTGCCTACGATGTCTGGCAAATTCAACCCGACGGCACCTTAGCGATCGTCGAAACGATCGCCGTGGGAGAATAAGCGATTCTTCCGCCTTACGTTGTTACCCTTTCTAGTGGAAGCTATGACCTCAAATCATCTCCCCTTAATGAAGGCGGAATTACAAACAGCCTTAAATTTATTGGTCAATACCACGACTTCCATTTGGGGGCAGGAATTTTTTAATCGCTTTGTTCAAGGTCTTAGTCTTGCCTTTGACATTGATCATGTCTTGATTTCCCTTAAGAATGATGATCAGCTTCACACTGCGAAATGTTGCGCCCTTTGGGCAGATGGCGTTTTGGGAGATTCCTTTGAGTATGAATTGCAAGATAGTGCCTGTTTACGGGTGCTCCAAACCGGTGAAACCTTGCGTTGCTTAAAAGATGCCCATCTTCATTTTCACCGCAATCGCTACATTGTTTCTATGCCCGCCCACTGTTATTTGGGGGTTCCCATTAAAAATCACTTGGGTGAAACGATCGGTTTGATTGCCGTACTCGATCGTCAACCTTTAGGGGATCCGTTGATGGTTGAAACCGTGATGGAGTTATTTAAGGGGCGTATTGCGGCGGATCTAGAGCATCAAGCGGTTGAAAATACGTTATTTAGCCTAGCTCGTCAAGATGCTTTAACGTCCCTGCCGAATCGTTATGCCTTGCTGGAAGTCTTGCATGACGTTTGTCAAGCCCAACAGCCCTCAGCGGTTTTATTTTTAGACTTCGATCGCTTCAAGTATGTCAATGATCAATGGGGGCATGAATTTGGCGATCGATTACTCGTCGCCTTAGCAAAATGCTTACAGGAAGTTAGCGAAGGGATAGCGACGGTGGGCCGCTTTGGGGCAGATGAATTTGTTTTTGTGGCCACCCCCATTCAAGGCGAAGCCGATGCGATTCAACTGGCTGAACGGATCAATCAATCTCTCCAGAGTTTATCGAATTTTGAAGGGCATTATATTGCGCTCTCCGCCAGTATTGGCATTGTGCTCTACGACCATAATCTGAA
>JBMTZC010000257.1:0-6270 GCA_049455215.1 Prochlorotrichaceae cyanobacterium
GGTGGTTGGGTAGAGGTGGATCCGGCAACGTTGCAGCATCTCCGTTACGCCAATGTGTTTTCCCTAGGGGATGCCTCTTCACTGCCCACCTCGAAGACCGCTGCAGCGGTGAGAAAATCCGCTCCCATTCTCTCCCGTAATCTGTATGCCTTGATCCGGGGACAGGCTCTCCAGGCTCAATACGATGGCTACACCTGTTGCCCGCTGATCACCGGTTACCATTCCGCCATCATGGCAGAGTTTCTCTATGACGGAAAGTTAGCGGCCTCTTTTCCCCTCGATCCGACTCAAGAGCGGTACGCCATGTACATGGCCAAAGTTCATGTTCTCCCCTGGATCTACTGGAATCGAATGCTGAAAGGCAAGGCCTTTGAGGCGGATATCTTTAAGGTCTTGAAACGTCTTTAATCCGCTGCAGCGATCGTCCCTCCGTTGGCATACACTTTTGAAACTTGAAATCTTCACGACCTGCACGACTGGTGGATCAACCTCACCTGAGGATTGCTATACAATAAACGGGTGAGCATCATGACCGTCTTTGAGGATATCCCATGGGTCGTTCTGTAATTGTCAATAGTCATAACTTTGTGCATGAAGTTATAGAGGCTTCGTTTCAATGCCCTGTTTTAGTTGATTTTTTTGCAACATGGTGTGGCCCCTGCAAAATGTTAAAGCCGGTTTTAGAAGCGTTAAGCCAAGATTATGATTTTGTTCTTGCAAAATTGGATATTGATCAATACCCTGCTCTAGCAAAACAGTATAAGGTTGAGGGAGTTCCTGATGTTCGTGTGGTCATAGAAGGCAAAATGCGCCCAGGCTTTGTTGGCTTTTTACCAGAACCTCAAATTCGATCGTTTTTAAAGGAATTAGGACTCACGTCTAAGTTAGATGCTACCCTCTTAACCACTCAACTTTTAGCAGAACAAGGCGAAGTAGAAGCAGCCCAACAGGGGTTTGCTGATCTGTTACAACAGTATCCCGATCGTCCTGAACTTTTGGTTTCTGCGGCTCAGTTTTACCAAATGAATCAGCAAGGTGACTATGCCCAAGAGTTGTTAGAAAAAGTGAATACCACAGACCCCACTTGGACGCAAAAAGTAGCCTCCTTAAAAGGGTTATTTGCTTTAGAAGATATAGCCAAGGATGAAGAGAATTCTAGTGAACTGGACAGAGCATTTCAGGGAGCCATTCAAGCTGCCCTTCAAAAAGAATATGAAGCCGCTTTAGAAGGATTTTTAGCGATCGTTTCCCAGGATCGAAAGTATCGCAATGACGGAGCACGAAAGACCATGATTTTACTATTTGATCTCTTAGGAGATGAGCATCTCCTGACTCAAACCTACCGCAGAAAGCTGACGCGAATCTTGTATTAAATACACCCTAATACTGTTAGGCATAAATCAGACCCCCCTTAATCCCCCCTTGGAAAAGGGGGATCTCTGAGCCAATCCGATCCTCCCCCTTGCGAAGCTACCGTGTACACATAAGTCTCGTTGCAATCGCAAAACTTGAGTGGATCCCCCTAAATCGATCGGTTTCATCAAGATGTGTGTACACGGCAGCCCAATTAGGGAGAGGGACTTCAATCCGGCTCCCCTTCTCTCCATTTTGGGAGAAGGGGCTGGGGGATGAGGGCGGTTCGGAAAGGTATATGGATTTGTGCCGCAGAGTACTAGGAATCCCATTTGGGATGTTTTGCGGTTTGAGCCCTATTTCTTGGAGTCTCGGTAGTCCCGCATGGCCGTTACAAACTGCTCAAACAAGTAATCAGAATCGTGAGGGCCAGGACTGGCTTCGGGGTGATATTGCACCGAAAAAATTGGTAAGGTTTTGTGCCGTAAACCCGCCACAGTACGATCGTTCAGATTGAGGTGGGTGACTTCCACATCCGAACCGAGGGAGTCCGCATCGAGGGCAAAACCATGGTTTTGGCTGGTAATTTCCACGGGTTGCTCTTTAACTTTGGCATCTAAACCACAGGGTTGGTTCAAGCCTCGGTGACCAAATTTCAGCTTAAAGGTGGTTCCCCCTAGGGCTAACCCTAAAATTTGGTGTCCTAAGCAAATGCCAAACATGGGCTTGTCCGCTTGGAGTAAGGCTTTTGCCGTAGCAATCCCTTCCGTTACTGCAGCCGGATCGCCAGGGCCATTGGAGAGGAAAATCCCATCGGGATTCTGGGCCAAAATCTCCTCCGCTGGTGTGGAGGCAGGCACCACCATGAGCTGACAGCCATAGCTAGACAAACGGCGGAGAATATTACGCTTGACCCCAAAATCAATGGCTACCACTTTGAGGGGGGCTTGCCCTTCGGCATCTGCCCGGAATTCCCAACCGCCATCGGTGGGAGTTTTCCATTCATATTGAGTGGAGGTCGTTACTTCCTGAGCGAGGTTCAAGCCTTGCATTGAGGGGGCTGCCTGTACCTGAGCCAAAAGGTCATGGGGATCGAGAATAGTGGTGGAGATCCCCCCATTCATAGCGCCAACGGAACGAATTTTGCGGGTGAGGGCACGGGTATCAATGCCATAAATGCCTGGGATGTTGTGAAACTTTAAGTAGTCCGTCAAGGATTGAGTCGATCGCCAGTTACTTGGGTTCACGGCAATATTCCGAGCGATCGCTGCTTTAACTTGGGGATGGTTAGACTCTTCATCCTCCAGGTTTACCCCCGTATTCCCCAGTTCTGGATAGGTAAAGGTGACAATTTGCCCCCGGTAGCTCGGATCGGTAAGAACTTCCTGATAGCCCGTCATTCCTGTGTTAAAAACCACCTCACCGATCGCAGTTCCCGCAGCACCAAAGGACTTTCCCCGATAAACCGTCCCATCCGCTAAGACTAATAGTGCTGGTTGCGCGTCCATTAATGCCATGCCAAACTCCCGAATTCGCAAAGAATCTTCAGAGAGAGATTATCCCACGGATTGCTCAATGCTCCGTTAGGAAATATTGACGCATCGTTTAGCTGGGCCGGTTGGGATAAAGAATGGCGGCCGCGGCGTTTGCCCGCATGAATGCGCAGAGCCGTCTTGGGCATTAAGGCTAAAATTTCGGGGCTGATTAAGGCATCGTAAAAACAACATCTGCGCGTTCTAAAATGGCTTTGTCCTTGAGCGTCAGCAACTCCGGATCTCCGGAACCGGCCCCCACAAGATAAACTTTTCCCACCGCGTTTCTCTATCCTGGTCTCGTGATCTCAGTTCCTGTTTGCCTATTCATGCTAGCATTTCAGGGCTTTCGGCTGATATTGATAGCCTAAAATGAGTTCAGTTTAGCGAGAGAAACACACTAACCTTGAATTTTAAGACACTAGAGCGAGAATGGTTCTCCAATGTTCGAGCAGATTTGTTGGCGGGAACCGTTGTAGCGCTGGCTTTAATCACCCTGGACTTTAGCCAGGCTCACCTCTGGGATCAAGCGGCGGTGGGAGCGATCGATCAGATTGTTTTAAAGTTTCGACGCACCGGCGCGGAGGTTGAGTTAGTGGGCTTAAATGAGGCCAGTGCCACCCTACTGGATAACCTCGCCATCCACAATAAATCCGATGCCGTGAACAGCGTTGCCCGTCATTAAGGTATTCCCTATGAACCGAATTCTCCTCTGCACCGATGGCTCCCCATTTGCTGAGGTCAGCTACCAGTATGGTGCCTGGTTTGCCCAGCGACTAGCCGCTGCGATCGATGTGCTCTATGTGACCGATTCTCGAACGCGGGTTGCCGCCCGTAACTATAGTGCCAGCCTCGGGATTGGTGCCTCCCAATCCCTCTTGCAGCAACTGGTGGAACTTGAGCACGAGAAAGGCCAGTTAGATCACCAACGGGCCAAACTCATTCTCAACCGCGCCGAGGAAGTGCTGAGGGATCTTGGGGTTCAGGACCTCAACCTGATCCATGAAACGGGGTTCCTCGTGGATTTCTTACAGAAATTTGAGACGGATGTGGACTTGATTATCTTAGGTCGGCGGGGAGAAACCGCAGAATTTGCTTCGGAACACCTGGGGGGCAATGTGGAACGCATTTTGCGAGGCAGCCATAAACCCTGTTTAGTGACGGGGGCGGCCTTTCAACCGATCCAGCGCCTCCTGATTGCCTATGATGGCAGTCCCAGTTGTCAAAAGTTGCTCAACCTGTTTGTCTCGTCTCCAGCCTTTCAGGGACTGGAAACCCACATTATCAGTGTGGCCAATCATCCAGACGATCGGGAGAAAGCGGAATCCCGGTTAGCAGAAGCGCGGCACGCCGTCTCTCGCTCTGGAACGGGGCCCCTTTGTTGTTTCAGAATTGGCCATCCCGAGACCCTAATTCCCCAATATATTAAAGAAGCAAACATCGATCTATTGCTCTTGGGAGCCTATGGACACCAACGAATCCGTCGCCTGGTTATTGGCTCCACTACCATTCAACTGCTGCGCAATAGCCCCGTCCCCGCCTTCGTTTTCCGCTGATCCCCTGGGCTGTTGACAGCGATTTCCCGTTTCCTGGCGATGAACATTCTCTTTCTCCATCAAAATTTCCCGGCTCAGTTTCGCCACCTGGCTACCGTCCTAGCTCAGGATCCTCAACATCGGGTGATCTTTGCCACAACGCGGGAAGAAGGATCGCTGCCGGGGGTGCAGAAATGTCTCTATCAGGTTTCCCGCCAACCCCATCCCGAGGTGCATCACTATGTCCGTCCCCTGGAAAGTGCGGTGCTAGAAGGTCAAGCGGTTTATCGGCTCTGTCAAGACCTCAAAAAACAAGGTTTCTCTCCCGATCTGGTCTATGCCCATTCCGGCTGGGGCCCAGGGCTGTTTATCAAAGATTGTTTCCCCAACGCGACCTATCTCTGTTTTTTTGAGTGGTTTTACCATGCCTTTGGCACGGATGCTGACTTCGACCCGAGTGATCCCCTCGATGCCAATGGGGTTGCTCGAATTCGGGTCAAAAATGCACCGATTTTGCTGGATCTCTATAGCTGCGATCGGGGACTCGCGGCAACCCACTGGCAACGGCAGCAGTTTCCCCCAGAGTTTCAACAAAAAATTTCGGTGTGTCATGACGGCATTGATACCCGCTTTTTTCAGCCTCAAGCCAATGCGAAGTTGGTAATTACACCCCCCGCTCCGATCGCTTCGCCGTCGCCCCTGGATTTATCAGCGGTTGAGGAAATTATTACCTACGTTGCCCGAGGCATGGAGCCCTATCGAGGTTTTCCGCAGTTTATGCAAGCGGTGGCCGGTCTGCAAAAGCAGCGTCCCCACTGTCATGTCGTCGTCGTGGGTCAAGATCGGGTTGCCTATGGCAAGTCCTTGCCGGAGGGCAAAACCTATCGTCAATTGATGCTGGAAACCTTGGATCTCGATCGTTCCCGGATCCACTTTGTTGGGCATTTGCCCTATGCCCTCTACTTACAAGTGCTGCAGGCCTCGACGGTACATGTTTACCTGACCCGTCCCTTTGTCCTCTCCTGGTCCATGCTAGAGGCAATGGCGACGGGGTGCCTGGTGGTGGCTTCCCGCACGCCCCCGGTGGAGGAGGTGATTAGAGAGGGGGTCAATGGGTTGCTGGTGGATTTCTTTAGCCCTGAAGCGATCGTTGAGCGGGTACTGGAAGTGCTGGATCATCCCGATCGAATGGCGGCGATTCGAGCCCAAGCGCGGGAGTCCATTCTGCTGCGCTACGATTTGGCTAAACTGTTGCCCTTGCATCTCCTGTGGCTCAAGGGTGAGCCGTGGCCGATGTTGGATCAGCGATCGTTTTCCTAGGAGCTAACCATGCTTAATCTTTCCGTTCTCCGGGGTCTGGATAAACTGCCAGCCCCTGCCCGGCTCCTGATGACCCTAGGTGTGCTGGTGCTGGTGTGGTTGCCCTTGGGTCTACCTATTTTGCACTGGGTTCCAGATCCGGATTGGCAAAGTATTTTGGCCCTAGGTTTAGCCTATGGGCTGTTTATTGCCATCGTGCGGGGTTGGGGAACGATCGTTGCCCAGCGATCGTTCCCATTGGAACATTATGGTTTGACTTTCAAAACGATAGTGCGGCCAGGGCTGCGGGGCGGCATCATCGGCACTGGGGTAGTTCTGGGGCTCTATACGCTACAGGGGCAACTGGGCTGGGTAATCTGGACCTTTCCCCACGGTCAGGAGCTTGACTTTTTGATCATTGCCCTAGAGGGGGGAGCCGTAGCGATCGGGATTGGCTTTGCGGAGGAATTCTTCTTTCGGGGGTGGCTCTTGTCGGAACTGGCGGCGGATTATGGTTTTTCCCGGGCAGCGATCGTCAGTAGTGGGCTCTT
>JBMTZC010000258.1:0-6252 GCA_049455215.1 Prochlorotrichaceae cyanobacterium
TAGTTACCCCATCATCTCCATTGATCCCCTGCCTACGGCGGGGGATTTGTGTATAAAAGCGTATCTAGACCAGACTGTTATGGGGAAATTGCTATAAGCTTAAAGAATCTTTACAGGGCATCTCGAAAATTCAACCTGTTGCCCTAGTACCAGTGAGGGCAAACCTAGCGCTCCGAATCCGGAGACAGGATTTGCCGACTGTGGTGCTCAATGTTGTGGTGAAACGGCTCAAGGACGGATCTGGTGTGCTTAGAAGGCTGCCGGTCTGGGTACTGAGTGCAATTTCCCATCGCTATAATGTCTAGAGATTTTTGTTTCAAACCCTATGGCCAAACATACCCAAGCTCACCTACCTCGACGGATTAAAAAGTACAAGGGAGGGTTAGATGCACGCACTAAGCAGCAAATGGAATACTACATGGGCGCAAAGCTGCTCGAAATTGGCGTGAACCCCCAATCCGTAACCTATCGTTGGTCTGCCAAAGCTGATGGTGACGATGAAATTTGGACCTATAGTGCCTACTGGGGAGATTCCCTGGAAAAGTTGCTGCTTGAGGAGTCTGCAAAAAAAGCAGGTCAACAACCTGCCCAAACGGACTCTTAAAGCGTCCTGTCTCTAGGGTAACCGTCATTAAACGCAAAAAATCTTACGGTAGAGTGTCTGGCTTGCTGCCCACTCTACCTCTGAAGTTGATTGTCCTTATAATCTAATAACCTACGTGTGGAGAAAACACTAATGTATAATCCCTTGCTTTTATTCTTCTTTCACTTCCCTCTAGCAGTTGCCCAACAATTTCCAGTATGGTTTACATTAGTGTACGTAGTAGGCTTTATTGCTGCCGTTGGTATAGGCTCTATTGCCTGGTATAACTCGAAACGTCCAGCAGGTTGGGAAGATGCAGAACGTCCAGACTATGTGCCGGATGTCCAAACCTCTGAAGAACAGAGTGATAAAAATTGAGCTGGTCGGGCGATGCATCGCGATGAATCATTGCGAAGTTTGTTGCTAAAGGCTTGAATGCTCGCAGACGCTGTAACCTTTCATGTCTCATTATCCTGATTCCAATTCCAGTGTTGAAGCGGGGGAATCTCCCCAGCTTCGTAAGCCCTTAGGGCGTTATTTGGTAGAGGCCGGTCTGCTCTCCCAAGCTCAACTTGACATTGCACTACGAGATCAGGAGTATTCTGGATATCCTCTAGGGGAGATTTTGGTCTTGCGGGGTTGGGTGCAACAATCTGTGATTGACTTGGTAGTTCAGAAGTTGCAACCAGTCAGTAATACGAACCTGAGTGCATTGCGGGTTGTGATTGAGCCTGGTCAGACGGTAGCCCGAGGAGTCCTAGAGAAAGGGGGATCGACAACGATCCTAACGGAGGATGATTCCCCTGTAGAAAATTGGGATGAGGAAGCAACGACCATCCATCGTATTGGTGAGCAGCAGGAAGGTGAGGAGGAAGAAATAGAGTCGGACGCTCAAGACTCCTCTAGCTGAACCTTCTGAACGATCGCTACAAAGTTTTTTAAGATTTGCAAGCCAGCGTGGGATGACTTTTCAGGATGGAATTGGGTCCCTAAAATGTGGTCTTGGGCGATCGCTGCGGTAACGGTTTGCTGGCCGTGAGTCACCTGAGCCGCGCAGAGTTCTGGATGCCCCGGATCGGCATAATAGGAATGCACAAAATAAGCCCAGAGAGAATCTTGGGGGAGATGCTGCCAAAGAGGACAATCGGGTTGGGTGAGGCTCAGGGTATTCCATCCCATGTGGGGAATGGTCAGATTCGGCTCAGAGTGGAAGCGCCGGATGATGCCAGGACAAATCCCTAAGCCTGCTTCTTGTCCTTCTTCACTGGCCTCGAAGAGAATTTGCATCCCCAGGCAAATGCCAAAAAAAGGTTTACCGCTCGCGGCAATGTCTCGTAAAGGTTGAATCAGATCCCGTTCCTTGAGGTGAACCATAGCGGGATCAAAGGCTCCCACTCCCGGCACAATCACACCGTCGGCCTGCCACAGTCGATCGGGATCTTTAGTAATATCGACCGCAACGCCAAAGTTGTCCAAAACTTTGCAGACGGAGTGCAGGTTTCCCATGTCGTAATCAACGATCGCTATACGGATGGGCAAGCTGGGACTAGACATAGTAATCAATACGAAGGGATTCAGAACAGCTTGAGCTGTTCCAGGATTATATTCTACCCCTCAAGGGAGTTGAAGCACCCAATCGTAAATGCGATGGGCCAGGGCTAACTTGGTACAGGGCAGAATATGACATTGTTGTCCTTGGGCATCAATCAAAATGCCTTGATTGTAAGCACTGCCAAAGCCGCTATAGGGTTGATCCACAGGGTTGGCCACAATGCCATCTAGTCCTTTCCGTTGCAATTTATCCCAGGCGGGGGTTGCAATGTCTCCGGTTTGGGCGGCAAAGCCGATCATGCGCTGATGAGGTTGTTTCAGGGCACTCAGAGTGGCTAACAAATCCGGTACGGGTCTGAGGGGCAAGGGGTTAGGAATATTAACCTTGGGCAATTTCTCCCCACTGTAAGACTGGGGTTGCACATCACCCACCGCTGCCGCCATGAGGAGGATCTGGTGTTGGGGAAAATGGGTCTCTAGGGCTTGTTGCATTTCCGCTGCGGTTTTCACCGCCACAGACTGAATGCCAGGACTAAAGCAGGTGGTTTCCAGCAAACCGCTCTGGATCAGGGTGACCCCCGCCGCCCCTCGGTGGATGGCCGCTTCGGCCAGGGCAATGCCCATGCGCCCGGTGGCCGGATTGCTGAGAAAACGCACTGGATCTAAGTATTCCCGCGTTGCACCAGCGGTGACTAAAATGTGCTGCCCCTGGAGATCCCGTTTGCCCTGGGTGTAGAGAAGAGATTCTCCATAACTCAATAAGACTTGGGGATCCGCCATGCGACCAATCCCAACCCGATCGCAGGCGAGGAGACCACTGTCTGGGGCGATGCCGTGATAGCGATCGTTTTGGCAAATTTCCTGCCAGTTCCGCTGCACCGTCTGCTGGAGCCACATATCGGTATTCATGGCTGGGGCCAATACCACGGGGCAAGTGGAAGCGAGGATTGTATTGGTGAGCAAATTATCCGCTAAGCCGTAAGTCAGTTTAGCCAGGGTATTCGCCGTGAGGGGAGCCAAGAGAATGACCTCCGCCCAAGCCCCTAGGGCAATATGCAAGGGATGCTGGGGTTGCGTTTCCGTGGGGGATAGGGGGGCAGGATGCCAAAAGTCTGCATCGCCATAGGTCGGATGACGACAAAGCGTGCCCAGGGTTAGGGGGGTAATAAACCGTTCTGCCTGCTCCGTGAGGATGGCCCGAACTTGAGCACCATTTTTGGCTAGGGTTGAGGCAACTTCTGCCAGTTTATAGGCTGCAATGCCTCCCCCAATGCCGAGTAAAATTTGCCGATCGCGCCAAGGAGAGTCAGGAAAACCAGAGCCGACCATTAAGCCTCATCAAATGCTTCAAAATCTAATAAATATAAATAATCTTCTGCCAAACTGGGACGCTGCAGGGCGATCGCTCTTAAGAGATGCCAATCCTGAAGGGCTTCAAAGGGGGACGCATAGCTATCATTTTCTAATCGCGTTGCTAACTCCGCCACCGTATCGGGAGTCATATCAGCGATCGTTTCCTGGGCAATGCACGGAGCAGATTGGGAAGATGAGGATTCCATGGCGATCGTTGGTATAGGGCGGAACGAACGGGAAACCCTTAACTATGGAGAGTCCGAATGGACGGTCAACATAATTAATCCTTATTCCTAAAATAAGAATAAGTGTGCTTCCTTTATCTACTCTAACACTGTAAGGGCGGCCATGCCCTTCCGCCCTCTCAAGGGGCAGATCAAGGGGCAAAGGGGAGTTGTAGGGTTGGGCTTCCGGGACGACCTGAGCGATCGCCCCCATCTTCGATTAGAGTATTAAGGCTAGACTTCAATAGCTTTGATTCACTCTGATTCACAAATGGGCAAACAACGCGGACTTCTTGCTTTTATCCTAGTACTGATCATTGGGGCAACCTATGTCCTGAATACCTTACCCCTGAAGTTAGGTCTAGATTTACGCGGGGGAGCCCAATTAACCTTGTTGGTGAAAACCACCCCAGAGGTGCCCCGCATTGGTGAGCGGGAATTAGAGGCGGTTATTGAAGTGATTACCAATCGGGTTAATGCTTTTGGCGTATCCGAATCCGTTGTGCAGTCCGCCGGTGCGGATCAGATTCTGGTACAACTGCCGGGGGTGAGCGATACGGAGCAGGCGGAACGGGTCTTGCAGGGGGCAGCGGTTTTAGAGTTTCGAGAACAACTGGCCGGAACCGAAGCTCAGTTAGATGTGGAACGACGCATCCGGGCGGAATTACTGTTCCAACGGGAAACCCTGGGAGACAGTGAAGATCAAAATGCCCTGGATGAAAATGTTGCAGCCCTAGAGCGTAGTGCCGAAGCGATCGCTCAGTTATTTGCCCCTGCGACCTTAACCGGGAAAAATCTACAGGATGCCGGAGCCCAGCCCACGGGGCCAGATACGTGGGAAATTTATATTCGCTTTGATGGAGAAGGGGCCGATCGCTTTGCAGAATTAACCAAAAACTTAGCGGGCACCGGGCGCAGCATTGGTATTTTTCTGGACAATGAACTGATTAGCTCGCCGGTGGTGGGGGCGCAGTTTGCCCAAGCCGGAATTGTGGGGGGATCGGCTTCTATTACGGGGAACTTTAATGCCCAAGAAGCCAATGATTTGGCTATTCAACTGCGGGGTGGATCCCTACCGGTGCCCGTCGAAGTGGTCGAAAACCGTACCGTCGGCGCAACCTTAGGACAGGATAGTATTCGCCAAAGTATTTATGCCGGGATCGGGGGCTTGCTGTTGGTTGTGATTTTTATGGTGGCCTACTATCGCTTACCGGGAGTGATTGCCAACCTGTCCTTACTGGTTTATGCGCTCCTGACCTTAGCGGTTTTTAGCTTATTTGAAGTCACCCTAACCTTGCCGGGTATTGCCGGATTTATTCTCAGTATTGGTATGGCGGTGGATGCCAACGTCTTGATTTTTGAGCGGACTCGGGAAGAGTTGTTGGCGGGTAAATCCCTTTATCGATCGGTGGAATCTGGCTTTTACCGAGCCTTTAGCAGTATTTTGGACGGTAACGTCACCACCCTCATTGCCTGTGCGGGGCTATTCTGGTTTGGCAGTGGTTTTGTCAAAGGTTTTGCCCTCACCTTAGCGATCGGTGTTGTGGTCAGTATGTTTACGGCGATTACCTGTAGTCGGACTTTGCTGTTCACGGCGATCGCGTTGCCCGCCTTCCGCAAAGTGGAATTATTTCTCAGTGCAGCCCAGTTAAGCAAACGAGTTGAACGGGTTTCCAGCTAAAATCATGCGTCCACGCAAGCGCTTCGGTCAACATTGGCTACGCAGTGAAACGGTGATTGCCACCATTATCCAGGGGGCCGATCTGCAGCCGACGGATCGGGTTTTAGAAATTGGCCCCGGTCAAGGGGTTTTAACCCGATCGCTTCTGCCTTTGGTGGAGCAACTGATTGCGGTGGAAATCGATCGAGATTTGTGTAAAAGTCTCTGCCATCGCTGGTCTAGGGATCCCAAATTTATCTTATTGCAAGGGGACTTCCTGGCCCTTTATGCCGAGGGGGTAGCAGGGAACGGTGCCCTCTGGCAGGTGGGGGGCATGACTTGCAATAAAGTGGTGGCCAATATTCCCTACAACATTACGGGGCCCATTTTAGAAGCCCTCTTAGGTACGATCGCAAAGCCTCGGATCCCCGCCTTAGAGAGATTAGTTCTGTTGGTGCAACAGGAAGTTGCTCAACGGCTCTGCGCTCAACCCGGCACCAAAGCCTGTGGTGCCCTCACCCAGCGGGTGCGCTACCTTGCGGATTGTGAAATACTTTGCTCCGTACCTCGCCATGCGTTTTCCCCTCCCCCCCAAGTGGAATCGAGCGTCATTTGTTTGACTCCCCGATCGTTTCCATCCGTGGCGCACCAACCTCAGCATTTACAGCAGCTAATCAAGCTTGGTTTCAGCGCAAAACGAAAAATGCTCCGCAATAATTTAAAGTCTCAGATCGACAGCGATCGACTCCTAGCGTTGTTTGAACGGATTGGTCTGGAACCCACCGTGCGGGCAGAGGATTTGAGCTTAGAGCAATGGATTCGCTTCAGTAATGAATGGAACGGCTCTCCCTAAAAGCGTTGAGGTCTTGAATGGAAATAAG
>JBMTZC010000259.1:0-6187 GCA_049455215.1 Prochlorotrichaceae cyanobacterium
ACAGGGAAATTTCAACCAATCAAATTGTATCTGGCAAGAAAGTTAAGCCATAGTATAAGGGGCATCTCTTGCACAAGATCAACGGATAGGGAAGGAACTCGCCCGCCCATCGGCCTGACAACTACTCTCCGCTAGCGGTGTTTCTAAGGAATGCGGACTTTATAACCTGGAATTTCACTACCAAGACACCGAAGCCCCGAAGGAATCCCTTTGTGTTCTTTGTGCCTCTGTGGTTTAATCCTGCACTTTCCGGTTTATTTAATTCACGATCCTAAGTAGCCGAGGGTTCCCCCAAGGTGCCCGCCATCATTTGCAACACAAAGGGTACCCCTCCCTCCTGATGATGGCGATTGGCCCAGTGCTGCAAGAGTTGATCTAATTCCGCCATGGCAGTTTCTAACCCCTCTGGGGCAATGTCCAACTCTTCCAGTACCCGCAACACATTGCTCTGAGGGCGCTCTGCCCATTCCCGCATCAAGTGAAAATACCGAGCCGTATCCTCGATCGTGGTGTAGTTGCGCTCCTCCTCTCCCGCTGGCGAATAGCTGGAACGCATCAGCACGAAGAAGGGCGGTCCCCAGGCACTCTCGATCGTCTGAACGGTGCCGGAATAGAGTAGGCGACGACGAATATGCTCAGCAAAGGATTCACTCAGGGGCGTGCGCCGATCGCTGGGCAAATCTTCCTGGGAGCGGGCATGGAGGAACTCAATCAGTTCTAAAAACTGAAAGGTGGTGAGAATTTGTGCGGGGGGAAGATCAGGGGGAAGCCCCGCCACGATCGTTTCTTTCTCGGCAAAGGTCAGGTTACTGCTCGCTAAACGAGATTGTCCTTCTCGCAGCGGAAACCGCTCCATCCAGACATGGGGCAATTGAATCAGATACCGAGGTTCCTGGGAACCGAGAACTTTTAAGAGGTTGCCTTGGGTTAAGGCCTGTTGAATTTCTGCAACGATCGCTTTCACCCGTTTAGGCTCAATGTGATGGAGGTGGCCCGTCATACGAAGATTTTGCCCCTGTTCCAAGTACGTTGTATAAACCGCACATTTGGCTGCCGTTGCCGCAGCATCTAAAAAGGCACCGTGACGATGACCACTATCTCGCAGCGCACTAAAGGCGAGATGAACCAGGATTTGATCCAGTGGACTCAAACTTAACTGTTTAATCCACGCTTGATCGGTCAATTTGGCTAGATCAGAGGAAGTGGCACTCATGGACATAGGTGAAATCTTACCGTTGAGGGATGACAGTGTTTTGGCGCAACTTAAGGACTCCAAAACATCAAAATTCAAACTTGAAAAGGGAACTAGCAGGGCACTCAACTGAGGAACTTATTCCTTGCGACCACTGCCCCGTTGAATACCCTCATCAAATGCTGACTCCGAAGACAACCGTACAGAAAGGGGGAAAACTTTAGATAAACGCATGGGAACTCTCCAGAACGACAAGCAATACAACCGAACAGGTAGAGCATCGCAGTGACTTACAGCGATCGTCAAAGGGCGACTACCGTTGAGGAGGACTGCCTATTTAGGCTCTAACCTTGACCGCATCGTTGCCTGTAGTCGTGATTGCCCGTAGTTGTGATGACCTGTAGCTGTTATGACCTGTAGTTGTGTATACCCGAGTAGGGGCGATCTCTACAGGGTCTCACCCCAAGTTCCCCAAGTTCAGTCCTATGCGTTCTGTTTTGAGCTGGGTTACAACCGTTTTTCCCAATCCCGATCGACTTGTTCTGACCGATCTACTTCCTGATTCAATAAATCCTCTTCCGTTGAGTAGGCAATATCTTTAGCACCAATAATTTGTTTGGCACCAAACTGACGGGCATAGGTAATTTTTTGCTGTAGATCAGGATCGGGATCTCTAAGAATTTCGGCTTGAGCTTGACGTTTGCGATTCCGAACTTCTACCCCTAAATTGCGAGATTGAATGACGAAAAAACGCAGGAGGGGAATGCCTAAAAAGCCCAGGGCATAGATTAGCAAAATCCAGTAAATAGACTGAACAAAGCCTAAATATCCCCCCAGTTCTTCGATCGCTTCCCCCTGTAGTAAAATCCCTAAAACGATCGCCAGCAGTAAGTTAAAACACCCTAAGCCAATGGACAAAAAGAGTTGACCCTTCCCGGCTTGGCTAAACTCCCAGCGGGCTTCTTCAAGGTAGGGGGAAACCCGTTTATCTTCTGCCTCTTTTGCCATCACCTGCAGTTCAGGGAAGTAATAGACAATGCCGCCGTTATCCGCCACTTCGGGGTAACCGTTGAACCGCAGTAAAACCGGCAAGACATAATCTTCCGAGTCCTGATTAGGGGACGAGACTGCATTCAAATAAGGTGCCACCTGTTCCGCAACGATCGCGCCGTCATGATTACGAATAATACTGCCAATACTTTGCCAGCGTCGTTCCTCTAAGTCAGCATTGGGATTCCCATCCCCAAACAGGAACGAAAAGATCGCTTCTAAGAAGTTGAGGTCCGATCCAGAACCTTTACCTTGATGTTTAGATTTCTTTTTCTGTTTTTTATTTTGAGAGAAATTCCCACTATATCGCGCTCCCCGGTGATGATCGGAAAAATGAAATATATACCAGAGATTCCAGAGATTATTCGATCGGAACAGAAAATCAAGACCGAACCCATCACTATCTCTTTTCTTCTCCTTTTCGCCCTGCTGAGAATTTACGGCAATAATAAGGATAACGATCGCTACTAACATAAGTAGAATCGATAAAATCAGCAGTACGCCAAAGGAAATCCGGATCAGATAAAAGGAAACCTGCCACACCTTCCCTAGGCTTTCCTTGACCCGGAGCTTCCAGAACTTATTGAGCAGAACCGTGCGTAAACTTTCAGGGAAAAGATAAACAATCTCACCGGTTTCCGAGACCTGTAAATGTCCCCCCGCATCTGAAGCTAAGGCGACTAAACCCTGTTGGGCCCGTTCAAGCTCCAGACCAGACTGTACCGCCACATCTCCCACCGTGACGCGATATCCCAACTGCTCGACGGCCTTGAGAATTGCTGGACGTTCATTCATCTTGTTCACCCCTCACTGCGGCGCACTCTTCCATTAAATCAGTTGTCAGGACTAGACTGCTGAAACCGTTGTGTGGTGTGCCCCCAGAGGATGCACACCACACAATCCATTTAGAATGGTTATAGGCGATCGAAATGGTCTGTGCAACGTCAGCACTAAGCAGTCAGATCCCCAGTCTTTTCTTGAACGCCAGTGCAGTACTGGATTGTTGTCAAAAAACCGGGATCCAGGAAGTGTGGCCCCTACCGTTACTGAACGACAAAAACAGCGCAAGGAGCATGGTGTAAGACATAGTTGCTGACACTTCCCAGCAAGATTTCCGTTAAGCCACTGCGGCCCCTGCGACCGAGCACAATCAGATCCGCTTGCCAGGTTTTTGCCAAGTTACAAATCTGAGAACCGGGTTCTCCCTGACGACTATCCCACTCGGTCGCAATCCCTTGACGAGTGGCAAACTCACATTGATCCTGTAACCACTGTTCTTGTTCCTTGAGGGCATGGTGAATGTGCTGATCCGCAATGGAAACCGCTGTCCGCGTATCTAAGCCATACATTCCCAGACCAATTAGACCGCTGGCCGTCTCCGTGGGGGCAGGAATGGCATCAGGCAAACAAGCCAAAATCATCAGTTTGCTTTGGTAGCACCGGGCCAAGGACAGGGCCTGCAGCAAGATATGCTCAGGCTCATCAGAGCGGCCAACACTATGGGAATCAAGTGCCACAAGGATTCTCTCGATCTTGGGCAGGGTTACGGGCGCGGGAGAGACTACGACACCTTCTTCAGTGCGATCATGCTGGATAGCAGGCGTTTCAGACATGAACCTTTCTCCTCTCAAACTCTTAGGGCAAAAGCATCTGCCTCTTTTATCGCATGGGGAAGGGACGAGTAGGGCAAAAAGATAAAGAACTACATGAATTGCAAAAGAACTTACAATTAAGGGACGGGCTTAGCGAATGGAGAGGGCGATTAACTTCTATGCACGATTGGCAATGGTGTGAACAGTTTGGTCTTTCCTATTTGACCTGTGATTTGTTAAGTCCCTGGTTTCATGGCTTTTTCTCTCGATCGACTTGGCCCGCTAAACCTGAAACGATCGCGGATCAATTAGCAGTCCATAAAGCTTGGGGGGAGCAAAGCGTTCTCACCTTTCGGACAAAGCAAGTCCATGGCAAAGAGGTGCTGCCCGTAGAAACCCTCTCTCCCCTGGGAATGCCCTCCGCTAGCGACTCCTCAGACTTAGAGCATGCGGATGGCTTGATTGCAGATCCCCAGTCCCGATCGTCTCCTCAAGGGGTCTGGGTTGCAAGTGCAGATTGCACGCCGGTACTGATTGGCGATGTTTCTACCCGCCAGGTGGCGGCGATCCATGCCGGGTGGCGAGGAACCGCTGCTCAGATTGTTCCGGCCGCTCTCGAACAACTGGAACACCGGGGCAGCCAACTCAAAGATTTACGCATTGCCCTCGGTCCTGCCATCAGTGGCACGGTTTATCAGGTCGATCGCTCCGTTGCCCTACAAGTCTGTGAAACGATCGCCCCCGAGCCCTTAACCCCAGAAACCTTAGACGAAGCCATGGCCGCCCTAGAGGGGATTCCGCTGCTTCCCGATCCGGAACCGGGCAAGGTGCGTCTCGATGTTCGCCAAGTCATTGCTGCGCAACTGAGGCAACGGGGCATAGCCGAAGAACAAGTTGCCATTGCACCCTACTGTACCTATCAAAGTCCGGAGACGTTTTTCTCCTATCGCCGCACCGGAGAAAAAGCCGTGCAATGGTCAGGGATTGTGGCCGATTAGGGCAGACCGAAGGATGCTTTAGGGCAAGCGGGATCGTCTTCCGGTGCCGCTGTGACCTTACTGCCGAGTAGCCCCGTGGACTGGAATTTCTCCTATTGGCTGATCCCACTTTATGGCATGATGACACATATCAATGATCCGAGGGGTCGGCCGTGCTGCCCTTGACGATCGCAACTTAGCAAACAGCTTTGTTACCAATCTATTTCAATATATTAACCGGGAGAAAAAGATGTTAATTGTGTTTCAACTCGCTTTGGTTGCCCTTGTTTTGCTGTCCTTTCTGCTCGTAGTCGGGGTTCCTGTCGGCTATGCGACTAACCAAAACTGGCCCTTAGCCAAGCAACTGATTTTTGTCGGTTCCTTAGTGTGGGTTGCCTTGGTAGTTGTGGTGGGCGTTCTTAACTATTTTGTGGTTTAACAACCCCCTGCTGAACAGGGAACGCGGAAACGCCTATACCGTCCGAGTTCCCTCTTCCTGAACCCTGAACTTCAGTCTCTGTGTCCCTGTTTATCCCCTGGACTGGCCAGGGTGAGCTTTGATTTTGTTCCTTAGCCCGTTCGAGAGGTTACGCCGCCATGGCAGTCTACGAAGGTAGTTTTATTAACAGCGATCGCTTTCGGTTTGCGATCGTGATTGGGCGATTTAACGATCTCGTGACGGGAAAATTATTAGCAGGCTGTCAAGATTGTCTGAAGCGTCATGGGGTCGATCCCACGCCCGAAGGCTCCCAAGTGGATTATGTCTGGGTTCCGGGGAGTTTAGAAATTCCGATCGTCGCTCGTCAGTTAGCGATCTCCCAGCGATATGACGCAATTATTTGTTTAGGGGCGGTGATTCGGGGGCAGACTCCCCATTTTGACTATGTGTCCGCAGAGGTAGCCAAAGGGGTTGCCGCGACCGGATTTCAGACCGGCGTACCAGTTATCTTTGGGGTATTGACCGTCGATACCTTGCAACAGGCCCTAGAGCGGGCGGGTATTAAGAGCAATTTGGGCTGGAGCTATGCCATGAGTGCCTTGGAAATGGCGAGCCTCATGGCACAGCTTAAAACTTAAAAATTTGAAAACTTAAAGATCATCCTCTGACTCAGCAGTGGGCAGGGTGACAAAATGGTAGGGCGGCAGGGGTGGACTCACCTGAATTTGCCACTCCGAATAGGTTTCCTCCCATTGCAGAATTTGTTTGTGTAAATGGGGTTCTCGCTTAAAACTCACCAGCAAGTAGGCCCGGGGAGTTTCACCTTCGACCCAAATACTGTAGGGATAGGCTCGCTGGATCTTTTGTTGAAGAGCGATCCATTGGGTCTGTTGGGTCTGTAGGCGATCGTTTTCCGTTAAGAGTCGTGTGTTTTTTG
>JBMTZC010000260.1:0-6139 GCA_049455215.1 Prochlorotrichaceae cyanobacterium
CTCCTTCTAAGGTTGGTTGAGTTTGCCGCTTACACAAAATAATGTACAGTCTCTCTTGGTTTCTGAATTGCCCTCGAATACTGCCCTCCCCAATCTGCTCAGGGGTCAGGAGACTAGCCAGAGTTTTCAGCAAGCCTTAGAAACGCCAGGCTTACACCTGGGTCGCCCCTATTTTATGACCCAACTCCAGAAGTGGGTGATTCCCATTCGCGTGAGTTTGGCCCACACCAACAACCTTAACTATGTCATGACCGCAGGCCTCAGCATCAGCGGTGGCGATTCGCCCTGGAATATCCAGAAGTTGCCCCAGGATGTCAGCTTGTATGTGATGCGCTCCGATGGTTACCTCCAGTTTCAAAGTCCCCTCCCCGATACAGCCCCCCTGACCCTGCAGCAAGTTTACGGGTCTCCTTGGGATCCCCAGGAATTTGAGCAGTTAGAAGCGCTCAATCTGGACGATCGCCCCCGGCAGGATCCCTACAGGCCGATGGTGACGCTCTGGAATGTTCGCTGGCAAGGTCAAAAACGAGTTTTAGCGGTCAATTATCTGCCCCGGTTCCAGGTTTACATTGTGGTGTCTAAACCCCTCCGGGCGGTGTATCAAGAATGGTGGTCAGGCTCTAACGTGGTGATTGCCGGATTTATGACCTTCATCTTGCTGTCCTGGTTTGCCTTTAGGGCTTTAGAAGCGCTTCAAGAGCAGAATCAATCGAAAATTGTTTACTACGCAACCCATGATTTTTTAACGGGTTTACCCAATCGTTGGCTCCTTTGCGATCGTTTAGAACAGATGCTGCTGCAAGCGAAAGTGAAACACCAGATGGTGGGGGTCTTTTTCCTAGATTTAGATCACTTTAAGCGGATTAATGATTCCTATGGCCATGAGTTAGGCGATCGTTTACTCAAGGCGGTAGGTCAACGGTTGGTGAATAGCTTAGAACCTACCCTCAACAATGTTTCTCGCCAAGGGGGAGATGAGTTTATCGTAGTATCGGGAGGGGTAACTTCCATTGCGGAACTGGAAGACTTAGCCAATTCCATTCTTAATCTGTTTCAAAAGCCCTTTGAACTATCGGGTCAACGTTTAAATTTATATCCCAGTATGGGGATTTCTGTTTTTCCGCAGGATGGTCACCAGGCTCCGGATTTGCTCCGAAATGCTGACACCTGTTTATACCGAGTGAAGGAACAACAACGGGGATCTTATTTGTTTTTTAATGCGGATATGAATGTAGAAGTACAACGGCGATTACTCCTCGAAAATGAGCTTCGCCAGGCACTACACCACAATCAAATCGAAGTTTACTATCAGCCTCAAGTGGATCTCAAAGAGGCGAAAATTTGTGGATGTGAGGCTCTGATGCGATGGAATCATCCTACTTTAGGGTGGATCAGTCCAGCCGAATTTATTCCCATTGCGGAGGATATTGGCCTGATTCTTCCCCTGGGGGATTTTGTTCTGCAAAAATCCTATCGAGACATGCAGGGGTTAATGCATCGTTTAGTGCAGGAAAATAAGCTCAATAAGCCCTTCCATTTAGCTGTCAATTTTTCGGCAAAACAACTGAACCAACCGGATATTCTCCAGATCCTCGAACACACCCTCAAACAGCAGGGAAACGAACATCCCCATCTGATTTTAGAAATTACCGAATCAGTATTAGTGGATGATCTCGATGCCATCGCCGATCGTTTAAAGTCAATTCGTGCTTTGGGGATTGGTGTGGCGATCGATGATTTTGGAACAGGGTATTCTTCCCTCAGCTATTTAAGTCGTTTGCCCGTATCCGAGCTAAAAATTGATCAATCCTTTATTCGGGATCTGCTCTCCGATTCCCATGATGCAAATCTGACCCGATCGATCGTAGCTTTAGGCTTATCCTTATCTATTGACGTAGTGGCGGAAGGAGTCGAAACCGTGGAACAACTCCAACTGTTATGTCAGTATGGCTGTCAATATATTCAAGGGTATTACATTAGTAAACCGCTACCCCTGCAAGACTTTGAAGCCTTTTTGCAAGATTATCAGCTCCAGGCGGTTTCCTACGGGTTGGCAACGGATTAAGCCGATCGGCTATCCTCCTTTCACTAAAATCAGAGCAGCGATCGCTAAGACAAAATAACCAAACCCTTTTTCTAACTGTTTCGCATTCAAATAACGACTGGCATAGGAGCCCAGCAAAATACCGATCGCCGCCAGAAAGGTAAAATGCACCATCAGGGGCACATCAATGGACACTAAACCACTACTGTAGTACTTCCAAAATCCCGTGGCGGAGTTGGCCGCAATAATTAAGAGGGAAGTGCCCACCGCTTTTTTCATGGGAATTTTGGCCACTAAGACGAGGGCGGGAATAATCATAAATCCCCCTCCAATGCCCACAAACCCCGTTAAAATGCCCACCCCTAACCCCTGAAGGGGAATCAACCAAGGGGGCCCAGCAGGGGGTAAGTCCAGATTAGCGGAATCTGAAGCGGTAGAGTCTAAGGGAAGGGCATCAGTAGGGGCGATCGCCGATCGTTTTGAGCTTTTGCGAATCATCATTATTGCCGCCACCACCATCATGATCCCAAAGCAAAAGAGTTGAACGCTTGAGGAAATGATGGGCAACAGGGCAATCTGAGCCCCCAGTACCGCCCCGATCATGGCGGCAGGAGCAAATAAAGCCGCAATCTTAAAACTAATATTGTTCTGCTTCCAGTGGGGAACCGCACCAATTAAGCTCACCACACCCACGATCGCTAAACTCATGGCAATGGCGGCCTGGGGATCCACCCCCATGACGTAGATCAAAATGGGTACAGCAAGAATGGAACCCCCGCCCCCCATCAAGCCGAGGCTAATGCCAATACACAACGCTAAAACAAGACCGAGAATGAAGGTTGGCGTGCCCAGGGTTCCAGTAATCATGACAAATGTTCCGCAGTATGAACGGGGAGTCCCGCCGCTTTCCAGGCTTCAATGCCCCCCGCAAGATTATAAACAACCGCACCATAATGATTCGCCAGTTGTTCTGCGACCTGCTGGGAGCGCCTTCCAGACCGACAGTGACAGACGTAGATGGCTGTGGACTGCCAGGGGAAGTGCTGAGGCTCAAAACAGGACTGGGGACAGAGCACAGCCTGGGGAATAGCCTCGCTATGGTGCTCCGCTGGTTCTCGCACATCAATTAAGCGCACCCGAGGATCCGTAAGCCAGTCCTTTAAGACGATCGCGGTAATATCAGTCACGGTAGCCTCCTGGGCGGGGAACGGTGCTAACGGGGCATTGACGGGACGATGCTGCAGGGCTGTAGGGATAAGAGTAGTACGGGCCATGGCTCTAGACCCCCACCAAGGTTGCTTGAGGTTGTCCACTTTGAGACTGTCCGCATTTTTGGTTTGCGGGAACCGCTTCGGCAATTTTCTTAGGACTGGGCAGATTCAGATTAGCCATTAGGGTGATGAAACTCTCGCGGCTTTGATTGGCAAAACGGGGATTAAACTCTTTCTCCTCAGCGATCGTGGAAACCAGGTGACCGCGATAGTCGTGACCGGGATAGACCAAGGTTTCCGGTGGCAGGGTAAAGAGACGCTGGGTAATGGCATCGTACAGTTCTCCGGCATTACCACTTTGAAAATCGGTACGGCCACAGCCCCGAATGAGGAGGGAATCCCCCGTGAGCAGATGGGTGCCATTGACGAGATAGGCCAGATGGGAGTCCGTGTGGCCCAGGGTCAAAATCGCTTCAATCTCAATGGAGCCGACCTGCAACTTTTCACCATCCGCCATAGCACGATCGGCACAATCCACATTGGCCCCAGGGGGCAGAATGGTTTCACAGCCCAGCAGATCCCGCAACCGTCCAGCCCCGGTAATGTGATCCGCGTGAACGTGGGTTTCTAAACAATAGCGCAGGGTTAAGCCTAATTCTGCTAATAACTGCTGATCCCGATCGACTTTTTCTAAAACGGAATCCACTAAAACCGCCTCCCCCGTGGAGCGATCGGCAATCAAATAGGTGTAAGTCCAGGTATCCTGATCAAATAATTGGCGAAATAACACAGGGCCCTCCAGATCAATTAGAGTTGTTATATGGAAATCCTAATTGGGCGGCGTGGCGTGTCCCCACGGACACAGATAACACCACCATTTGAGTATTAAGATTATTATACACCCATATTAATTACTTTTTAGTTATACGTCAATGTAAGGTCACGAGTATGGTTCTCAGTTGGAGCGAATTAGAAGCCTATGGGACATTTCACCGGGATTTGGTGAATGGCCCCACCAATGCTCAAGCTTGGTTGCGGCTCTTTGGGCAGGACGAGGCAGAGGTGCGGGTGACTCTTTACCGGGACTTTCACGCTTGGTGTCCCTATTGCCAGAAAGTGTGGTTTTGGTTAGAGGAAAAACAGATTCCCTACCGTGTGCAGAAAATCACCATGTTCTGCTATGGGCAGAAGGAAGCCTGGTACAAGCAGAAAGTCCCATCGGGAATGCTGCCCGCTCTCCAATTAGACGATCGTCTGATTACCGAAAGTGATGATATTCTCCTGGCCCTAGAGTCCGTCTTTGATCCCTTGGGGTGGTCGTTAACGGATTCTCGGGTGATGCCCCTGCGCCGCTTAGAACGGCTCCTGTTTCGAGCCTGGTGTAGTTGGCTGTGCTACCCCAACAAATGGTTTCAGCAAGAGCAACAAAATCGATCGCAGTTTGTTGCGATCGTCTCAGAGGTGGAACAGGCCTTAGCCCAGACCCCTGGCCCTTATTTTCTTGAAGAGTTTAGCGTTGTTGATGTTATCTTCACGCCCTACGTGGAGCGCATGAATGCCAGCTTGTTTTACTACAAAGGCTACTCCCTGCGGCAAGAAAACCCCCGTTTAGCCGCGTGGTTTGATGCCTTAGAAACCCGCTCCACCTATCGAGGCACCCAGAGCGATTTTCATACCCACGTTCACGATCTCCCGCCTCAGATGGGGGGCTGTTGGTCGAACGATCGACCCGAAGCCAAGCGCAATCAAGAACAGGTGAACTATGGCCCCTGGTTGGGCTTACCGGATGTGGGCTATCCAGAACCAGAACATTCCCGCAACGAAGCCCTGACCCGCGTCCTCAAGCATCGAGAGAATTTAATTCGCGTCAACCCAGCAGACGATCGTTTATTTGAAGAAGCCCTGCGCTGTGCCCTCACCTATTTAATAACGGGAGAACCCTGTACCCCTCCCCCAGAGTCTGATGCCGCCCTGCGTTACCTCCGCGATCGGATTTGTGTGCCCCGGGATATGTCCATCTATGCGGCCAAGCGGTTACGGGAAGCCTTAGAAACCACCGCAGCGATCGTTGGTCAGCACCAGGGAACCCCGATTCCCGTACAACATCGCCGGGATCAGGATCCGGCTAACTTCCCCAGACCTTAGCATCACCCGATCGCTTCGTTTCTTCCGGTTCCCCTGGTTTCCATTGAGAGGGGTCACGTTAAAATACCCCCGATCGCTTGAGGGAAACCACATGGCTCTTCCTCGCCTCCATCTTGGGGTTGAATAACTGCGCAGGGGCGATCAAGGTTTAACTGGCTAACTGAAACTGGGCAAAGATTGGCAGTTCTAAAAATTGTTGAGATTTGAAGCGTTTAGACAAAACAGCATTTCGATCGCTATTACCCAACTTTTGCAGAAATTTATGAGCCGACTTACTGAACTTGACTTTCATCTTCAAACCACTTTGTTACATCAATGAAATCTTCATCTGAGTAGTCAGCAGGAGAAAACCTAGCTTCAATTAGAGGAAAACTATCAGTCAAAGTTCGGAGGCGATCGAGGGCGTTCAAGTTTTGTTTTAGTGGGAAAACAACAATTTCTACTCGCTGTCCCTTTTGGAAGGGGAGGTTAGAAAGAATCACCTGAGCGGGATTGTCGATCGTTACATAGGTTTTAAATGTTTGCATCATTGCGTTACTCCATTACATTAATCAAAGCTTGAAACCGATCGCTTTTTCTAATGTTATCAAAGTCAGAATCCGATCGTGCCATGTCTCGATATTTCTCTGGGTTCAGTTTAATAGCTTGTTGAAGGTAGGTAAGTGCTGGCTCCAGTAGGTTTTGCAGGGCATAACAACAGGCTTTATTATACCAGACTGATGGGTCATCGGATTTGGTT
>JBMTZC010000261.1:0-6075 GCA_049455215.1 Prochlorotrichaceae cyanobacterium
CCCCCCCCCACTCTCCCGCCTTAAGTTGGTACCCTATCCTCAAAAGCTGCTGTAGCGGTTTTGCCATGAGGATACTAATAAAAAATAAAAATTGAATGGTGTAA
Source organism: Prochlorotrichaceae cyanobacterium (assembly GCA_049455215.1). GTDB lineage: Bacteria > Cyanobacteriota > Cyanobacteriia > Prochlorotrichales > Prochlorotrichaceae > JBEAPM01. Next base: position 105 of record JBMTZC010000261.1, read on the forward strand.
TGGGAATAAAAAGCTCCGGTTTGCAGAATTGACAATTCAATACTGAGAATAAAGAGAGCCATTAAGCTATAAAAATGGTGTTGTTGTGCCGTTAGCCGCTGACGATGTTGCCAAAACCAGCGCAGATGGGAACCTAAAGCCCAGAAAATGACGATACTAAAAATAATGCCGACAAAGGAGAGTCGCAGAAAAATAACTTTTTGAAACTGAAACCAGAGGACAGAGAGCAGATCATACTGTTTGGTATAGCTGAGTGAAGCCTGGATGAATCCGGTATAGAAAACGGGCAATGTTTGGGTTAGGACATAGGGTAAAACGATCGCGATTAAGGGGAGTAATCCCCCAAGGCTATAGGCGAGTAAGGCTAGAAATTCCTGCTGGGCTTGTCCCTGTCTCAGCCTGATTATCCATTTCAGCAATAGATACAGCCCTAAACAGACTGCGGTATAGGCTAAATTTAAGCGCACCAAGACGGCAGCACCCATCAAAATGCCGGTTCCTAAAAAGCCCCTCCAGTCCTGGGGAACGATCGCTAAACGGGTAAAACAAGCCCCAAGAAACAGGAGGGCTAAATGCTCGGACAGTACCGCCTGACCACCAGGGGCGAGATTGATTAAGATAATCCAACTGAAACCGGCAATCCAACCCGTTTTTGAATCCCACAGGGTTCGGGTGACGTGATAACTGAAAGCAGCGATCGTAGCCACTACGATCGCACCGAGGGCACGCACCCCGAGGAAGGTTTTCCCCCCTAAAAAAATCAAAGTAGCGAAGCCATACCAAAGTAACGGAGGCTTGACATCCAACAAATCGGTATAGGGTAAATGCCCCTCTAAAACCGATTGTCCCAGGAGAATAAAGGTACTTTCATCCCAGTCAATATCACCTTGAAAAAAGTAGGGAAAACGGCTGATTAAACTAACGAGAAGAAAAATACCCCAAACCTGCCAATTTGCGATCGGTTTCAGGTCTGGAGTGGAGGCAATCCTAACCAATGGCTTGAATCCATTCTTTAACGAAATATTCTGTCCAAATACCATTTTGCCAATAGGGATCCCCTTCTACGTATTGGCGAACCGTAGCTTCATCGGGAGCTTCATAAATGCCAAAGACCATGGACAAATCAGCACTGGGCCCGATCGTGATCAGCACTCCAGATTCTTTTTGAGCTTTCAGCCCGGCTAGGTGTGCGTCTCGGTAGGGGGCTCGTTTTTCTAAAACGTTTTCGCAGTAACTGCCCCACATTACATACTTTGTCATGGTGTTACCTCACATCAGGAGTTGATTCGGACGACACTTTCCCCTTAATTCGCAGGGGCAAACCTAAGCCGCCAAACCAGTGTGAGTGCATCATACCGCAATCTTTTCCCGTCTAAACGGGGCATCTAGCTAGGACGTATTTGTAGGGATTCGGAGTTATTCTAAATGGGCTGTTTCGGCATCCTCAGCTAAGCGATCGGCCACTTGGGTATAGCCCTGAATGATAGCCAGATACTTAATCGCCTGGGAAATACTTTGGATCAGCAAAGTGGCAAACGCGACGAGCAGCATCGTTTTAATGGGAGCTCGGGGCAAACCATTGGCATCGGAAGAGATTTCCCAAGTCCCCCAGGATCCATCCGGTAAATAGCCCCAAGAGTATAAAACTGGTCCCCAACTCACCCAGAGCCCCAGCAGGCAAAAGGGGATTAAAAAGAATAGGGTTCCCAATAAATCAATCCAAGCCCGTTTTTTGGGGTTCCACTGGCTATAAAGAAAATCGACACGAACATTGGAACCGTGTTTGAGACTATAGGCAAAGCCCAAACAAAACATGATGGAAAATAAGTACCATTGCAGTTCAATCAGGGCATTGGAAGAGAGGGAGATCCCCACAAAGCGCCCAATGTAACGCATGGTCACGTTATAAAATCCCACCGCGATCGTAAGGAGGATCAGCCAGGTCACGGCTTTACCTAACCGATCGATCGCCGCATCGATCGCCTGGGAGAGTTGAATTAAACGAGACATGAGCATAACGCAAACTTACCCCATAAACGGTCGGGTTAACCAGCTGAGACCCACCTTGATCTGGTGTTCCCAGGTGGGCATTCGTTGTAGGTAGACTAAACGACGAATCAGATAGGCGAGGGGGCCATCTAACTGAAGGCCCAGACCGGAGAGGGCGGCCCGATCTTCTCCCAGGGCGAGCATTTCTCCCAAATGTTGATAGCGAAAGGGCAGTAAAGGACGATCGTTCCCCTGAGCTTGTTGAAGGGAAGCCCAGAGATTCCACGCCACATAGTCTGCCTGTTGAAAGGCTCCCTGGGCGGTTTTTGGAATGGTCTGACCACTGGCATCCCGTCCCTCTGCCAAATCCCCTAGGGCATAGATCTGATCATGGTTTTGGACTTGTAGGGTGGGCTCAGTCCGAATTTGCCCCCGATCGTTGCGGGGTAAGGCTAGGGATTGCACCACCGGCACCACTCGATTGCCGATCGTCCAGAGAACAACATCTACAGGAATCCGATCCACCTGCTCCCGATAAACTAAATCGAGAAAATCGGCCCCGACTTCCTGCACCGTAGTTTCTAAGTCGATCCACACTCCTCGATCCGCCAGAGCTTGCTGAGCTGCCTCTTGGTTAAAGGTGGTGGAAAACCGCAAAACCTGATCACTTTGCTCGATAATGCGAACCCGACCCCGTTCCCCGAGACGATCGGCCACTTTACAGGCCAATTCCACACCGCTATAGCCCCCGCCCACGATCGCGACCCGGATTTTCAGCTCCGGAGTTTGGGCACGGGCTTGTTCCAAGGCTTGGAACTTTGCCTTGAGGCGATAGGCATCCTCCACACTCCGAAAGGGAATGGCATAGTCTGCTGCGCCGGGAACCCCTTCCAATGGTGTTTCCCCTCCCAACGCCAGCACCAAGCGATCCCAGGATATTTTCTCCCCTGAACCTAAGGTGACACACTGTTGTTCTAAGTCAATCTGCTCCACCGTACCTTGGCAAAAGCGCACAGTTGTCTCCTTGAGCAGCTCTGCAAATCGGGGCGCAATCTCCCAATCCGCCATCTCCCCCGTGACTAATTCGTAGAGCAAGGGCAAAAACACAAAACGATCGTTGCGATCCACCAGAGTGATCTCTGGCTGACCAATCTCTTCCCAAGGGAATTGACCGAGGCGTAAGGCTGTATATAAGCCCCCAAAGCCTCCCCCTAGAATACAAATCCGCGCACCTCGGACAGGGTTTTCTGCTGAATCGGCATTAACCGGATCAGCTTCAGCAGAGGGGAACGGAATGGCAGCAGTCACGGCATCGACTCCACTTTCTATCTAGGATGATTGAGAAAGAAAAACGATCGTATTGTAACGGGAAATTCTCAGCAACTCAGCGATTTGAGGGAGGAGGTTAAAAGATCCTTAAAATTCACAGCGTTCTCTCTATTAATAATACGTCTCAACCTTCTTCTAAAGGGTTAAAATGTTTCTGTTCAGCAATTCTCATTCAGTAGGGAAGCTTTGCCCGGATCCGGGCTCCAGCTATTGGAAGTATTGTCAATAGATCTTGAGATCTTTCTTAACAGATCGGTCTGTAAACCCTATACCTCCGTTAAATAAGTGGAGATTGAAGCCCCATTCTAGTCCGTTAAGTCCTAGAATGAGAATTGCTGAGTTGTGTTGGATGAATCAGTATGTGTGAGGAATTTGCATTATGATGCATAGAGCATTAGTCCCCATGGCCACGATCGCTGCTCTTGTTGGAGTGGTGGAACCTGTGCTTGCCTTAGAGAACGATACCAGAGGCTTAGATTCTATTTTAGAGGTTGAACATGCAACCGCCGATCAGGATTTAACCTCACTAGCTCAACAAGCAGCCGGCGCTACCCTTTTCCGAGTGGATTTGTCAGAAGCTCCGGTTAACTTAGCTCAAGCCGCAGGCTCGGATCAATTTGGCGGCAGTTTTACTCCTTCCGAGGATTTGCAACAATTACTTAACGATCTGACTCCCTTAGTCGATACCCGTAGACCTTGGCCTACTCCGGGGACAACCTTTGGGACACCGACTGCCTATGGTGCGAATTGGCGGCAAGCCTTTGTGGGAGCATCGGGCATTATTGACTTCGGCGGAGTTGGACGGACAGATGGTTCGTTCTCTGTCGGTGCGGGTTTTGGTGATTCCGTCAACTCCCTGGGGGCTGAGGTTTCCATGAGCGTGACCAGTGTGTCCGCCAATGATTTTGGTGATAGCGGCTCCTTTGGGCTTAAACTCCACAAAATCATTCCCAATACTGGCGGTCTGGGACTGGCCGTGGGTTGGTCTAATGCTCTGGATTGGGGAGACACTACCGATGCACCTGAAACCATCTATGGGGTGGCCAGTAAAACCTTTGCCCTTCGTCCTAATAACTCTAACCGGATGCCGTTCTCGGTGAGCTTGGGGATGGGGACGGGTGGGTTCCGATCGACCGGGGCGATCGCTGCGGGTGATAACGATCCCAACGTTTTTGGCAGCCTTGGTGTGGTGTTGATTCCCCAAATCTCCCTGGCCAGCAGTTGGACGGGGAGCCAATGGAACCTAGGGATGGGGGTTGCGCCCTTCCGTGTTCCCCTCACCTTTACCCTGGGCTTTACCGATGTAACCGATAACACGGTTAACGGTAGTGGGTTTAACATCAACGCCGGTTATTCCATTAGCTTCTAACTCGGCGTGTGCAACTTAAGTGCCAAGATCCCCGGTTTCTCTTAGAAGGAAGCCCAATCTCTTGATGTTATTCCCCAGAAACCGGGGATCTGAGAATAGTTGCACATCTTGTCTTTTAACTAGATTCTCAATCCGTCACTCACTCTGGGCAAGGATCCCCTTCGGAATACCTGAGTCCAGAGTTACTTCGTCCGTTTCAGCATCTGCGTTCACAACGTTTTTAGGAGATTTTCAGGAGATTCCCATGCACCAAGCCTTAAAAACCCTTAAACAAGCCCTCAAAGTCGCAGGGATAGCGGCTACCTCTAGCGCCCTTGTCACCTTAGGGGCAAGCTCCGTCTGGGCGGGTCAAGCCACTGTTGCAATCACTGGAGACTCCAGTGCCGGTGGAACCGTTAACTTTGATGCCAATGCTGGTTCCGCAGCGGGCATAAGTATACAGACTATTAGCACCCCTGGCACTGAAGTTCCGGTAACGGTTGCCCCCAATGTGAATGTTACGGTTTCTTCCCAAGCTACGGGTGTTGCACTAGGTACAATCACTCAAGCTCAAGCAGATACAGGAATCGGTAGCGGCGGTGCGGTGGTTTCTGCTGCTCCCGAAGTCGTAACAGCGGTTGTGGCGGTAGCAAATGCTAGCAGCGGTGCTGCTGCGGTCAGTGGCGCTGGCTTGCAAGGGCCGACCTCCCCTGCCGCTGCCATAAGCACTTTGGCAGATGTGCCTGCTGTGGCGGATGTTACCGTTATCACGCCTTCAGGGGCTAGCGTCAGTGTGGGTCAGGCTCTTAATAACCTTGCCGCTGCCCTGGCGGGAGGAGGAGATGTGGTAGTGCTGCCCACCGCTCTAAATGATGCCGCGATCGTTATTCTGACTGCCCTGAGAAATGATCCGGGGAACGCAGAACTTCGCACTGCTGGTCGAGCCGTTGGTGCGCTGCTCCGGGCAGTCCGGGCTTCCGGTCGGAACTAGGAGTTTCACTACCGATGGACTAGGTTTATGCAAAACCTAGTTCACCATCCTGGTCGAGGGACTTGCCTGGTTCTCGACCAGTTTTATTGATAAGGCGATCACCAGGGTCGGAGCAGAGGACAGATTGCTGCGGATCGTTTAGCTGAAGTTTTTTTCCAGGATGACTTGCCAAGCCCCCCCTAAGCGAGACACCGCATTTATTGCCCTAGAGCAAGTGACCAAGATGTATCCCAATGGAAGTTTGGGACTCTCGGAGGCTAATCTTCGGTTAAGCCAGGGAACCTTCCTGTTTGTCACAGGGGCTTCGGGGGCGG
>JBMTZC010000262.1:0-6054 GCA_049455215.1 Prochlorotrichaceae cyanobacterium
ATGGTAGTTCGTCAGCCTCGCTATAGCAAAGAAGAATTTGCCCAACGGGGCGATCAGTCTCCTCAAGAAAGTATGCCGCAGGATTCCAAACTTCCCTCAGTGATTCGCCCTTTAACCTCCTTACACCAGCGTCGATCGCCCCTGAGTAATCCTCAAGCGCAACTTCAACAATTAGAACAGGTCAACCTGCAACACCTGCCCCAGAATGCAGATTTTGCTCAGACCGTGGCACAGTCAGGGTATACCTCCCTTCACCCCCGAGCCATTGAAATTCTGCAACTGAATATTGGCAAACTCTGTAATATGACCTGCCGCCATTGTCACGTAGACGCAGGGCCCGATCGAACCCAGGAAAACATGGATCGGGAGACGATCGATGCCTGCCTGGAGCTTCTCGATCAAACCCAGGCTCAGACCGTGGATATTACCGGGGGAGCCCCCGAACTCAACCCTCATTTTCGTTATTTGGTGGATCACTGTGTGGAACGCGGCAAACACGTTATCGATCGCTGCAACCTGACGGTACTCTTACTGCCCCCCCTTGCAGATCTGCCTCAATGGTTTGCCGATCGCGGGGTAGAAATTGTCTGTTCTTTGCCCCATTACCGCTCTTTCAATACCGACAAGCAGAGGGGTGATGGTACTTTTGCCCATTCCCTCGAAGCCCTGAAATGGCTGAATGCCGTGGGATATGGACAGGGCGATCCGCAGCGAAAACTGACGTTAGTGACCAATCCCATTGGGGCGATTTTGGCGGGAAATCAGGGCCGGGCAGAGCAGGAATGGAAGGACGCTCTTTGGAGCCGTTACCAAATCCGCTTCGATCGCTTGATTTCCCTGAACAATATGCCCATTTCTCGGTTTTTAGAATGGCTAGAAGAATCCGGGAATTTAGCAGGCTATCTGGAACGCTTAGTGAATGCCTTTAACCCTGGCACGATCGAGGGATTGATGTGTCGCCACACCCTTTCCGTGAGTTGGGATGGCTTCATTTACGATTGTGATTTTAATCAGATGCTAGACCTCAAGGCTCAATACCCCAACGGCCAGCCGCTACACATCCGTGACTTTCGCTTAGATCAGGCGTTACAGCGCAAGATTCTGACCTCCCGCCATTGTTTTGGTTGTACCGCCGGTGCCGGTAGCTCCTGTGGTGGCGCAATTCAACCATCTAGCTAGTCGCGTCATCCATACAGTCTAGAACCCCGAGCCCTCAGGAGTGAGAACTTTTGGGATTATCAGGGTTGGGGACGATCGCTCTCACACTTTTAATGAATCTTAACAAAGTTTTATGTGTACCGTTGAATTTAATCTCAGTAGATCTACGGTACTTTACAAAAACAACACAAAAAAGCCGATTTTCACGGGGGTATTATGAAGTTTCTGTGTTTTTGCCCGTGATCTACCGGATGACAATGGTCTTTCTACTTAGAATGGAGATCATCAAGATGCTGTGAAGCAGAGCCTATCCATGACTACGAAACAGTGCTGCGTTGCCTTGAGTCCCAAATACAAGGGCGCCCTTATTCTAGTTCGCAAGTCCAGCATTGAGTTGCTGGGACCCGGATCCGCTGTTTTATGGACTAATCAGGTGTCCAAAGGGGATAGTGCTGTCTGCTTGACCTGCGAAGACTGCGGGAAATCTGATCTGAGTCTAGAAAATATATTGGTCTTAGGGGATGTCAAGCTGGAAATCTTAGATAATGTGTCCCAACAAAAACAAGCGGTTTGGCGCAGAGTCACCTGGTTAAATTGGCTGAACCGCCTGAAGGACATCTCCTGTCCCGTGGATCGTATTGAGTCTCTCATCCAACATCTTAATATTTTCTTTGGCCGAGAAGTTTGTCAGTCGTTACCCAGTGATTTGTTGTCTGAATTGTTAGGGTGCGAAGAAATTGAACTTCTGTGGGTACGCGATCGTTACTTTCAGGATTGGAGTTGGGATCTCAGCACCCCAACTGCTCCTCAGCGTTCCTGGCTGCAACTCACCCCCCAAGGATGGTATGGCATTTTGATACAAACCTTAGAATATAAGCGTCAATTGGCAAAACTCCCCAGCCATGGCACCTGGATGAATCCGAGTTCAGAACAAACCTTCAGCCTTGAGCCTGGGCTAGAATGGGGTATGTGCTGAAGTGAGACTCGATCAACTCATCCCAAGAATCCCAAGAGTCTAAGTTCAATCAGATAAAGCTAAGAATCTCAGCCTGGGCATTGCGCCCTATGTTTTCAGCTTCAGTTCACTGCCTTGAAATGAACCAGGTTTAGCAAAAGACTTGCTCCCTCATACGGTCCGGGATCCTTTAGATACCTTATGTCTTCTTCTCCACGCCAGAACCAGCTAGAGCGTCTAGTCAAAAAATTGGGCATTCCCCCTAACGCCAAGGTCAAGTGGGATGTCATGGATCGGGCGCTCTGTCATCCTTCTGCCCATGCAGTGCAACATTATGAGCATCTAGAGTTTCTGGGGGATGGGGTCGTTCGTTTAGCAGCAGCCCAGTTTTTGACGGAAACCTATCCTGATTTACCCGTGGGGGATCTGGCTGCAGTACGATCGATCCTGGTCAGTGATCAGACCTTAGCGAATATTGCCGCAGTCTATAATCTCGATCGCTATATCCTCAAGACAGATACCGTAAAGCGAGATCTTGGGGTTTCTCGACGACTGGCAGAAGCTTTAGAAGCCTTACTCGGAGCCCTGTATCTGAGTACTCAAGATTTAAGCTTAATTCGATCGTGGCTGGATTACCATTTTCAGGATCTAGCGCAAGGGGTTTTAGCCGATCCCGCCCGTCAAAATTACAAAGCAGCCTTACAGGAATGGACACAGGCACAAGCTCAGTCCCTGCCAGATTACCGGGTTAAAGAAATTAAGACCCAACCTGATGCTGACGATCGCTTTGAGGCAGAAGTTTGGTTTGAAAATCAGTTACTAGCGAAGGGCTGGGGACGATCGATTAAACTAGCAGAGCAAAATGCGGCCCAAAAAGCATTTTTACAACTTCCCCCGCAGCGCTAAACTGTCAATCTCTCATTAATTTTTCCTGCGTGACGCTTCACCTTCGCCAGAACATTCGCTAAGATCCCACCTATAGCAATTCCTTTGGGAACTACCATGACCAACGCTGCAAATCGACCCTCAGTCCCTCCGATGCCGCCCCGTCCAACGCCTCCGCCCTCTATGGATGAAACGGCACCTATTGCACCGCCGCCTCCCCGTGCAGGGAAGCCCGAGATCCCTCGCCCGGGTGTCGGGATGAGTGCCCCACCGGCACCTCCCGCCCCGCCCCGACCAGGAATGGTTCCCCCGTCTCGTCCCCCCATTCCAGGCAATCCGGCGGCACCGCCCACCTCGCTGAGACCCCCGAGTAGCCCTGGTATTCCCTCTGCACCGCCAGGCATGGTGATGCCGCCCAGCATTCCCTCAATTCCCTCTACCCCTGGGCGACTCACGCCTTCCGGATCTCGAGGCATGGCACCCGAAGGTCCTTCTCCTGGACAACCAACTCTGTTCGAGGTTGTCAAACGAGCTTACGATAGTGGCATTTCCGATATTCACGCCGGTGTGGGTGAACCGCCTCGTTACCGCGATCGGGGGGAAATTATGGAAACAGACTATCCCGAAACCGATTTGCCCACCTTTATGTCTTGGCTGAAGGAAATTATGAGCGACGAAGAAATTCGCCGCTTCCAAGACACGTTGGACTTTGACGGCGCAACTCAGTATGAATTCGCTCGGGCTCGGATTAATGTCTTTGATGCCTTGAAGGGACCGTCTCTGGTTATTCGTCTCATTCCCCTAAAAATTCTGACCTTAGAACAACTCAAATGTCCCCCTGTCTTTAAGGACTTATGCCACTACCATAAAGGCTTGATTCTAGTCACGGGACCAACGGGATCAGGGAAATCCACCACCATGGCGGCCATGATTGACTATATCAATCGTGAAATGCCCAAACATATTATTACGATCGAAGATCCCATTGAATTCGTCCATCAGAGTAAGAAATCCTTGGTCAAGCACCGAGAAGTAGGGATGCATACCCTTAAATTTGAGAATGCCCTGAAAGCATCTCTTCGGGAAGATCCTGATCTCATTCTTGTGGGGGAAATTCGAGATCAAGAGACTATTAAAACAGCCCTAAAAGCAGCCCAAACTGGTCACTTAGTCATGGGAACCTTGCACACCAATAGTGCAGTGAAAACCATTGAACGGATTTTGAACATGTTTAGCCCGGCCGAACAAGATCCCATTCGGATTGCGGTAGCAGAATCCTTGATTGGGATTGTTGCCCAGGGGCTTTGTCGGACAACGGATGGAAAACGGGCCGCCTTCCACGAAATTATGCTCAATACCGATGCCATTAAAGATTACATTCGGCGTAATGAGGTGGAAGAAATTGAAGCCATTATTCCCCGATGTACCTTTGATGGGATGGCTACGATGAACCAATCTCTCTATCGACTCTATGAAGAGGGACGGATTACGGAGGAAACCGCTCTGGAATGTTCTCCGAAACCCAATGAAATGGCGCAAATGCTACGGGGTCGCGTCTAATCGAGAGTCGTGGGAGGAACTCGCTGGCGGTTCCCTAGTCCTCACTTCGATTCATTATGGCGGGCGGCACAGCCACCCGTCACCTCCTCTTGCTATGTATGTAGATTTCTGATGTAGGGACCAGAGCCAAAGTTTGAATTTCTCGAGGTGCGCCTTAGGGATTAAAGACGACTTTCGGTTGGAGGAGTGGGCTGTCTTCAGGGGCAACGACTACCCCGAGACCAAGACATTGATCTTGTTCATTTACAACTAAGACTGCTTCATTCACGCTTAACGCTTCAGTTGTCAGGGAAGCAGTTTCTAAGCGCTGCCCCTGGTACCAGCGTTGAAGGTCTTGGCTGTTTGCTAATCGGACAATTGATAAATGGGACAAGACGGTAGTGGGGGAGAGGAGAGATAACGGCCCTTGTTCGAGATCAGTCTTAATTTGCTCGATCGTGATGCTGTCCTCAAGTTTGAAACCACTACTCTGGTTGCGGATTAGGGCGGCGAGGGTGGCCCCAGTGCCTAAGCGATCGCCTAAATCCCGGGCTAGCGATCGGATATAAGTCCCTGTACCGCACTCCACTGCCAGATCTAACTCCGGGTAGGGTGTACTTCTCCAGTGCAACACCTTGAGGGAGGAGATCTGAACCCACCGTTCTGGAACCTGAACCACTTCCCCCGCCCTTGCCAGATCGTATAGCCGTTTGCCCTGCACCTGAATGGCACTATACCGAGGAGGGATTTGGCAAATCCGGCCTAGAAATTGGGGTAAAAGGGATTCGATCGTTTCCAGCGATAGTCCTTCAACATCTGCTGTTTCGAGTACTTCTCCCTCTAAGTCATCCGTCGTAGTTTTGAGACCAAAACGAATGGTGGCTTGATATGCCTTGCCCTCCGCTAAATAAGCGAGGAGACGGGTGGCCTGTCCCACGGCAATGGGTAACACCCCAGAAGCCGCTGGATCCAAGGTACCGCCATGACCCACTCGTTTAGTTCGCAAAGCTCGGCGCACCTGGGCAACACAATCATGGGAGGTGCATCCCGTAGGCTTATAAAAATTCAAAAATCCCAACATAGCTATCAAGTTCAGACGAGAGCATAGAGTGCCCAGATGCTATAAGTTCGCCAAGATACGATCGACGTGGGGTAAACGGGGAATATCTTGCTCTTGATCCCACCACAAAAAGTGACTCAGTTCTCTGGAGGCGATCACGGGTTCATCATCGGTTTCAATTAAGCACACCTGATGAAGATTAACGGTGCCAGTATAATCACAGCGAAGCAGTCGCTCAGCTTTCTGGGCATTCATGCCCAGTTCTTCATACAGTTCCCTAATCGCTGTTGCTAAAACCGGTTCATTCTTTTCCTTGCCACCTCCCGGCAGCGAAAACCGAGATTTTCCCCGATCCTGCACTAAGAGGATTCGGGTGTCTCTAATCACAATTGCGGTGCCTCTGATACGCATAACTTTCGTACCCTAAAAATTAAGTCTACTGAGTCTCCACAGGATT
>JBMTZC010000263.1:0-6047 GCA_049455215.1 Prochlorotrichaceae cyanobacterium
TAGATAGGATTTACGTTACGATCGTCGTAATGAGGATCCAATAGTTTTCTGTTGATTAGATTATGCCAATAGCCATTATACTGTTCTATTAAACCAAGTAAAATATCAACATCATTCTCGTCAACATTCGTCAAAATATTATGAACTGATTCATTCCTTTTGATCATCAAGCTTAATAATTGATCATAGTCAGGTAAGGATATAGCTCCATCACTATACAACGTATTTATTAAGTTTTTATCAGTCGTCTCAAGTAAAATAGAACTATCTTGTTCTACTTTCAATCTAAACAAAAGAATCAACAAGTTCCAAGCATAGACTAAAGCCGCTTCAAATAGGCCAGCTTTTTTACTATTGTTGATTTTTTGCATATAGCGATCGTAATCATACTTTGTAACATTTTGTATTGGATCCCTACTATCATACAAATCTTTCATTTGTATGATGAAAAACTTCCAGCCGTTATATTGATTTATAATTTTTGCAATAGTTTTGTACGTTTCTAGGGAGTCTTTCCATACTCTTCCTTTTACTTCGATTAAAATATTTTCTTCTTTATTTTTACATAGCAAATCAGGAATATAGCCCCCTAAATCAAAAGGTAACATCTCTTTGGCAGGTTGAGGAATAACCTCATAGCCCATCTTTTCATATTTGCTCTGTACCTGTCTCTCAGCTTCACTCATGATCATAAAAATAACTCCTCATGCCTAATTGTTTTAACTTTAACATATACACATTCATTACCAAGATAAAATGCTTCAAGTAACTTTTCAGGTGCAATTGTTATATCAAATGGCTCCGAAAAGAAACGTGTATGACCATCTACACTAATGACTGAGCTATCATCTGGATAAACAAGTCCACACAAGACATCTTCTATCGGTTTAATAATATTGTTGATATCTGGGGGTTCTTCCTCGCATAAAAACACGATTGAAAATCGAAAATACTCATTAACAATTGGAGATCCTTTCCATGCTCTGAATGCATATCCATATACATAGTCTTTCCAAACACGAAGATTGTCCTTATTATCAGTTTGAAAAGAAACAGGGCGCTTAGGTACAACAAACTCAAACTCCATGCTCTTCCCTTTTTTACCATTTTATCTATTCTTAGCACCGATCTCCCAGTAGCTTAGTACCAGGAGATCTGAATCAGGTTAGGTTATGACTTAGCTGCCTCTTCAGCTTTGGCTTCCGCCCCATTCCCATTAGAGCCACCCCAGGGTTGATTAGCCATGTAATGGTACAGAGCCCAGCGACTGCGCACATCGAGTTCCGCTTCTTCTAAGAGTTTGCGGGCTTCTTCGGGCTTGCTGCGGGTGAGCATGGCAAAGCGGTTTTCCCGATACATGGAGTCGGAGAGGTGCCCTTTGGGAGCCCGGGAGTCCATTTGTAAGGGGTTGTGTCCTTCTGCTGCCCGACGGGGGTCGTAGCGGTAGAGGAACCAGCGTCCGGTTTCGACGTTTAGTTTTTGCTGGGCCATGCCTTGGGCCATGTCAATGCCGTGGGCGATGCAGTGGGAGTAGGCGAGGATCAAGGAGGGACCGTCATAGGATTCGGCTTCCATGAAGACCCGCAGGGTGTGTTCGTCCCGTGCGCCCATGGAAACACTGCCCACGTAGACGTTGCCGTAGGTCATGGCCATCAGTCCCAGGTCTTTTTTACCGGCGGGTTTACCGCCAGCCGCGAATTTGGCGATCGCTCCTTTGGGGGTGGCTTTGGACATTTGACCCCCGGTGTTGGAGTAGACTTCGGTATCCATGACGAGGATGTTGACGTTGCGACCACTGGCCAGGACGTGATCTAAACCGCCGTAGCCAATGTCGTAGGCCCAGCCGTCACCGCCCATAATCCAGACACTCTTCTTCACTAAGTAGTCCGCAACGGAGAGGAGGTTATTCAGTTGGGACTTGAGGGTGTCACTGGCGTTGTCTAGGGCTTGGTGTAGGTATTGTTTGAGGTGGGTAACCCGCTCCCGCTGTTCGTTGATGTCGGCTTCGGTGGACTGATCCGCGTTGAGGATGGCAGTGGCGAGATCACGGGGAACAACAGTTGCGTTAGCGATCGGGGTCTCTGCGAGGGCACTGAGCAACTCCTGAGCAAACTGAGTATGCTGGTCAATACTGAGGCGGAACCCAAAGCCAAACTCCGCATTGTCTTCAAAGAGGGAGTTAGACCAGGCCGGGCCGCGACCCTCGGCGTTGACGGTCCAAGGGGTGGTGGGTAAGTTTCCACCGTAAATGGAGGAACAGCCGGTGGCGTTGGCAACGATCATCCGATCGCCAAAGAGTTGACTGGCGAGTTTGACGTAGGGGGTTTCGCCACAACCGCTACAGGCTCCAGAGAATTCAAAGAGGGGTTCCTGCATTTGCTGGTGCGCCACTTTACGGAGATCCAACTGGTTCCGATCGGGGTTGGGCAGGCTAAGGAAGAAGTCCCAATTGCTGCGCTCCTGTTCCCGTAGAGGCAGTTGCGGTGCCATATTGATGGCCCGCTTGCGGGGTTCAGATTTGTTCTTGGCGGGGCAAATATCCACGCAGAGGGCACAGCCTGTACAGTCTTCCGCGGCAACTTGAATGGTGAATTTTTGTCCTGTGGCTTTCCAATCCCGATCCCGTGCCTCGGTGGACTTGAAGCTATCGGGCGCATCCCCCAGCAGCCCCGGTTCATAGACCTTGCCGCGAATGACGGCGTGGGGACAAACCATGATGCACTTGCCGCACTGCACACAAACATCGGGATCCCAGACGGGAATTTCGGCTCCCACGTTGCGCTTTTCATACTTGGTGGTGCCGGTGGGGAAGGTGCCATCACAGGGGAGGGCACTGACGGGGAGGGCATCGCCACGGCGGGCGGTAATTTCCCCGAGGACATCCCGCACAAAGGCTGGAGCATTAGCCCAAGTGTTGGCCTCCGTCACTTCGGCTTCCGTTTGTACGGCTCCAATGGGAACTTCGTAGAGGTGGGCCAGGGTGCTTTCCACCGCTTCAATGTTCATGCGAACAATATCTTCCCCTTTCTTGCCGTAGGTCTTGCGAATCGCTTTCTTAATCTGTTCGATCGCTTCTTCCCGAGGCAGCACTCCAGCGAGGGCAAAGAAACAGGTTTGCATGACGGTGTTAATGCGGCTGCCCATCCCGGCATTCTTGGCCACTTGGGAAGCGTTGATGCAGTAGACCTTGAGTTGCTTGTCCACAATTTGTTGTTGCAGACCCATGGGTAGGCGCACCCAGGTTTCTTCCGGTTCGTAGGGACTGTTGAGGAGGAAGGTGGAGCCGGGTACGGCGGCATCTAAAAGGTTGAACTGGGTGACAAACTCCCACTGGTGACAGGCGGTGAAGTTGGCCTCGGTGATCAGGTAGGTGGAGCGAATGGGATCGGGGCCAAAGCGCAGGTGGGATACGGTGACGGAACCGGATTTCTTGGAGTCGTAAACGAAGTAGCCCTGGGCATAGTTGTCCGTTTCGCCGCCAATAATTTTGATGGAGTTCTTGTTGGCTCCCACGGTACCATCGGAACCTAGCCCGTAGAAGACCGCCCGCACGACACTTTCCGGCTCCGTGGAAAACCTGGGATCGTAGTCTAGGGAGGTGTGGGTTACGTCGTCAATAATGCCCACGGTGAAGTGGTTTTGCGGTTCTCGTTTTAAGAGGTTATCCAGGACACCCTTGACCATGGCGGGGGTAAATTCCTTGGAAGATAACCCGTAGCGTCCCCCCACAACGGTGGGAACGTGGATGATTTTGTGCTCTAGGTTGAGGGGCAGATCATTCAGTTCTGGCTTATCTTCCACGGGTAGGGTCACCGGAGGGGCGGCTGGGGCCCAGTGAGACTGGCCCAACTCATACACGGCATTGACCACATCGAGGTACAGGGGTTCTCCGCTACTGCCCGGTTCTTTGGTGCGATCGAGAACGGCGATCGCTTTGACGGTTTTGGGGATAGCGGCAATAAAGCGATAGTTGTCAAAGGGACGATACATCCGTACTTTAAGCACCCCAACTTTTTCACCCTGGCTCACTAAGGAGTCCACGGTTTCATGGGCCGTCTCGCAGCCCGATCCCATCAGCACCACCAACCGTTCTGCATCACTGGCACCGTGGTATTCGTAGGGCTGATACTGCCGACCCGTCACGGCGGCAAACTCATCCATGGCATCCTGCAGCGCATCGGCACAGGTGAAGTAAAAGGGATTGACGGTCTCCCGAGCTTGGAAGTATACGTCGGGGTTTTGGGCCGTCCCGCGCAAAACCGGGTGATCTGGGGTCAGGGCGCGGCTGCGATGGGCCAAAATCCACTCATCTTTAATCAGCGATCGTTGTGCATCGGCAGAAATAAGCTCAATTTTTTGCACTTCATGGGAGGTTCTAAAGCCATCGAAGAAGTGAAGGAAGGGAATCCGAGAAGCCAAACTCGCCCGAGTAGCGATCGTGGCAAAGTCGTGGGCTTCCTGGACAGAATTGGAGCAGAGCAGGGCACAACCGGTCATCCGGGCGGCCATCACATCACTGTGGTCGCCAAAAATGGATAGAGCTTGAGCGGCCAAGGAACGGGCCGCAACGTGAATGACCGCAGAGGTTAATTCCCCGGCAATTTTGTAGAGATTGGGGAGCATCAGCATCAATCCCTGGGATGCGGTAAAGGTGGTGGTTAAGGAACCGGCCTGCAAAGCACCGTGAACCGCTCCCGCAGCGCCCCCTTCACTCTGCATTTCCACTACCGAGGGAATGGTTCCCCAGAGATTGGCTTGTCCCGCTGCTGCCCAAGCATCCGACCATTCTCCCATGGGAGAGGAGGGCGTAATGGGGTAGATGGCCACGACTTCACTGAGGGGGTAGGCCCCCCGTGCTGCCGCTTCGTTCCCATCGATCGTTGCAAAGTTTTTGGTATGGGTGTCTGTGTTACTCATGGTTGCCCTCATCCGAAACGGTAACTTGCATTAAGTCTGATTCGGCTAGAACAGAAGCAGCGAAAATAAACAATTTCTCAAGAATTTAAGATCGCAAATTCAGAACTCGCTGTTAATGCCGATCGCACCAAGTTAATTCGATCCTAACGGGAATAGGGGGAAGTTACCCGGTTTTTCCAATTGACTTAACTTATTCAGCAATTTGTAAATATTTCCTTACGATTTAAGACGAATTTAAAGATGGAGTACCTCGAAAAATCCAGGGACAAGGAAGAGTCCCCGCAGGGAAATTTTTTGAGATTTTGTAAAGGTTGTTCATGGTTGTTTACAAAACTCAACGGTCAGGTAATGATGATGGAATGACCTCTAAAATACCGATTTCTGGGTGAAGGCTGTAGCTTTTGTGACTCTTGAGTATCGCAAAAAAGGCAAAATTTAACGTGAGTCCCCCCACAGGAATGAGGATGAGGGGGTAGCTGCATTATCCTTCATCAAGGCCTCCTGGTAGAGTTGACTTTTTTCTCAACAATGATGCCTATCATTCTCCAAGACGATCGCTTTATCTCTGCGCTATGCCATGAATTCTAAATTTTTGTTTTTGGCAATTTTCCTGGGAATGTGTTTTCCCGCTGGTTATATTTTTGCCGTTGCCATTAAATATATTGTCATGGCGATGCTGTTTTTTGCCTTTCTGGATCTGGAGTTTAAAGTCAGAAGTTCCTTTTACCGCCAAGCGATCGTCATCCTCTTGACGATGTTCCTGCTGGCCTTTTCCTTATTCTTTCTCCTCCGCACCTTCGACTTTCAGTTAGCCTTAATCAGCTTTATGTTGGCCATCTCCCCCACGGCTGCTGCAGCCCCGGTGGTGATTAAACTGATTCGAGGTAATGTTGAATACGCCGCTTACTCAGTGCTGACTTCTAATACGATCGTTTCCCTCTGCATTCCCCTGATCATTCCTTTAATTGCTCACCAAGAAGTGCAGGTTTCCGTCCCCACCCTTTTAATATCCATTGCAACGATCGTTTATCTGCCTCTACTTTCTTCTCAGATTATTAAAAAAGTTTTGCCCCTGAACATTACGGCTATTTTTCTGAAGTTGAAATCCCTATCCTTCTATCTCTGGATGA
>JBMTZC010000264.1:0-6044 GCA_049455215.1 Prochlorotrichaceae cyanobacterium
GGCTTTTTAGTTGGGATTAGTCTGACTACTGACCATGGATTTTGATCCGCTAGACATCCTCACTAATAATGTAGGCTAATGGGCTGAGGGATACCGCCAAAATTCATCTAGGATGGCTGTGGTTCTGCTGCTGGTTTGGCTTGATAGGGTAAACCGTCCACTACAAAGGAAAACGTGGATCCTTGCTGGGGACTACTCTCAATTTCTAGCGCACTATTAATTTGTAACAAATAACTTTGACAGAGCATTAATCCTAACCCTGTCCCCTTTTCGCGGGCTGTACCCAATTGGGAAAACCTGCCCGTAGATTGGAGAATTTTATCAATATCTCCTTTGCTAATCCCCACCCCTGTATCCCTCACACTGAGGCGAACTTTTCCCTCTGCCGTAGGGGTGGCAAAGATGGTAATCCGATCGCCTTGGGTGGTAAATTTTACAGCATTGGTTAAAAGATTGCGGAGGACTAATTCCACAATATTACGATCGCTTTTAATCCACAAATCGGGGTTAGCATTATAGATTAAATTAACGGCTTTGGTCTGGGCAGAAGACTTTACCCAAAACAAACTGCTCGTCACAATATCATCCACGACACAGGCTTCCCACTGCACCAAATTGCCGCGACTTTGATCCTGTACCCACTCTAATACCGACTCTAATAAATGCTGAGTTTCCTCAAATTTAGGTCGAAGATTCACAATCAGTTGAGCTGTGGTATCTGGATCAAAAAGCTCTTGATCAAACAACTCTAAAACGCTTTGTAAGGAACACATAGGAGCGCGCAGATCATGGGATAAAACTCCTAGAATTTTATCTTTTATGCTATTCGTTGTTTCCAACGCCTGTTTCTGTTGCTGAATCAGTTGTAGGCTATCATCCAAATCCTGTAATCTGACCCGCAACGCTAACAACCGTTCCACTTGTTTCGCTAATACCTGCAAACAAAATCGCTGGGCCGGACTTAACTGGCGGGAATGGCGATCGATCACACACAAAGTCCCTAGGCGATGTCCATCCATCGATCGTAAAGGCTGACCCGCATAGAAGCGAATATTAGGATTATCCGTGACCAAAGGATTATCATGAAAGCGCTCATCTTCGCTGGCATCCTCCACCTCAAAGAGATCATCCCCCTGAATGGCATGGGCACAAAAGGCTAAATCTCGATGGGTTTCCGTGGCTTCCAAGCCCACCTTGGCCTTAAACCACTGCCGACGATCGTCCACTAAACTAACGAGGGCAATCTCAGCATCACAGAGAAGAGCCGCTAACTGTACAATTTCGTCAAACTCTGGCTCATTCGGCGTATCGAGTAGGTTGTGCCGCAGCAGTTCTGCTATCCGTTCAGTCTCGTTCGGCAGGGGAGAAGCGGGGATCATGGCAACAGTGTCGTTGGATACATGAGTTATAGCATAAAGGGCACCTCGGTTCATGCGAGAAAGCGGCTGGGTAGCCCATCACAGTGCCAACTAAAAAGACAACCGTTTTTAGGGATAACGGGGATTTAAACTGAAAGATCTAGAATACGCACTCAACGAGGTTATGCCGAATGAATTATGGATTGATGGGCACAGGCTTAATGGGCTTACCCTTAGCGGAACGGTTACTGGCGGTATCACTTCCCCTCACCATTTATAACCGCACCCCCGAAAAAGCCTCCGTTTTGGTGGATGTGGGAGCGACCCTAGCGGCTCAGCCTACGGATTTGCTGCAGTCTGTAGATTGCGTCATTTTAATGCTCACGGATGGCGCGGCCCTCCGAGAAACCCTGTTGACGGAAGACACCTTGCCCCTGCTACGGGATCGGACGTTCATCCAAATGGGGACGATCGCCCCCCAGGAAAGTCGGGATTTAGCCCAAACGATCGAAAACGCAGGCGGTTCTTATTTGGAATGTCCCGTTTTGGGTAGCATTCCTGAAGCTCAGAGCGGTCAACTCATCTTGATGGTGGGAAGCACCCCAGCCCAATTTGAGACCTGGAAATCCCTGTTGGAAAATTTTGGTAGTAATCCCCGTTACATTGGCGAAGTGGGAACAGCGATGGCTTTAAAGTTAGCTCTGAATCAACTCATTGCCGGTTTAACCAGTACCTTTGCCTTAAGTTTGGGGTTTGTTCAACAGCAGGGAGTTGAGGTGGATCAGTTTATGGATATTGTGCGTAAAAGTGCGCTCTACGCCCCTACTTTTGATAAAAAACTGCAGCGAATGTTAAATCGGAATTTTGCCAATCCTAATTTTCCGGTCAAACATTTAGCCAAAGATGTGAATTTATTCCTACAAGAATCTAACGCCACTCCCTTGAATGACAGTGGCTTAGAAGCGATCGCTGCCATCCTCCAAGAAACGATCGCTACAGGGCTAGCAGATGGAGATTACTCTGCCCTGTTTCAGACCCTCTGCCCCTAGTGCCCGTAAACATAAAATAAGAATAAAAACGGTTTGGGAGTCTAGAAATAGACGGACGGGCTCAAATCCGTCCTGGATCACTAACTGAACTCCGTAAGATCACGGTACCTCCCGATCGAGATCCTCGAATAATTCCGGGAATTTCCCGATGATTCTTTTTGTACAAGGTGCAAGAATAAGGATGAAGATTTTATTTTTTCTTCAGATTGTGTAACGTCTTACACACTTTTCTCCACGCAAGTCGCTTATTAGATCTAAGCTAATCAATTGGGAACAGATCCTTGGGTCAATTGCGTCGTTATTCCTTCAAACCGACCGCTCGATTCCCCGCTCAGGAGCACAAGACTATGAAACTCACTTCCATCTCTCATTCACTATCTAGTTACGATACAGTCCTTGAAGAGCGAATTGCAGACATTGGTCAATGTCAAGCCCTGTATTGGGAGTCTTTCGTTACCCTAGGCTTGTTTATCCTGGCCATTCTCGTTCTCCTTTAAGGCTTTAGGAACATCACTGGAAGGCTTAACACACTCCACGCTTCCTCTGACCAGTCTTGAATGGTCTAACATTCACTTGAGCACCTCTTTTTAGTCATAGAACTCGTGGCGGGCGGCTGAGCTACCCGCCACAAGGCGTTTAAAAGTCCTTTCGGTTATTGCGACTCCCCCCACCCCCAGTCAATCTTTTACGCTAGGGAAGGATTGATAAATCCTAAAGTAAGCTTAATTTGTAAAATTTGGACTTCGCCATCTTACAAATTGCTCTACATTAACAACGCGATTACAGAGGATCATTCCAATGCCTTCCATTGTTACGGCAATTATTTTTTTTCTGGGAATTTTAGTCCTGTTGCTAGAATTTAGTGGTGCTCCCCTTTAGGCTCGGTCAGGGTTTCCCACTCCGGTGCAATACGGGATGCACCCTAGCGCTCTCACGTTAGGATCCCACCAGTATTCCCGGTTCAGTTTATGACTCCTAGCCTACCCTCCCCTATTTTGCTCGATCCCTTACTGCGATCGTGGTTACAGGAAGATTTAGGTCGTGGGGATCATACGACTACGGGCATTCTCGATCGGGTTGCAGTGCCTGGCCAGGCGACCTGGATTCTCAAGGAAGCGGGAGTTGTGGCGGGATTACCCTTGGCTTTACAGGTTTTTCAGTTGCTAGATTCTGCTCTAACCGCAAAGTTCTTGGTGGAGGAGGGTCAATCGTTAACACCGGGAACGATCCTGGCTGAATTTAATGGAGAAGTGGCGGCCCTGCTGATGGGGGAACGGGTTGCCTTAAATTTAGTGATGCGTCTATCGGGAATTGCCACAGCAACTCGTGCCTACGTCGATCGGATTGCCGATTTGCCTGCCCAGTTGGTGGATACCCGCAAGACAACCCCCGGTTTACGGCTCCTAGAAAAATATGCTTCTCGGGTTGGCGGTGCCCACAACCATCGCCTCGGGCTGGATGATGCCATTATGATTAAAGATAATCACATCGCAGCCGCAGGTGGAATTTTAGCCGCGATCGCAGCGGTCAAACGATCGAGTCCCTATCCCCTCTCCATTGAAGTGGAAACGGAAACCTTAGCCCAGGTAGAAGAAGCCCTCCAAGGTGCGATCGAGGTGATTATGCTGGACAATATGCCCCTAGACCAAATGCGAGTGGCGGTGGAGCGTATTCGCAATCACAGCCCCCACGTTAAAATTGAAGCATCAGGGAACATTACCCTCGATCGGATTCGAGCCGTCGCGGAAACAGGCGTTGACTTTATCTCCACCAGTGCGCCCATCACCCGTTCCACTTGGCTCGATGTCAGTATGCGTCTGGTCTAGGCTCTCGGGACGGTTCCCCTTGCGGGTAAAAACCTGCGCTGCCAGGGCTTCGTCCTCGCTAGATTCGGCGAACCGAGATCCTGCTATCACTGAACGACTCACCCCCCAACTCCTATGCCTCGAGACTATGCTCAACAGCGTCAACACATGGTCGCTGAACAAATCCAGGCGCGAGGAATCAGGGATGCCCGGATTTTGCAGACCTTCTTAACAGTGCCCCGCCATCGTTTTGTCCCGCCGGAACAGGTGGCCCATGCCTATGAAGACACCCCCTTACCGATCGGGGATCAGCAAACCATTTCTCAGCCGTATATCGTGGCTTTTATGACCCAGGCAGCGGGCATTCCCCCGGGAGGAACCGTCTTAGAAATTGGTACTGGCTCTGGCTATCAAACCGCAATCCTCAGTTACCTGGCGAGTGAAGTCTATTCCGTAGAAATCATTCCAGCCTTAGCCCATCAAGCCCAACAGACGCTCCAGAGCCTCCAGTATGGCAATATTCACCTGTTTCAAGGCAATGGCTACCACGGATTACCCACCACTGCTCCCTACAATGCCATTTTGGTCACCGCTGCGCCCCCGGAAGTTCCCCCCGCATTGCTAGAGCAATTGGCTCCTCAAGGTCGCTTAGTGATTCCTGTGGGCGATCGGGCTCAGGTGCTCATGGTGTTCCAGAAAACGAGTACGGGTATCCTGCGAACTTCAACCCTACCGGTACGCTTTGTGCCCATGACGGGTTAAGCCCTAACCCCTAAGGATCGTGAGTTAAATAAACCGGAAAGTTCAGGATTAAACCACAGAGGCACAAAGAACACAAAGGTATTCCTTCGGGGCTTCGGTGTCTTGGTAGTGAAATTCCAGGTTATAAAGTCCGCATTCCTAAGACCTAAACAAAGGGTGATTTTCACATTGGTCAGGAACGATCGGAGATTCCAAGTTCTCTAATGCAATCAGACCGGGACAACGCTTCGGGGGCAACAGGGGACTGAACAAGCCCCATACCACTCCCCGTGTCCAATCTAAAATGGTTTTAAGTTGGGACTCTTGATTGCCGGGCCGCCCTTTTTCTGGAACATCGAACACCTGTACTGCAATCCCACGCAATCCCAGCATAATTTTGCCCAAGTACCCTGCCCGCAAGAGATGAGTGGCGGAGGTGATGACGAGGACATGGTGGACTTTTTCTGCCCTGAGCAACGGAGCAGCAAAGGCAAAATTTTCAAAGGTGGAAGTAGCACAGGGTTCAATCCATATCCCGGCAGGATCTACGCCATAGTAATCCACCACACGCTGAATGCAACCGGCGGACGATCCCCCAGACAGGACAATCGGTCGGGGCAGTTCTTTGGCCTGGGCGATCGCATAAACTTCGCGCTGAATGCTGCCGCCGAGCACGAGTATCCCATCAATGGGCGCTTGCCCGTGGAGAGTTAGGCGAAGTCCAATTTGCGCGAAGTATAGTGCGCAGAGTAGGACAATACTGAGGATGATTTTGTGTTGGCGAACATTTCTACTCATTGAAGTATCCCAAAGGATCTGGATGAACATTGGCATGAGTGCCCACTGTTACCAACCCCAGGAGTGATGCTTGAGAATTCGATGGGAACATTGGTTTTAGCAGACTATTCGTGGGAGTTCATGGAGGTGACACCGGGGATCTAAGTGGTGTGACGGTTCAGGGAGTGGAGTTAGCGATCGTTTTGATCAGTGAGTAGGTGGATAGTAATAACAGATAGTACAAAATCCCTATATTTGCTTTTACTTTTTAACGATAAACAAAATCATGCCCACAATCACCGCGATCGTTGCGC